>CAYSYX010000474.1:0-7460 GCA_964435055.1 uncultured Polyangium sp. | reverse complement strand
TGGCCAGCCTCGTTGCCCGCATGGATTCACTCCGGCCGCCTCCCGCCATCAGTTTCGTGTAATACTCGACCATCATCGTTCGCGTAGCTTCATCGTCCACTTGCCAAAGGCTGACGATTTGCGCTTCGGCGCCCGCAATGACCAGCGCGCGGCGTAAGCCAAAAACGCCTTCTCCGCTCATCAAATCGCCCAACCCCGTTTCGCACGCCGATAACACTGCCAGCTTGGTGCCACTCAAATCAATCGATGAAAGCTCCAGCGCCGACACGATGCCCCCGCCGCCATCGGCTCCGGCCAAGGCCAATCCCGAACGCAACAACGGATCGGCCGATGCGGGTTCGTCCGCATTCTTTTCTTTCGCCGGTTCGATTTGCAGCTCCAACCCTCGTTGCGCCCCGCCATCTTTTTTGTCCGGTGTTTCTTGCGCCAAGTAAAACCCGTGCGTCGCGACGTGCAACAGCGAGGGTTTTACCAACGATAACAATACATCGCGCGTGGCCGCTTCTCCCGTCACGACGGTGGCATTCGGCAGAGCTTTACGAATTCCTTCCGCTTCTTCGGCCGTCCCCGGAAGCGGCGAAAAGTGCGCTTTGCGAAAATCGATGGCGCGGGTGACATCCGCCTGCGCAGGCGCCGTCCCGGTTGCTCGAGCATACGTGGGATTCGCCAAAATGACAGGTTTGCCGGTTTCCGCTTTTGGTGCTCGTGGTCGCGTGAGCTCTCGTCCCGTACCGAGGTACGTCATTCCGAACTGTTCGACGAGGTAATGGCCCGCTTCGTCCAAGAGCGCTTCGAATGGCACCGTGTGCAGCGCGCGATCGGGTGCAATCCACAATCTGCGAATACCTTCGAGGCTTGCGCGCACGGGCGCCATGATCAACGCCTCGAGTTTTCGGCTTTGGGTTTGAACGTCGTCCCGTTGTTCGCTCAAGGATTGCCTGAAATCCGTGACACTTCGTTCGATTGTGTTCGCATCACCCAGATCGAAATAGGCGGGTTCGCCCTGGTGCTTGAGGACAAACGCGGCATACCGAGCGTTCCCCCAGCGCGTCACCTCGGTTTTGGCATTTCCTTGGGCCGGCCGGTACCGAACGATTTCGACGAGCGCGGCGTCCGCAGGCAAGGCTTGTTGCACGCTTTCGATGGTTGCCGCATTGCTTTGTTTCACGACGTCGGCGGCTCCACCTCCCACGGGCAAGTGCAAATTTATGGCCATCTGCCGATGATCCGCCGATTCGACGAGCTCGGAAATGCGTTTGGCATGGGCAGCTCGTTCGGCGGCGGTGGGTGGTTGTCGCTCCAATGTCGCCAGCTCGCTTTCAATGGCTGAAAGCTGTTTCACGCGATCGGCGAGGCCCGGATCGGTCAGCGCGAGCTTGCGTATCGCCGCCCGTCGCGCCGCTACGACTTCGAGCACCAGACCTTTTCGCCGCAGCAACGAAGTGAACGCCAGTTTTCGGGTCTCCGCTTCACGTCCGTTTGTCATGGCCGTAACGGTGAGGGACAAATGCAGGTCGCTCATCAACCTGTCGAGCATGCTGAGGTTATGCCGTTCGAACGGCATGCCGGCCATTTCGCGCAGGATGTGGTCGCCATTTTCGATTTCGTGCAGGCGCCGAAGGGTTTTCCCTGCCGATTCGGCATTGGCGTCGGCCAAATCAATCAGCACCTGGACGCGAAGCGTGGAACCTTCGTTTGCCGGTCCGCCAAACTGTTGGGCAAGACGAACGGCTTCTTGAGCCTTCGGCTTGTTTCCCGCGGCCAGATGCGCGCGCGCCGTTCCAAGCAATTGCGGCACTTCGGCTGCCGAGCCGGCTCGGCCCTGTTTTTCCAACGCCGTATGCGCGTTCGCGAAGTGCTTCAGGCTGGATTCCGTTTCTCCTTTGCACAATGCGACCCAGCCGATTCCGACCCATGCATCGGCTTCGAGTTCTCGGCGTGCGGACGGGCTTGGTTCCATGGCATCGAGCGCACGGCGATACGCTCGAGCGGCCGCATCGAGCTCACCTTTGGCCAAATGCGCGCGGGCAATCCACGCATGCGTGCGCGCGATGGCGGCCGTGCGCTGTTCGCCCCCGAGACGTTCGGCGGAAGCCATTGCGGCATTTTCGGCTTCGAGTGCCGCGTCGAATTGCCCGTGATCTACGAGCGTCTCGAGCCACGCGATATCGAGATTCGCGGACGCTTCATCGAGGGCCCCCATGATATCATTCACGTCGGGGTCTTCGGCGCGGACAGGCGATGAGCTGACGGTGCCGGCGAGGAGCAACATCGCTGCGTGGACGGTGGGCCATCGAAATCGCATCCGGTCGCTTTAACCCGGCGAGGTTTCGTTGTAAACCAAGAAATCGTGAACGGGGATCGATTTACTTGCCAAACAGAATCTTGGCGTCGTCGTCTTGAATCACGACGAGCCGCACGATCTTTTCGCCTTTCATCGCGGCGACGACCGTCGGTGGTGATGGTTTGTCGTTCGTCATCGTGGCCAAAGGCTGGACGCCGCTGCAATGAAAATGGTTGCAGGTATCCGAGCGCAAGTTGCGGGGCAATCGGCAACCTGAATCGGTATGGTACACGCAGCTTCCCTTGTAATGCTGCTCCGGCACCATTTCGAGATACGCCCGTACGACGTCCTCGATCGACAAACCGTCGGAGTTGGCCAGGACGCGGGCGAATGTTTGTCGAGACAGATGTGCATGATCGCCGCCGCTATGGCAACAATACCCTCGACACGTGCCACACGCATGCGCGACGGTGGTGGAAGGAGGCAGGAGATTTTCGGGTAATGGCGTCGCATCGCCCGTTTGCTTGCAATATTCCGTTGCAATTTGCCCGATTCTATCGGCAAAGGCCCGCCTTTGCTGCTTGCTCACGTTTCCCAGAGGTCGGTCGAATGCGGGAAGAACCGCCAGGGTATGCTTGGTCGGATCGTGCCCCAAGTCGCGGAGTTTTTCCTGGACACGCTCGAGATCCGTGGGTGCGTTGGGCACAGGCCGAAGTTGCGATGTTTTCGAGGATTCCATTGAGGCGGGGCGTTGGAGTGTTCAATCCTGGGGCCGGATGCGTAGGTCGTCAATCAGCGATGCAGAATCGTCGCCGCGGTTTGCAGCGAAGGTTGTTCCGGTTCGTGTCCGGGAGCGTATTGAAAAAAGAAACACTGTTTGCACGCAAAGGCCTCCATTCCTTCGTTGACCGTATTCCCGGACGGCTCGAGACACCGGTGGCAAATGATATCCGCCCGATCGATACGCTCCGCCATGACGCTCGGAAGTCCTTTGCTTTCAATGCATTCGCATTTTTCACGAGCCAATACTCAATCGCCGCTTGCGGGCGCGAAAAAAATGGGAAACACGACCGTTACGATGCCCGCCTCCGGTTGTGGGAATTCGATGTTGTTGAAGTTCCGCGCGACACAAGCCACCACACCCGAATCCGGCAGGTCCGATCCACCATTGCGTATATTCGATATGGCGCCGTCACGGCCGATGGTGAACCGTATACCCACTCGCCCGATCAGATTCGGATTTCGTCGCAATCCATTTTCGTAACATAAACGAAATCGCCCGAAGTTTTGCCGGACAATACGTTGAATGACCTCCGGAGGCAATCGACCGCTCACGGAGACTGCCCCCATACGTACCTGAGGACCGCGAAAACGCAATCGCCCGGGACGTTCTTCGGGTAAAACCACGCCCGGGCCTTTCATCACTTCTTCAATCGTGAGTTTTTTCTTGGGCGGGGGCGGTGGTTCAGGCCAATCGTAAAGCACTCCAATCAATGACGAATCGCTTTTGACTGGAATTTCCGCTCGCTGCGCCTCGGCCGTGAGTTCGTCGGACCAACGGTTTGCTTCAGAGGACCAAGAATCCATGAATACATGTTCCGCCGCGATGTCCTTGGGATTCACAGGGCGTGAACGCGCTTCGTACCCTTCGAGCTCCCAACGCATTCGAGCTTCATTTCTTTCGAGCTTCCACAAGCGTCGTTGAAATTCATTCAGTTGTTCCGCGGTCATGCCAAACGTAAAATCGACGTCCGCCGGACCCACGGCGTAGAACAGAAGGCTCACGAGCAAGGCGTGCAGGACAAACGACGCGGTTTGCGCCCAAATGACGCGTTTTTCCATGAGCGGTTTTCGCTCGACGGATGGCGCCGCCGTGGTGAACGCAAAATCAATGGCGATTTGATCGAAGAACAAGGTGGCTGTTTGTCCAGGGATGAACGGCACTTCGGCCGCGTTTTCAATTTGAGTCGACGCCTGGGCAAACCCTCGCGCCAATAGACGCGCCGCCGACATCCGTTTGGTTTGACCTCCAAGAATGATGCGGGCATTCGGGGGCACGACGAGGTGCACTTTGCCATCCCAACGCACCAAGACGACGGGCAATCGCCGTGCACCCAAGACTTCTCGAGGCAACGTGACGTCGACGTTTTGTTCTCCAACGAAAAATGGTCGGGGAGGCGCGAGTTCATGCGTGCCGAGCACCCAATCGCCCCAACGAACGACGATATCGAGCGCCGGGGCGGAAGTCGTTTGCAGCGCCGCCGCATCGAGCTGTGCGTCTTGACCGACTGCATCGGTTGCGGTGACTTCCCCACCCGGGGTCATACGTTGAGCCTCGTGAATCGTAGGAGAACACGACGATACCAGGAGGTGAGACAAGAACACGAATGAAAAGTTTCGAAAACGACGCCGCAACTTTTTCGGTCGTTTACCGGGCTGCGTGGAGATGTTTTTGCAGGTGCTGGGCGAGCAGGTCCGCGGCTTGGGCGACGAGCGTCGGCTGATCGTAAAATTCGACTTGCCCGGAGGCTTCGAGCCAATGAATGTCCTTGGGGCCGGCGAGGTTGTCGTAGAATTTTCGAGCCCAATGGGGCGACAGCGCTTTTTCCGAATGGATCATTCGCATTGGAATGTGAATGCGCGCAGCTGCGCTTTGGACATCGAAAGGCAGGAAAAACTCGCGGGACATGAGCGCGAAAGCATTCGTGTAATTCGGTACGGCGGCGCGACGCCCGTAATAATCCAACAGCTCGGCAGTGGTCATGGCGGCATCGCCGCTCGTGGCGACGGCTGGAACCTCGAGCACTTCGCCGGTGGATTCATAATGGATCCGAGCATCGATGCCTTGTTGGATTTTTTTCTGAAACCCTTCGGGATCTCGATTTCGCATCTCTTCGACGTCCCGATAATAACCCACCACGCCGCCGATGGCTTTGACGAGGGGCTGAGCAAGCGCGGCGTGCACGATGTATCCCGTTCCGAGACAAACACCGACGGCTCCGATTCGTTCGGCGTCGATCGCGGGATGTTTGGCCAGCCAATCGATCGCGGCACGGAGATCTTCGATCTTGTGCACCGAATATTCATATTGTCGAGGCACCCCGCCGCTCTCCCCGTAATGCCGATGGTCGATGGCCAGCGCTGCAAATCCCCGCTCCGCCAGCGCTCGCGCATACACGCCCGTGACCTGCTCTTTCACGCTTGTCATGGGACCGCCCACCATCACGGCCGCATGAGGTCCGTTGCCGTCGGGCAGGTACAGATCACCGACGATAGAATCATTTTGCAGGACAAACTCGATGCGTTCCTTGTGCATGTTTCCTCGGCGAAAGTTTCGAAGCGCAAGATCGGCGCAGGCCACGACGCGCCGGGCGCAGGAGTAAGTGAACGAGCTCGCGTTGTCAAGAGCACGCGGCTTGAATGCCGGAGCAAGCTCGTGGGGCTTCGCCGCCGATGATGTTTGGAAAATGAAAAAAGAAGTGGCATTCCGACTTGAAATGATCCAAAAAGGACGGCGTGCCCACCGATCCGTTTTCCCCTCGTAAATCCGTCCGCCAATCGCGAGCTCGCGACACGATCGATGCCATTCTGCAAGCTTCGTCGCAAATCTTGGCGAAAGATGGTCTGGTACGGCTCACGACAAACCACATCGCCACGATCGCCGGCGTCAGCGTAGGGTCATTGTATCAATATTTTCCCAGCAAAGACGCGGTGGTCCATGCGCTCATCGAACGCGAATTCAATCGCACCGTGGAGCTCGTGGTGGACTGTATCGAGTCCATCGACCCGCAAAAAGTCAGCTTGGACGAAGCCATTCGGATGATCGTCGACAGCGTTTTGAACGAACATGTACGCCGGCGATCGGTGTATCGAGAATTGCTCCTCGGAGCGCTGTCGTTTCGGCATTTGCGGTTTACGCTCGACAATGACAAACGCATTCTGTCGTTATTACGAGCCAAACTCGTGGAGCATCCGGAGGTCGATCCGGAACGAATCGAGTTCGCGACGTTTGTCGCGCTGTACGCCATCAAAGGTCTGCAAATCGGGCTGGCATTCAGCGAAGAAGCTCCGGAGGAAGCCGAATATCGGCCCCTTCTTTATCGAATGGTTCGCGCCTGTCTCGTCAAATCGTGAAATGGTCGAAGCTGGAGCCGCAGGGGAGCGAAATCGCCCATGTCCAATATCTACACGGAGCAGGCTCGGTTTTATTTTCGTCCCGGCATGACGATCGACGCCGATGAAGCCGAATCAATGCTCGAGCGTATTCTGGGCGAACGGGGATCGTATTGGGTGCCCGTTTGGTATGAAGTGGTTTGGCCAAGCCACGTCGATTTTCAATATGGTTCCGGCAAAGGCGCGAGCCACTATAACCTCGATGTGGAAGACCTGACCCCATTCGACGAAATCTGGGTGCGTGTTGCCGATGAAGGCTCCGATCAGGACGTCATTTACGAACGTCGTCCGGCCCAAGAGGAATCGAGTCATTCCGAATACGGACGCCGGCGCCATTGCCATTACGCGTTCGACGAAGTTCACGTGATTACGAAACCAAGTTATCGTCGACTTTGGATGCCCGAGGATTTGTCCTGGAAAATCATTCCCGGTGGGTTTCGAGCGCCCTTCGTCGGAAAGTATTTGGCATTGAATGAACGAGCCGATATGGAGATCGGGCCGTGTGCTCGATTGCCTACGGAATGTCGCACGCCGAACGGATTCAATACGCCGAGCACTCCGAATCATGGCAATCGTGCGCCGACGTTCGTGGACGTGCCGGAAGCCCTGGTCCAATTGGTGACCCATAAACAACCCGCGATTGCGTACGTTGATTTGAGGTATCGTGGACGAGTCGTGCATCGCGCGGAATGGCATAACGATGAGGAAGAATTCCGCGGCACGTATTGGCGGCATCGTTGCGCCGATCATTGGGACAATTGTGTGGATGAGAAATTTCTTCGCACGCGTAAAACCGGCGAGTGAACCGTTGACCTCGAAATGAGCAACTGGGAGAAACAACGTGGGTTATCAAATTGAAAGTGTCGGCGACGTGCCGGAATACAACGAGACAAACACGAAGGTCTCGTCGCGTGAAGACATCGAGGCTTGGCTTGCCGCGCATCAACATGGGCCCGTTCGTCAATACAACGCCCTGGCTGCGGATGACGTGCCGAGTTTTTCC
>CAYSYX010000473.1:0-7487 GCA_964435055.1 uncultured Polyangium sp. | reverse complement strand
ATCGTCAGGTGTTGATCGGCAAATGCAAATTCCGCCGACGCATTCTCGATTTCCGAGCTTGGAACGCCGCTGCAAAAAAACATGCCCTCGTTCTCGCTCCATTCGTACCCGAGCGCTCGACACAAGACCGCCGTTTGCTCGGGCCCTTGCTCCATATCGAATCCGAATCCCTCCGGCAGCGGAGCCAATGGTTTTTCTTGGACGATTGTCGCTGCCTTGTTTTGCGATTCCTTTTTACTTTGCGCCTCACGGGCGTCGACGAGCTTGTTGTGAACATCCACCGCCTTGGCCACTTGCGCATCACTCGCCAATGCAAGCGGCAAACCGCCCAGCAAAAACAAGCCTGCGCCCGCTCCGGCCATCCACCACATCGGGTGACGATCGCCCGTCATGTATTCCCCGAGCGGCCAACCGATCGCCGCTCCACCGATCGCCGAAAGCACGGTTCCACCCATCGACAACGCACGCGCCGACTTGATGCGATCTTGATTCTCCGGCTCGTTCTCGAGTTTGTCCAACATATCGGCCCGATTGAGGGCCATATCTCGTTGTGAGTACCCCAAGCCCTTGGTATCGAGCCGCATGTTGGCGTCGAGCGGCATCGTGACCGCACAAGCGGTGTTCATGAACAATGACCCGGCAATCACCACGTGAATGATTGTTTTTCGTTCCATGGCGTCCGCCCTGAGCACCGTTCGTGCCGGCCCGTTTGTCGACGTTTCAAAGCCGCTTCGTCGGATTGACGCGTCAACGCGTCGCCCCGTGACGTCAGCGCCTTTCTTGTTGACGGATCGACATTTTTCTAGACGAACGGCGTCGGGTTTGGCACATTCGCCCGCGCCCGTATGCCCTCACCCAAGGTCCTCTTCCTCGGCGCCAACGGCCGCGACACGACGCGTTTGCGACTAAACGCCGAGGTCCGCGACATTCGGCAAGAGCTCGAAGCGGCGGACGCAGCCCACGCGTTTCAAGTCATGGTGGAGCTTGCGGTGCGTCCGACGGATTTGCAGCGGCTGTTGCTCCTCCACGAGCCCGACGTGATCCATTTCAGCGGGCATGGGCTCGACCCCGAGAGCGGAAATACGGTGCAAAACACGGCTTCCGGTTCGGCAACATCGCGGGAGTTCCAGACGGACGAACAGACTTCGTCGAGCACGAGCAAAGAGATTGACGGAGGATTGTTGCTCGAAGACGACGCGGGCGCGGCCATTGCGGTTCGGCCAGAGGTGCTCACCACATTGCTGGCCCTCGTGGATCACGACGTCCCACTGCAATGCGTGGTGCTCAATGCGTGTTTTACGGCGGCGCAAGCGCGAGCCATTGCCGAATACGTCGATTGCGTCGTGGGAACGGCCCGAGCCATCGACGACGACGCGGCGATTGCATTTGCCACCGCGTTTTACCGAGCGATTGCTCGCGGCAAGAGTGTCGGAAAAGCCTTCGATCTGGGGCGCAACGAAATCGGCTTGCGCGGTTTGCCAGGTCAAGACGTGCCGCAGCTTTTTCACCGCGCGGATATCAACCCGAACAACGTTTTTCTCGAGGGCGTGCCGCGGATGAAGCCCGGTTATTCCGAACGTCCCCCGGCACCGGAACCTCGAAAACTCGAACCACATTGGGTGCACATCCTGGAACCGGCGGAGTTTTTCCAAGGTCGCGAGCGATTGCGCGAGGAGCTTGGCACATGGCTCGCGAAAGACGGCGATGCGACACGCATCGTGGCGATTTGCGCCATTGGTGGGACGGGAAAAACGGCCCTCGTGGAGCGCGTAGTGCGGGATTGGCTCGAGCCGGTTGGCAAAACATTCAGAAAACCGCCGGGGGGCGTGTTCATTTGGTCGTTTTACGAAAACAACCACGTGGACGAATTTCTCGCGGAAGCCTGCGCGTATTTCGTTGGCGAGCCGGGCGAGAGCAGCGGCCGCAGTGCACGTCTCTTGGCCGCGCTCAAAGACGGCAGATCGCACCTGTTGGTGTTCGATGGCTTGGAAACGGTGCAAGCCGAGGAAGGCGGTCATCGGGCCAAAGGAGAAATCATCGATCCGGCATTTCGCTTGCTGGTGCGACAAATCGCGGCCAAACAGGTCGGACAAACCCGATTGCTCGCCACATCGCGTTTTCTGCTTTGCGATGTCACGAGTTGGGAAGGCGAAGGCGTTCGAACGATTCACCTCGAAGACTTGGAGCCGAGCGCCGCGCGCGACATGTTGCGGATGTGGGGCGTGCGCGGACATGACAAAGTGCTCGATGCGCTGGCGGAAAGCGTCGGATGGCACGCATTGTCCGTGCGCGTGATGGGCGCGTATTTGAAGCATTACGCCGAAGGTGATGCCGAAGAAGGGCTCGAACTCGATTTGGACGTCATGGCGAAAGAAGCCGGTGATGCCGATCAAAAAGCATTCAAGCTCGATAAAATGCTCTGTCATCTCTCGGAAAAAATGACGGCAGCCGAGCGTGAGCTCATGACCCATATCTCGTTTTTTCATCGCGGCATCGGCGTGGAGATGCTCGAAACACTGGTGAATGCCGGCGTCAGCGGCGCTGCGGCCCTGGCGGGAACGAATCAGCGGCAACTGCTGCTCCTCGTGCGGCGGCTCATTGCCCGCGGATTGGCGTTCAGCCACGGCGATGGAGATCAACGCGTCTTTACGGCGCATCCGTTCGTCCGCGATCATTTCAAGAAACTCAATGGTGCTGGTGCGACGAACGTGCACGAGCTCCTTCGACGCAGGCTCGCGCCGAGTTTGGAGCATCAACCGGGAAAAACCACGGGCGACAAGGACACGCTCGATCGATTCGAGGCGTTGATCGAACATACGCGTCTGTCGGGAGAAACGGAAGAAGCCTTCGAGCTGTATTGGCACGGCATGGGCGGCTACAAGCATTTGGGGCCGCTACTTGGAGAATATCGGCGGGCTCGACGCATCGTCGAAGGGTTTTCGCCGGATGGAACCCCCGCGCATTGTGCGCTCGATCTACCCGTACCTCGACGAACGTTGTTGCTCAATGATTGGGCGACGTTGGCGAGAAACGTTGGCGACTTGGACATCGCTAATGCGTGTATGGAAGTAGCCATCGACCTCGTGCGGCGGGAAATGGACCAGACGAGCCTTTCGGTGGCGCTGCATAACGTCGCTCGGCTCGATTTCCTGCGCGGCCGGCTCACGACGATGGTGCGTCACGCGGACGAAGCCTTGGCGATGGGAAAAGTGGCCAAAGATTCGATCGAGACGTCGGACAGCCAGGGTCTTGTGGCATTTGGTGCATTTTTGACGGGCCGAATCGCGGTTGCCCGACACAACTTCGCCGAAGCGACGCGTGTTGCCGGTGAACCATTACGTGCGGCGATTGGTTTGTGGGAAGCGAAGTTTTACCATTGCTTGGGTCATCGGGACAAAGCGCTGGAGATGTCGCTCCAGAACCTGGCTTATTGCGAACAAAAACGATACAAAGGCATTACCGCGCTTCTTTATGCTTTCATCGGTCATTTGATTCTGCCCGATTCGCTCGCCGAAGCGCGTCGTTACCTTGCATTGGCCGGCAGACTTTCTGCGGCCACGGACCATGTTGAAGGTGTGATTCACGAAAAGGACCTGGCCGCGGCCATTCATCTTCATGAAGACCATCCCGACCTCGCCCACGCCGAAGCTTCCGAAGGATTTCAACTCGCCGAAGAACACAAATATGGCGTGGATGCGATCGACCTGCTCCTGACGCTGGCTCGGGCCGCAGTGGCTCGACAGGCGCCCACCGAAGCGTTTCGCCATGCCAAACTGGCGCTCGAGCGATCCACGCAGCCGGAATGCGGTTATGTCTGGGGCAAGGCCGACGCGCTGCACCTCATGGGATTGGCGCACCGTGATTCGGGAGAACGTGATCATGCTCGCGCCCGATTCCAACAGGCGGCTGAATTCCGAGCCGGCATCGAGCATCCCGGGGCGAACGAATCGCGTGAAAAAGCGGCGGATTGCGATGCGTTCGAGCAACCCGTCGATTCATTCGACGTGTAACGATGAGGTGACGCACAACGGCCTGCCGGGAGTGAATTGACGCGCCAATTTTTACATTGACGCGCCAATTCACTTTTCGCGCGTAATTGTCCCGGCCAAACCTCCGCGAACGGTGTTGGCACACCGCGTGCACATGCCCTGGAACAACAACGACGACCATCACGTCGCGGAGGTTCCCATGTTCAAGTTCAGCAATGCCACGACACTCGTTCTTTCTTTTGCTTTCACTGCTTTGATCACCGGTTGCGGCCACACGGCGACCATTACCCGAGCCAATGCCCCCGACCTCGAAGGCGAGATTCAAGCGTCCGATTCGCAGAGCATTTACGTCAAAACGGAAGGTGGCACGACCATGTCTGTTTCTCGCGACATGATTACGGACATCGATCATCCCGGCAACGTCGCCGCGACCATCGGCGGCATTGTGACCGGTTATGGCATCGTCAACATTGCCGTGGGCGCCGGCGATTGCGATCGTTATGGCGGGGCGTATTGCACGGGCGTCTTTTTGCCCGCGGCGATTGGCGCTCCGATCATGGCGTACGGCCTTTATCGGTGGATCCATTCCACCGACGCGGCGAAGGGATCCGCCGCAAGCTCGGTGGCCATCGTGCCGACGATCTCGGTGGACAAGAAAAACGAATACGTCGGCGTGAATGCGTCGATGCGGTTTTGACGCGTCTGAAGAAAATCTCGTAGACATTCCCCTCGCCCTCGCGCATCATCTCCCACCGGTTCGTCATGGACGCTCAACTTTTTCTCGCCCACGCCGACGATCATCGAGCCGTTCTCGATAACGGAATTCCCGTCGATACCGCGCTCGATGCTCCCGCTTCGGAAAGTCTGCTCCCGGATGCGCAACGAGGGGCAAACTTGCTCGCTCCGCCGGATGCATTGCCCGAACAAGGATGGGCCATCGTGGCGCCCAAAGGTCCGGCGGGCGATCATTTGCTCGAATTGATCGCCCCGCTTCGGCGATTACGTGAAGAAGAACAGGGTCGCGAAGCGCTCGTGTACCGCGTCGAGCCGGGCATGGACGCATCGGCCGCAGCGAATTGGATCCAGCGCGATTATCGAGACGCCGTCGGTCGGCGCGAGTCGTCACGTCCGCGATATCTGTTGCTCCTGGGAAACCCCGACGTCGTTTCCTGGGACCTGCAACAAATGCTCGGCGGCGAAGCGTTCGTCGGTCGTCTCGGTTTCGAGGCCGATCGCGATTACGAAGCCTATATCGACAAGGTCTTGCATTTCGCCCAATCGCCGGAAGCTCCTCGGGCAAACGCGCTATTTCATTCGGTGCTCGATGGTTCGCGCGCCACCCTGGAAGGCCACAAGCATCTGATGCAGCCGCTGCTCGAAATGGCCCGTACGGCCATGAAGGCCGGAACGTTCGAGGCCGCATCCATCGTCGATATTCCCATGGCAACGCCAAGTTTGTCGCCCGATACCATCACCTCGACCGCAGCGCTTTTGCGGCAATCCGCCGAAACCAAAGCCGCCATGCTTTTCACGATGAGCCACGGGGCAGGTATTCCCAAAGACGGCTGGAAATCGATCGAACAACAACGTGCGCAACAAGGCGCCATGGTGCTCGGAGGCAAGGGCGATCTGTTGACGGCAAACGATGTCGCCCACGCTCGGTTTTTACCCGGAGGCGTCTGGTTCATGTTTGCGTGTTATGGCGCGGGAACTCCGACGCGAAGTGCGTATTTACCTTGGCTGGAAAAACTTCGGACCTTGGGCATGCTTGGAAAAGTGCCCGGGGATGTGCTCGCGGCATTGCCCAAAGAAGGCGAATCGCCCTTCATCGCTGCGTTGCCCCAAAGCGCCCTGGCGAATTCGAACGGCCCGCTCGGCGCCATCGGTCACGTAGATCTGGCTTGGTCGTGGAGTTTTCTTGATTATGATATTTCCCGCACGGGACTCGTGCCGAAAACCCGCGCGGAACGATTTCAAGGTATCGTCGAATCGATCGTGCAGGGGCATCGGTTTGGCGTGGCGCACCATTCGCTCGCCAAGTTTTTCCGATCCGTGAGCACCGAATTGACCACTTCGTACGAAGCGCGGGCGCAAAAAGCGTTGGGAATACCGGATTTCGTCGATGAACCCGTCCACCGAATGCGTCGAGCCAATCTCTGGATGCAGCGGCAAGACTTGCGCGCGTACGTGCTCTTGGGCGATCCGGCCGCTCGTTTGCCCATAACGAAATGTCCGGCAGGCATCATGCCGATACGAAAAGCCGCCGTGGCGACCATCGAAACCGACGACGCCGACGAACGAGCTGACGCGGTGCTGGCAGTGCTGCGTGGAACAGCGTCGGTCGCGAACACGGCGCAGCGTCATGGCGTGTCGAAAGACGAAATCGAGCGGTGGGTCGAGGTCTTCGTGGACGCCGGACGAGCGGCTTTGGCGAAGATGCCGTAATCAAATCAGGTCGAGTTCCCGTACACGACGACGAAGCGCCTTTTCCGATACTTCGAGCTTCTCCGCCAATCGCGCGATATCCCCGGCGCATTCCTTGAATGCGCGACGAATCTCCGCTTCGGTCAAGTCCCCGGCGACGCGAAACCAGGAAAAACGTTCGTTCATGTTGTACATCGAGGCCCGGGAAATGCCCAATTTTTCCGCGGTTTCATTCAGCTCCCAACGACACGATCGCAGGGCCTCGCGCAAATCAGTCTCCGTAATGTCGGCCGGTTTTCGTCGATTTGGACTGACCACCGGAGCCTTCGGCGAGGGCGCATTTTCCGTAGGCGCTGGTTCCACAGGCGCTACTGCGGACGTCGCAGCCATGGCTGGGTGCGAAAATTGCGAAGCCAAAAGGCGGTCGACGGCGGGCGTCATGTCGGCTCGATTTCGACCTCGATTGCCAATCACGATCTGGCGCACGACGTTGCGCAATTGGCGGATGTTCCCAGGCCAATCATAATCGACGAGCTGCGCGACGATTGACGCGGGTAACCATGGTTTTCCGTCTCCACCGGGCGACGTCAAGCGTTCCAATTCGCCGACAGTAGCCATTTCCTCGCGCAAAAACCGTGCAAAAATCCGCCCGATGTCGTCGCGACGTCCGCGCAACGGAGGAATCCATATCTCGTAGGCCGCCAAGCGATTGAGCAACGGGGCCCGAAAGGATCCCGTTTTGACCTTGGTTTCGAGGTCCGCGTCCGTGGCCGCGACGACCCGCACATCGATTTTTCGCGGCTGTGCTGCGCCCACCGTCTGCACTTCACGCGTTTCGAGTGCCCGCAACAAGGCAACCTGCAATTCAACCGGGGCTTCGCCGATTTCGTCGAGAAACAACGTTCCCCCGGCAGCTTGCTCGAAGTAGCCGATTTGTCGCTTTAGTGAACCCGTGAAGGCGCCTTTTTCGGCGCCGAACAATTCCGCAATGGCCAACGATGGCGTAATGGCGCCCAGGTTGACCGCGACGAACGGTTTGTCGTGTCGACTGCTCGCGCGATGAATGGCCTGCGC
>CAYSYX010000472.1:0-7496 GCA_964435055.1 uncultured Polyangium sp. | reverse complement strand
AGCGCTCGCTGGTCCGGGTCCAGGGTCGGATAGACCCTGGTCGGGTCTGGGCGGATAGCCCAGTCTGCGCCACGCGTTACGGTGCAATCGAAAACGATAGCGCAGGACCCATGAATGGGCCGCCGTCTTGGGCGACGCGATTGCTTTCGAAAACAGCGTTGAGGATGGTGAGCGTGATCGGGCCCTTCGCTGAAACGAGTTTTGCCCACGCGGCCGCGTCCGGCGTGTACGTGAGTTCGGTGGTGAAAACCCGATGGAACTTTGGCGCTCCCGGCGTCGAAAAGACCAAGAAATAGGCTCGGCCGTTGATGGGCGCTCCGTGCGCGTGCGCTTCGCGAACCTCGAGCAGCGAATGCAATGCGGAAGCCCAGCGCGAGTCATTCGGATTCACGTTCAATCGGGGCGCTCGAGCGACTTCGCCGACATGCCACGAAAACGTCGGCGTCTTTGCAGAAGGTAAAACCATGTCCGCTGCCGGCGTATCGATGACGGCCGATTGTGCCGGATCGGTTTGCGCCTGCGCGGCGAGCATGACGATGAGCGCTTCGTCCGTTGCGAGTCCCTCGTAGATGACATCGGCGACATCCGCCGTGGTTGCCGGGGGCGGCGCGGGATCCATGCCGCAACCGGAAACGATCAGGCCGGGCAGCCCCATGAGCCCTGACAAACCAATCGTCAATGCCAACCATTGTTTGTGTACACGCAGTTTCACGGTGGACCTCCCAATCCCGCAAATGGATCTGAAAATCGTGGATCCGTCGTCAATTCCGTATCGGTCAGCGATTCCAAAAACGCGATGACGTCGGCTTTTTCTTCCGGCGTGAGGGTAAACCCATTGATGAGTTCACTCTTGTAGGGATTTTGGCTGCCTACGCCGGCATTGGGCCCGTCGGTAATCGTGCGCCCGGCGGCGGCATAATGATCGAGCACCTCGGACAACGTCGCAATGCTCCCGTCGTGCATGTACGGAGCCGTGAGCGCGATATTGCGCAACGTGGGCGCGCGAAATCGTCCCATATCGGTTGGGATTTTCGTGATTTCGTAAATGCCTCGACCGCCTTCGGGATACGCCCCGGTTCCCCCGACATTGTAAAGGCCCGTGTTGTGAAACATCGTTTCGACGATGGCCGTTCCCTCGTGCTGCACGGAATCGGAGAAATTGAATCCGCCGTGGCAATGGAAACACTCGAGCCTCTCCGAAAAAAACAAATCTTTGCCGCGTTTGGCTGCGGCGGAAAGGGCACTCGGATCGCCCGCATAGTTGTAGCGATCGTAGGGCGAACGATAAGAAATCACCGACCGCTCGAATGCCGCAATGGCTTTGACGATGGTCGTCAAGGCGATGGGATCGGGTTCGTCCGGAAAAGCACGAGCAAACAGATCGACGTAGAGGTTATCGGCTTCCAGGCGGGTAAACAAAGTTTCTTCTTGCCCGGCCATACCCAATTCGACGGGAAATTCACCGAACAACGGGGCGAGCGCTTGATCTTCGAGTTTGTCGATCAACGGATTGCCCCAGGTCAACGTGGTCAAATATCCCGTATTCACGACCGACATGGGACTTCGAGGATGCAGTTCGCCCGTGGACCCGAGGCCCTGTGCGCGTCCGTCGGTGAATGCTTTTTTCTGTTCGTGACAGGACCCGCAGCTCTGCGTTTTATTCAACGACAAGCGTTTGTCGAAAAATAAACGGCGACCCAGCTCCACCTTGTCCGTGGTCATCGGGTTGTTTTCGGCCGCCTTGGGTTTGGGATAACCAACGGGCAAACCCCAAGCTTTCCAATCCCACGTTTCTTCAGGGGAATTCGACGACGGGGGCGGTGTCGATCCGCCGCCACATCCTGCGGCCGCGCCGAGGAAAAGCAAACCGGCGAGCAGAAAGCTCGATTGCGTCGTGGCGGCTGGATCTTTCATGTTGTTTCTCCCGAGTGGCCAGTGTTTACGTATTCAACACCAACTGCAAAGCTGATTATTCTTTGACGAAGGCTCTTTGTTCCTCGGCATGAACGGTGCCGTCTTGGATATGAATACCCAGTTGGCCCAGCAATGACGCACATTCGGGATCGTCTTTGCTCGACATGCATCCGGGCGCGCCGCCTCCGTTCACCGTCAAGTCATTGTTGGCCACGAGCGCGGCGTAGTCAATCACGACTTTATTCGTCGCGGTGTCGAACATGGACCATTGCACGACGGGGCGATTCTCGCGAGCGCACGACGTGATTTTGCCATTGGCGTCGGCCATGCATTCCGTGCTGCCCAAATGCGCCAAGAAGGGGCTGCCGCCCGCTGTGGGAATCGAATCGATGCGCAGGAACTTGTATCCGTCGTTCCACGACCAGAAAAGCCCGGTCAAATTCAACGGCGATGGCGCCGATGCCGCGTCGCTGTGATTCAAATCGAAAGGCACGCCGACCTTGAAAACAAGCCCCGTGTACGTGCCCGGCGGAACTTTTCCGATAATCTTGGTATTCAGGTCCGTCGTGCCATTCGCACAACCACCCGTTTTATCCTCGAAATCGAGCAACACGACGCTTTGGTATTGCCATTTTCCGTCCTGCTCGAGCTCCACGGGCACCTCCTGCCCATCGGACGTCGTCAAACGAACATCGTGCACGTAGATCCGAAAATCCGTCAACGACACTTCGGTGCCCGCCATTCCAAGGCTCGGGTATTTGTCGGTGCAATGAAATGGCATATTGTCCACGCGAGCCTCGAAATTTATCTCGACGGCCTGCGAATTCGCTCCGCCGCCTGCGCCTCCTGCTCCGCCTGCGCCTCCGCCGCTGCTCGAAGATGACGAGGTCGTTGGGGGCTGCTGGGCAGGATCGTCGCTGCAACCGATCGCCAGGGGCAAAAGAATCGTAGTGCACGCCAAAAGGGCTAAGTTCCAGGCAAAGCGGATACGCATTTCGTGGGCCTCCATTTCGTTGGAGGACTGTAGGTATCGAATGCACTTTGGCAATGCGTCATGATGCCGCACGACGGGAAAACGTCGTCGACGATTTTCGAGGGATATCGTTGCGAAACGTAGTTCGTGGCGATGGGTACGAATTTTTGTCGGAAAATGACCTCCTACGTCGCCTCAGGATTCAGCTCGCGTCGCGAGTGGGTCCTTCGTTGGGGCCAAGTGGTGCACTCCGCGACGCGAGTCGATCGATACGTCATCACGCAGTTTGTGAGAGCAAACGATTGCGCGAATCCAGTCGGTCGCTTCAATGGTTTCTTTTTGCCAAACCTATTGTCAGGGCGCCGCACAGGTCGCGCGAACCCAAAGCACCTCTTCATCTCGCTGGACAAAGAGATCCACTTTTTCGCCCTCGGTCGTCACCGCCAAACTCGTGGCATCCGTAAGTGGCATCGGCTGAGACACCGGCGTTCCGTCATCCGCCAAAACGACCGCATACGCGACCTTACGCGCAGCTCCGCAACCCAAAGGCGCAACGTACGTGGCCAAACCTCCGCGGGCCAACGGGCGCAACGTTCCCGTGGTTGCCGGAGCTGGGGTCCGAAATTCGATGTCGGTTGCGCCGAGGCGCGAGAAACGCATCACGCCGCCTTCTTGGGCGCATCCTTCGTCGTCGATCGGCGCGCCATACACGAACGCGACGGGCCGACCGAGCATCGTTGCATCGATGATGCCGTGCAACGCGGCGAGTTTGCCCAAGTCCTCCGGTTTGCCGTCCTCGCCGATGCCCCAAAAAACAAGCTCGTTGTTCTCAAAGAGCGTCACCACGTGACCTTTGGACGTGCCGCCCGCAGCGTTTGTCCACGTCGCATCGAGGCGCGCAATCGTCGACGGACGCGCGTCACTGTCGCCCGCCGAGGGAACGATTTCACGGCGCAACCACGACGTCGCCGAACCGAAAGGTTTTCCCATCCAAACATCGGCCCCTGCCGCGGAAACTTGGCTCAAACGAGTCGTCAGGAGCAAACACGTATCGTCCAGGCAGCTCAAGTCCACCGCTTCGAACTTGTCCCCCACGCCCAGCGACGTCGCCTGCTTGTTTTGAACGACGAACACTTCGGAGAGTTTGCCCGCGGCCGGTTCGGCGTACGCCGCCAGCCAGATACCCGCGTTCGTCCTTCCAATCCGCGGCATCGCCGCCGCATCGGTCCAGGGAAGCGCGACGGGATTCGTACTCGTTCCCGCCGGATCCAGCGTCATCGCGGCCACGCCCAAAAGACGCGGAGGCGTCTCCGCAACGTCCGCATCGGCGATGACGAGCGTCGACAAAGCTTTCGGTACCGCGACAAACTTCGTCGACGACTTGACCTTGGCGCGAACGATGGGCTCGCGCGTCGTGCATCCCGAAGGCAACGCGACCCCGGAAAACATAGGTCCAAGCTGCACCGGCTCGAACTTCCACGCGGCCGGCGGAGGCAACACATCCACGTTGAGGACCTTTGTCTCCGTCGCGGCATCCGTTCCCGCATCCGTCGCTCCCGGTGTGGTCGACGAGCACCGCGAACACGCGGGCAACGCGAGCAGCAACATCACGAAGAGGACGCGGTGGCGCATGCTCATGCCGTCTCGAGCTCACGCCGGAGCACGGGGTACATGTCGAAACCGCCGACCTCGACAAACCCGTTTGTCATGTATGCACCCATCGGGCCGGTCCACAAGACCTCGTCCATGACGACCGGTTCGTTGGGACGACACGGCAACGCTTCGAGTACGGTCGCGCCAAACGTGGGCGCAAGCTTCACCGCCGCAGCCACCAACGCCTTGGCCACGCCCTGCTTGCGTGACGCGGGATGCACGAGCGCGCACGCGATCAAAAACACGCCTTCGCGATTGCCCTGAAGCACCGGCAGCTGCTTGTAGAATCGTCGCTCGTACGCCTTACGCATCACGGGCGTGGGCGCGACTTTCAGCCACCCGACGATTCGGTCGTTCGCATCGATCGCCACGATGCCGCGCGCTTCATCAAGGTTCTGCTCGAGCGCCCCGAAAAACGCGTCCGCGTTCCGGCGAGGATCGTTGGCGCAGATGTCGAGCCACTCGTTGTTTGTCCCGTTGAAATGCCAGAAGCGACAATAACAAGGCGACCCTGCGGCCTGAAAAAGTTCGTCGAGGCCCTTGGCGTGTTCGGCTCGGGCGACTTCCGTGCGTAGTTCGGTCATGTGAAACCCTCCGGTCGTCGCCCTCGAGCCGGGGACAAACGCTCCCATGCGGCCGCCATTGCACAGAGGCGAGCCTCCTGAAGCGGTGGCCCCATCAGCTGCAAGCCTACGGGCAGCGCGGGCGTCGTCGACGTGGCCGACGTAGGTTCACACGGCACACTGATCGCGGGCAAACCCGCCAAGCTCGCGGGCAACGTGTACACATCCGCCAAGTACATCGCGAGCGGGTCATCGATACGTTCGCCCAAACGAAACGCCACCGTCGGCGAAACGGGTGTCGCGATCACGTCCACGTTGCGGAAGGCTTCTTCGAAGTCGCGTCGCAAGAGCGTCCGCACTCGCTGTGCGCGCAGGTAATACGCATCGTAATACCCGGTCGACAAGACAAACGTTCCGAGCACGATGCGTCGCGCGACCTCGCGCCCGAAGTTTGTCCCGCGCGTACGGGCGTACAGCGCCTCCAGGTTCGTCGCGGAACCATCACGCGCCCCGAATCGCAAGCCGTCGTAACGCGCCAAGTTGGACGACGCTTCCGCCGTGGCCAACACGTAATACGTCGCCACCGCGTACTTCGTATGCGGCAACCGCACCGGATGCAGCGAACATCCATGCGCTTCGAGCGCCTTCAACGCTTCGCGCACGTGAGCTTCCACGTCCGCCGACAAACCTTCGCCGAAGTACTCCTCCGGCACCCCGATCCGCAGCCCGCGCACGTCTTGCGTGCATGCCGCTTCGTAGTCGTCCACCGGTGCTGTGAGGCTCGTCTGATCGTGCGCATCATGCCCGGCAATCACCCGCAGCATGCGCGCAGCGCCGCGCACATCCATCGCAAATGGCCCCACTTGATCCAGGCTCGATGCAAACGCCAAGAGCCCGTACCTCGACACGCGCCCGTACGTCGGCTTGAGCCCCACCGTCCCCGTCAAACCTGCCGGTTGTCGAATCGAACCCCCCGTGTCCGAACCCAGCGCACCAAGCGACAAATTCGCCGCCACCGCCACCGCACTTCCCCCGGACGAACCTCCCGGAATCCTCGATGTATCCCACGGGTTTTTCGCCGGAAAAAATGCGCTGTTCTCGTTGGACGAACCCATGGCGAATTCATCCATGTTCGTCTTGCCAATCAACAGGGCATCGGCGGCGCGTAGTCGAGCGACCACGGTGGCGTCGTAGGGAGGACGAAATCCGTTTCGAGGATCCGCGCCGGACGTTTCCGATCCGTTGGAGCGCAAAAGAATCTTCGACGCCGACGTCGTCGGGACGTCACGGGTGCAGAGCGCGTCTTTGATCGCGATGGGCACGCCGGCCAGAGGCCCCAACGTTTCACCTCGAGCGCGTTTGGCATCGATCGCGCGTGCGGCTTCGAGCGTTTCTTCGCGTTGCACCGTGAGAAATGCGCCGAGCGCTGGATCGTACTTCGTGATGCGATCGAGGTACACGCTGGCGACCGCTTCCGCCGAGACATCTCCGCGGGTGACCGCGTCCGCGATGTCCGTCAGCGATTGTTCATGGAGCGAAAGGTTTGTCATGGATCAACCCTCGTCCACGTAGGCGGGCACGGCGAACCCGTCCATCGAAACGCGCGGTGATTCACGCAGCGCGAGGTCCACGGGAAAACTCTCGTGCGGTTCGTCGGGCCGCAGATCGGGTCTGTCGAACGAAACGTGCGCGGTCGGCTCGATGCCCGTCACGTCCAGCTCTTCCAGCTGTTTGACGTGGGCCAGGATTTTCCCGAGATCCCCGGTCAGCTTTTGGATTTCGTCGTCGGGAAGTTCGAGACGCGCGAGCTTCGCGAGCGAACGGACGCGATGCTCGTCCATGAGGCTGTTTTCCGGGTCGGGCGAGGCCATGACGCGGATGTAGCACGGCGTGCCGATCTCAGGATCGACGACGCGCGCGTGGTGGCGGTGTGCCCAAGTAGTTGCTGGAAGCTTCGAGTTTTCCGGCCGGTGCGAGCGAAAAGTACGGAGGCTCGGGCAAGTCGTCGACGCGCCAAAGCGTGTAACCGAGCTTCGTCAACATCGCGGCGACTTCCCGCCCCGATTCTTCTCCGGGAATGGATTCGAACAGCACGTACGGCAGATCCCGAGCGAGGACGTTTGTCGCGCCGCCGAGCACTTCGTGTTCGAAGCCTTGAACGTCCAATTTGATGAGGCTCACGGGCGCATCGCCGATCACGCGATCGACCGTTTCGATCCGCACGGCGACCTTTTCCGTCGGTTGCGTGTTGTTGTGGGCGAAGCCGCCGAGACCTTGGTTTGGCACGTCCGCACGAGGCATGTAGAAGTCGCGCGATTCAGCAGGTTCGGCGGCCAGCGCTTCGTGATGAATCGCTACGTGCGGCACCAGCGCGACGTTGGCTTCAAGGGTTT
>CAYSYX010000471.1:3091-7515 GCA_964435055.1 uncultured Polyangium sp. | reverse complement strand
AAAAGGCGCCAAGTCGTACATTGCGATTGCCGATGCAACGACGCCGGGCACGCCGACACCGCTCAATCAACTCAATGGTAAAGACGCAGGCGGCACGGTTTATCTTCCCAAACTCGCGCAGCCCGTGAACATGGCCTGTTTTGGGGACGGAGCTTCGGTGGGCGGCATCGACGCCGATCACGGCGACGACGCAAATCTCAATTATGAGCCCACGGTCAATCCCATCGCCGCGGGCGGGTATGCGTGGGTCGTCTTCACGAGCCGCCGTCTTTATGGCAGCGTAGCGGCGATTCCGCCATTTTGCAGTGATCCACGGGGCGTGGATTTGTTCCAAAACATCACGCCGAAGAAGCTTTGGGTGAGCGCCATCGACCTCAATTCGCCTGCGGGCGTCGACGGCAGTCATCCCGCGTTTTATTTGCCCGCTCAAGAATTGCTGGCCGGCAATTCCCGAGGCTTCTGGGTCCTCGAACCCTGCCGCTCCGACGGCGCCGGTTGTGAGACGGGGGATCAATGCTGCAATGGTTTCTGTTCGCCAAACCCCGGCGGAATGCCCGAGCTCATCTGCTCGAACGCGCCGCCCGAAGGAATGTGCTCGGGTTTGCAAGAGAAATGCACCACAGCGGCGGATTGCTGCGATAAATCGAACATCTGCCTCAACGGCTTCTGCGTGGTCGATACCCCCAAATAAAGCGGCCAAACCCAAGCGACCGATCGACGGTTCACCCCTCGGTCGGTCGCGCGTTCGAGCGCAATCACGCAGACGTGCTCAACCCTTGGGCTTTGATGATTTTCCCTTTTCGAGCTCGGTGCGAATCGCCCGATAAACCGCTTCCAATCGTCTTTCGAGTTCCTCCAAGAGAGCCGGCAAATCGCTCGGAGCTGCGGCTCTAGCCGTGTCCTCGAGCCGCTCGAGCGCCGCGGCCAGGCCGAGGGCTCCCACCGCCGAGCTTGCGCCTTTGAGCGCATGAACGTGGCGAACGAATACGTCGGCTTGTTTCTCCAAAACGGCTTTACGCAAAGCCTGAATCCCCACTTCCGATTCCTCGAAAAACACTTGCGCAATGTCACCGAATCCGCCGAGCTGATGAAGGACGGCGAGCGCTTTGGGATCGAGTACGGGTTCGGCATCACGAGCGGCTCTGGTCGAGGAGCCGGTTTGTCTCGGCACTCGCATCAATCCCTCGACCAAAGCCTCCATGCGCATGGGTTTGCCCACGAAATCGTCCATACCGGCCGCAATGCAGGCATTGCGATCTTCCGTGGAAACATTTGCGGTCATGGCGATGATATACGGCTGCTTGGTTTTGGAGAGCGTCGTGCGAATCTCTTGTGTGGCGACGATGCCGTCCATTTCCGGCATCTGAATGTCCATGAGCACGACATCATACTCGCCGATATTCACCGCACCGACCGCTTCCACGCCATTGCCGACGACATCGGCCCGATAACCGAGGCGGGCGAGCATCGCGAGCGCCACGCGTTGGTTGATGACATTGTCCTCCGCAAGCAAAATACGCAAAGGACGTTCGTCGGAGAGCTTTTGCACTTCGCGCCCCTTTCGATATCGAGAGTTTGCGAGATGGTCTTCGGGCGATAAGACAGCAATCAAGGTATCGAGCAGGCGCAATTGACGTATGGGCTTCATGAGCACGGCGGCAATATTCAGATCCTCCGGCACCGCCCCTTCATCGTATCTGACCGACGAACTGCATAACACGATAGGCAGGTTCTTGGTCTCGAATTTCTTTCGAATCGCCGCTCCGACGGAAAAGCCATTCATGTCCGGCATTTGCACATCGAGGAGCACGGCGCCGAATCCCCCTGACCGCTCGATGGCGTCCAGAGCTTCTTGACCGGACGCCGCCGAATGCACGCGCAAATTCCATGTTTCCAATTGCAATTCCATGGCCCGTCGGGTCGATGCATTGTCATCGACCACGAGCACACGTTTGCCCTTGATAACCTCCGTCCGCTCCTTCGTTTCATTCTCCACAGGCGATGACGCGGGCGTGGCGGCAATGGTGAAATGAAAGGTCGACCCTTTGCCGATTTCGCTTTCGACCCAGATTCGGCCCCCCATCAACCCGCACAGCTGCTTGCAAATGGCCAGCCCAAGCCCCGTGCCTCCATATTGTCTGGTCGTCGACGCGTCGACTTGACTGAATGATTGAAACAAACGATCCATTCGATCGGCAGGAATCCCGATCCCCGTATCGGAAACCTCGAAATGCAATTCCACTCGCCCTTCGTCGCGTTCGGCCGACGATACGCGCACGCGAACTTCACCTTCGCTCGTGAATTTCACCGCATTGCCCAGTAAATTCACGAGGATCTGTCGCAATCGAGTCACATCGCCGATGACGGCGGCCGGTGTTCCCCGCTCGACAATACAACTAAGCTCGAGGTTTTTCTTCGACGCCGCCTCGGTCACCAAATCCAGCGCATCTTCGATGCAGCCTCGAAGTTCGAGAACGCCTTCTTCAAGCTGCATTTTGCCCGATTCGATACGCGAATAATCAAGGATATCGCTGATCAACGCCAGAAGAGCCTCGCTGCTCGTCCGCGTCGTTTCGGCAAATTCCCGCTGTTCCGCAGTAAGCGGCGTATCCAGCATCAACCCCGTCATTCCAATCACGGCATTGAGCGGCGTACGAATCTCGTGACTCATCGTGGCCAAAAACTGACTCTTCGCCCGACTGGATGCTTCGGCCAATTCCATTGCTCGACGCAGATCCGCCGTCCGCTCTTCGACCCGTGATTCGAGCTCCGCATTACGCGTCAAAAGAAATTTGCGGCGTTGATGGACCAGATACGCGAGGCCTAGAAAAAGAGTGCCCAACGCCACCATGACGCCCTTACGCCGTTGATCGGCGACGCGTTTCGACTTTCGAACGGAGTCACCGATTTTACGCGTCAATGACTGCTGTCGCTCCAATATCGAATGAAACGACGCATCGAATTGCTGGTCGTCGGCATTTCCGGCTTTCCCCGAACCATCACGATCGCGTGTGCGAGCCTCGGCGCTCGACCGCCACGTCCGCAATTGCTCGCGCAACGAATTGAAATCCTCACCTGTCACGCCGGTTTCATGCGCGGTGGCATCGACGGTCCCCTGCTCCACGACGGTCGCCAGCGCGGCAATTCCCTGATTGACACGACCATAAACGTCCTGATCGAGCGCGATCGACGAATCACCGGCTATCCACTCTTCGAACCACAGATGCGCCAAAACGACATTTTCTCGCACGAGCGCCAACGCGGCAAGCTGTGCGTCGTTTCGAGCGCCGTCGCGAGTCGTCGTTCGTTGAGACCAGTCGAGCCCTGCGATAACCATGGCCCCCGTCAACAAGATGACGATCGCCATGGGATCCAACCACTTGGATAACTTTGTCACTACAGTATTTTCTCTATGCCACAAATGCCATTCGCCCGTCAACAACGTCGCGAATCATCACGACGGTATGATATCATCCGAACGACGTGCATTCAAACCCACAACGTCCGAGTCGTTCGCGTCTTCAGAATCAACCGCATCGCGATCGAGCGGCGTAACGAACGCGGAAGAGCCCGGCTCTTCCGGCAACGGATCGGCATCGTCTTCGGGAACCAAATAAAGCATCGCCAGAGGTGGAAGCGTCAGAACAATCGATTGCGGAAATCCATTGGCCGCAATCTTTTCGCAGGCCACGATTCCCATATTTCCTACGCCGCTGCCGCCATAAACCAGCGCGTCCGTATTGAGCACTTCGATATAACGACAATATCGAGGAACTCCGATCCGATACCCTCGACGGACGACGGGGGTAAAATTACCCACGCAGACGACAAACGTCCCCTGCGCGATTTTTTTCGGGCAAGGTTCGTTCGCTCCGTCCGCCGACCTGGGAAAACGCACGAATGACACGACGCTCACGAGCGATTCGTCGGGGTTAATCCAAGTAAAACCGGCGGGATGAGCATCGAGCTGCCACAATGCCGTATATTGTCGATAAATTGCATTCAAATCGTGAAGTAATCGGCCGAGCCCCGCGTGATCGTTCTCCACGAGCAGTCCCCAATCGAGTTCGGCGTCGTGGTTCCATTCCTTCCATTGCCCGATTTCACCTCCCATGAAGAGCAGCTTTTTGCCCGGATGCGACCATTGCAGCCCATAAAGCGCCCGCAGGTTGGCGTGCTGTTTCCATCGGTCGCCCGGCATTTTCGACAAAAGCGATTTCTTCAAATGCACCACTTCGTCATGCGACAGCGGCAGCAAAAATCGCTCCGAATAAGCGTACATCATACCGAACGTGAGGTTTTTGTGGTGCTTCGAGCGATAAATAGGGTCGAGACGAAAATAATCGAGCGTGTCGTGCATCCAGCCCATGTTCCATTTGAAATCGAATCCCAGACCGCTCTCCGATTCCTCCGTCGATTGCGTC
>CAYSYX010000471.1:0-3081 GCA_964435055.1 uncultured Polyangium sp. | reverse complement strand
GGATGACCCCCGGGAATTTCTCATGTACCGCTCGAGTGAGTTCGCGCAAAAACAGCACCGCATCCCAATTTTCACGCCCACCTTTTTCATTGGGAACCCACTCCGACGGATCCCGAGCCGCATAATCCAAATACAGCATCGAAGCGACGGCATCCACGCGTAATCCGTCGGCATGAAATGATTCAATCCAATACAGCGCGCTCGCAATCAAGAAATTTCGCACCGCCGGGTTTCCATAATCGAAAACGAACGTCCCCCATTCCCGATGCTCGCCCAAGCGCGAATCGGCATGTTCGTACAAGGGGGTTCCGTCGAATCGCCCGAGCGCAAATGCATCCTTGGGAAAATGCGCGGGAGGCCAATCCAAAATCACGCCGATTCCTCGCGCGTGAAAATGATCCACGAGCCGCCGTAAATCGTCTGGCGAGCCAAACCTCGATGTGGGCGCGAAATACCCGGTGACCTGATATCCCCAAGAACCGTCGAACGGGTGCTCCATCACCGGAAGAAGCTCGACGTGGGTAAACCCGAGCGCCGCGACGTGATCCACCAAATGCGCGGACAGCTCGCGATACGATGACCAATCGAAGAGTTTGTCCGAACGCCGCACGCGCCGGAACGAACCCAAATGCACTTCGTAAATACTCAGCGGTCTTTGCGCCATTTCGTGCGCGCCACGAGCCTCCATCCAAGGTTTGTCGTCAAAGACATGATGTGCCGAGACAACCTTCGATGCATGTGCCGGCCGAACCTCGGCGGCCCGAGCCACCGGATCGCTTTTCAACAGGACAATCCCCTCGCCCGTCTTGATCTCGTATTTGTACGCCGCCCCTTCGCCCACGTCCGGCGCGAAAATTTCCCATACGCCGAACTTGGTCCGACGCATTGCATGGCGACGACCATCCCATTTGTTGAATTCGCCCACGACACTCACGCGCCGCGCCGATGGAGCCCATACCGCAAAAAACGTCCCCGTGACCCCGGCACGTTCGACGACATGCGCTCCAAGACGTCGGGCCAACGTGAGATGAGCCAAGGGCGCCGCGGGATCGAAATCCTCATCATCGATCGTCGGCGGATACGCGTACGGATCGCGCGCGATGCTCACGCCGCGCGCCGTGCGAGCTTCGATCCGATACGCAAAAGGTTGTTGCGTTTCGACAAACCTGGCCCCAAAAATCCCGCCCGGATGCAGCCGCGCCATCACGCGAGGTTTGACCCGAACATCATCGGGGCGAAGAATGACCTGCGTGGCGCCGGGACGAAAGACATGCACGACGAGCCCCGAAGCGTGGAGATGAGGACCCAAAATCGCGTGCGGATCGGGATGATCACCCGCGACGATTCGCGCAAATTCCGATTCGTTGACGTTGGTCGTCACGTTCGACGTGGGCGCACCGTAACGCGAAACGACGAGCGAAGCGAGAGCGAGTGCGTGCACGGGGCGATTGTCACAAAACACGAGCCGGCTTTTCTTCAATTGAACAGAGGCGTCTGCGCAGCTACCCTTCTGCGCGCCGAACAAGGCGTTGTCGCGCTGCGGTTGAACCCCGCCGCAATCTGCCGCTACGGAGGAACACGGACCATGGGCCAAGTTGTGATGAACCGAGGAAACGGAAGCAGTACGCACGCGAGCGCTGGTTCCAACGGACAAACACCTCAGCGCATTCGCAGCTACGCTCCGGCCACCGGGGAACTCATCGGCGAAGCGAAGGTTTGGTCGGCCGAAGAAGTGAAAGAAGCGATGACGAAAGCTCGTCGCGCGCAGGAGTCCTGGGGCGCACTTCCCCCGGCAGCTCGAGCTGAAAAGGTCTTGCGTTTTCGCGATGCGTTCGTCGATCGCGCCGACGAAATCATCGACTTGCTCGTTCGCGAGTGCGGCAAACCGCGTCATGAAGCGCTCCTGCACGAAGTCCTCGTCGCCGCCGATTTGGCCACGTTTTTTGCGAAAGAGGCCCCGCGGATTTTGGCTCCGCACGAGCTCAACCTGCACATGCTCAAGCATCGTCGCAGCTTCGTGCACTACATGCCGCGAGGCGTCGTTGCGGTCATTTCTCCTTGGAATTACCCGTTTCAGTTGCCGATGCGCGACGCGCTCACGGCGCTGCTCGCCGGCAACGCGGTCATCATCAAGCCGAGCGAGGTGACGCCGCTCATCGCGCTCAAGGCCAAGGAAATCTGGGATACGGCGGGTTTGCCCGAGGATCTCTTTCAGGTGTGTACGGGGTTTGGCCCGACAGGCGCGGCGCTCATCGATGCCATGCCGGACTTCGTCGTACTGACGGGCAGCGTGGCGACGGGTCGTCGAGTCGCGGCGGCATGCGGAGAACGCTTGATCCCGTGCGTCATGGAGCTCGGCGGCAAAGCGCCGCTCATCGCGTGCTCGGATGCCAACATCGAACGAACGGCACGATCCATCGTGTTCGGCGGCTTCTCGAACTGCGGTCAAGTCTGTGTCTCCGTCGAGCGCGTGTATGCCCACGCGGACATCCACGACAAACTCGTGGACCGAATCGTTTCGCTCACGAACGAATTGCGCCAAGGTGATCCGAGCCAAGATTTCGTGGACGTCGGGGCGATCATTTTCCCGCATCAGATTGACGTCGCGGAAAAACACATCGCCGACGCCGTGGCCAAAGGCGCGCACGTCCGCGCGGGTGGCAAACGAAAAGAAGGAGCCGGGCAGTTTTTCGAGCCCACGGTGATCGATGGTTGCAATCATTCGATGACCGTCATGACGGAAGAAATCTTTGGACCGATCGTGCCCGTCATGCGCGTGGCCTCCGAAGAAGAAGCGCTTCAGCTCGCCAATGATTCGCACCTCGGCCTGAATGCGTATGTTTTCTCGAGCGACCGACACCGCGCCCAACGCCTTGCGGAACGAATCAACGCCGGCGCCGTGCTCGTCAATGACGTCCTGACAAACGGCGGGACGCCCGATGCTCCATTCGGCGGCATCAAAGCGAGCGGATTCGGTCGGGCGATGGGCGAAGAGAGCCTACGGGAAATGTGCTACGCGAAGCACGTCAGCGTCGAGCGCATTGCAATGGGAGTAAAGGATCATTTGCAATTCCCCTACAC
>CAYSYX010000470.1:3777-7516 GCA_964435055.1 uncultured Polyangium sp. | reverse complement strand
GGCTCGTACACGCATCGCCAAACTGCTTGAAAAGATCGCAAATCTCCAATCCGCCACTCGGAGCGCTGCAATCAAGCTTCGTTCCAAGCACGGAACCTTGACCGCCCACGCCCATGGAACCACCCGCGCCACCCGCGCCTCCCGAGCCACCCGAACCGCCGGAACCTCCAGACCCACCCGACACGATTGAATTATCACACCCCGCAGCGCCCAGCGCCGTTATAATAACCACCAGAAAAGCTACGCTCGTTTTCATAAGGCTCCCGTAAAGCAAGACCGCTCTTCACCAACGTACGGCTTTCATCCAAAGGCGCAAGAACACAAGACGAAATCACCCGGCATTTCTTCCTCCGATTCATTGCCGCTCGGATCACGCCGGCCACGTTCCCCAACGGAAGAATCGTCGTCCGAAAACTTGCATTCGTTGCCGCGAACGCGTTATGCAGTGCGAAACGCATTCACCCGCGGGGGAAAACCAATCATGAGCGTTTCATTTTGGCAAGGCGTAACCACGGTTTTTCAGGCCCGCCCGAACGCTCCACGCCTCACCGATCCCGCCGCCATTGATGCGGCGTACCGTCATTGGCGCGTTCGCGTCATGGTCGGGACGCTCATCGGATACGCCCTCTTTTACTTTTGCCGCAAAAATCTCGCCATTGCTTTGCCCACGCTCGGCAAAGACTTGGGCTACACCAATACGCAGCTCGGCATCTTGAGCTCCGTCCTGTATATCACTTACGGCGTCGGTAAATTCGTCAATGGAGTGCTCGGGGATCACGCCAATCCGCGTTGGTTCATGGCGGTCGGATTGGCCTTGTCGGCGCTGATGAACTTCTTTTTCGGCTTCAGCTCGACGCTCGGAGCATTCTTGCTTTTTTGGGCGATCAACGGCTGGGTGCAATCCATGGGTTTTCCCCCGTGCGCCAGGTTGCTCGCCCATTGGTACAGCGTATCCGAACGCGGTTTCTTATGGGGAATTTGGAACACGTCGCATCAAATCGGCGGCGCGGTCATCGTGGTCCTGGCCGGGTATTTGATTCAAAACTACGGCTGGCGCAGCGGCTTTTGGGTGCCCGGCGCCATTTGCCTGGTCGGTGCGGTTTGGCTCGCCGAACGATTGCGCGACACGCCCGGGTCGCTGGGTTTGCCCCCGATCGCCGAACATCGTCGGGATCCCGAAATGACACCCGATGGCCGGTTGGTCTCGGACGAACCGGAAACCATCAAACAAATCGTCTTTGGCCGGGTGCTGAACAATCGGCCCTTGTTGCTCGTCGCCTTCATGAATCTATTCGTTTACATCGTACGTACCGGAGCTTTCGATTGGACGGCGAAGTTTTTCGTGGAACGCAACCAATCTTCCTTGGTCACCGCAGGCGCCATGACGGGAACGTTCGAACTGGCGGGGATCGGAGGAGCTTTGCTTGCGGGTGCGATATCGGATCGTTTGAGTCAAAGGCGTCGAGGTCCCGTGTGTGTGGTTTTTCTGGTCCTCACGGCGGTGGTCTTGGGGATCCTGTACTTGATCCCGCCCGGGCATCCTTATCTTCACGGCGTTGGATTCGGATTGCTGGGATTTCTCATTTACGGACCGCAATTTCTCGTCGGCGTGTTCGTCACGGACATCGCGTCGAGCAAAGCGGCGGCGACGGCGATTGGAGTGACGGGGATTTTCGGTTATCTCGGCGCGTCGTTGTCCGGTCTGGGGACGGGGTATTTCGTGGATCGTTATGGCTGGGCCGGCGGATTTGCGTTTTGGATCGGCGCGGCGTTGCTCGGAGCACTCGTCGGCATGCCGCTATGGCGTGTAGGTACGGGAAAAACATCGACCGTCGTGGCGTAGTGACCGACCATGTTCACGGCCGCGTCATTGCTTTTCGCAATGGAGCAATGAAATCATCGGAACGCCGATCTCCGCGGGCTCCGATTCGCCCGAGAATGGATACGAACCGTCTTGCCCGAAAAATGCGCCGATGCCAAGCGGAGCCAAAACGCCCCACGGCGTCGTCGTCAAAGTCGACGAAAATGCATGCGTATGCGTGCGCGGCGCAGACGTCAGGATCGGTTCGCCACCCATGGACATATCGGCGGCACCTCCCATCGGCAATCCAACCAGGATTCGACCGATGGTCCCCGTCGCGGGTTTCCACCCGGAAGGACACGCCTCGAGCTCGAAATAGGTATGCAATTTCGGCGGAAGCGGCGATGTGGCAGCCTTGGGCTCGCCCACTTTTTTGCAGACCAAGAGCTGTCGATAAGGAACGCCGGCCGGCGTCGGATCCGACGTCCAGCTGAACGAATACGGCATGGGCTGGGTCATGGTGCCATTGGGTCCACCCTCGGGGGCGAAATACTGCAACGCCGTTATGGTCACGGATGCGGACAAGTCATGCGTGTGCACGCGATCTTCCCCGCTCGAAAGAGGCTCTCCGATCGTCGTGCCCGACGGCAGCCCCGCGCTCGCCGCAATGATGATGCGTCCGGCTGCCTCGGGATAAACGCTCCAATCGAAAGGACACGTGAGGCGATAAAAAAACGAAATGGCTCCTTTCGGAAATGCATCCCCCTCGGGCGGCGTAAGATCCGGGCCATTTCCACCCGCACCATTTCCACCGGCGCCATTTCCACCGGCCGACCCGGAAGGCGGCCCGATGTTGACCTCACAACTGGCGGCGATGAGGCACAACACAGCCACCACGCAATGGTTTTTCATGGCTTGATGCACCCTTCCATTTGGAAAAACGGCAATCCGCCATCACTCTCCTCGGTCATTCCGGCGACCGAATACGTCATCGCCGCCGCGCCACTCATATTCGCACCATTCGGCGACCCGATCGCTTTCGCGCCAAGGGTCACTTTCGCCGTGTAATCGTGGCGATGCGCACGCTCCTCCCGATCCCCGAACGCAGTGCCCACGGTGATGCCGACGTCTTCCTTGGTGACAGTACCGACAATGGCGCGTCCTTCGAGGTCGCTGACGTGCACCCATCCGGGAGGACAAACCCCTCCCCCGACAAACGCAACCATACCCGATGGCGCCCCATCGACAACCATCGGTTCGCTCGACGCTTCCGGCGCACGGAGCATTGCGAAACCCGATCCACCCATCAACACCACGACCGCAATGACTCGGCGACGATCGAGCCATTTTCTCTGACGCATGCTTGTTCGCTGCATGCAATGGAGCCTCGCAACAATACCTCGTCAAGTCAATGGGAAGGTCTGTACGCATTCGATGCTGCTCGGAAGACGCACCAGGTCTCCATTGAGAATTCGCAGCTCCTCGCGCGATCCCTGATAGACACTCGCAAAGAACGGTTGGCTTGCGGATCGGGTGCGAGCATGATGCAACCGCGCGAGCGAGGCGAAGGAGGTGCAAGGTGAGCGTATACGACGGGATGCAAGTGCGATGGCTGAAAGCGGTTTGTTTCGGCGCGATCACGTTGGTGCAAGGAGGATGCGCGTTGCTGGTCTTCGACGAACTGTCGGACTCGCGATCAGGCTCCGGAGGCGGTTCGACCAAGAACGGCGGGGAGATCGTCTCGGGTGCCCAATTCGGACAAACCAACGATCAAATCGTCCAAGGCGTCGTGATCGACGGCCCACATCGCGTCGTCATGGCCGGAATGACCCTGGGCAATTCAATCCAAGATGTCGGCTGCAGCGCCGCCGCCAAAGGAGGACTGGATGCATTCATCACGTGGGCCGATCCGAACGATTTGAATTCCTGGTTCTGTGG
>CAYSYX010000470.1:0-3767 GCA_964435055.1 uncultured Polyangium sp. | reverse complement strand
GAAGGTCGAATGCCCGACGAGCCGTCTTTTGGGCGGTCCGGTGAACGATGTGCCTCGAGCCATCGCCGTCAATCCGGCGAGCGGCGGCGTGGGGTTCACGGGTTTTTCCACGGGCGACTTCGATTGCGGAAAAGGCGGTTTGCCAAATCAGGGCGGCCGGGACATCGTCGTCGCCGCATTCGTGAAAGATGCCTGCTCGTGGCAACAATCGTTCGGCGGCGAAGGAGATCAAGAAGCCGAAACGATAGCTTTCGATTCCACCGGCGCGGCGTACATCGGCGGCCGGTTCAAAGGAACGCTGACGTTCGATCAACCGCCCCCTGCCCCGGCGACGGAATTCGATGCGTTCATTGCGAAATTGTCATTCGATACCGGAGCGCCCTTGTGGAGTGTTCATGCAGGCGGCCCGGGCGATCAAGAAGTACATGCCCTCGCGATCCACGCTCCGGACACCATCATCGTGGGGGGACGATTCTCGCAAACGCTCGATTTGAAATGCCCCGAATCGATCCCCGTTCTCCAAGCCGGTCACGATGCCTTGTTCATTGCTTCATTGGACGGTCCAACGAAGACCTGTAAAAAATTCATCACCATCGCCGAAGGTCCACAAGAAGCGGAGGATTCGCCGATATCGCTCGCAGTGGCCGAAGACGGCGATATTTTCGTCGCCGGAGGATTTCGTTCGAGAACGCTTTTTCCCGACCAACCATCGTGCAATCAGGTCAATACGACCCAGGCCGAAGATGTATTCGTGGCCAAGTTGAACATCAATGGCGAATGTCAATGGAGTCGGCGGTTCGGCGAAGTGGATTCACCGCTCGCGCAGCCGCAACGAGCGCACGCGATTGCCGTCGATGAAGCCTCCAACGTGTACGTGACGGGGCAATTTCATGGCCGCGTTGCTTTCGGTGAAACGCATGTCTTTCAAAGTCTCGGCGACGCGGATGCGTTTGTCTTGAAATTGGATGGAGCCGGGGAACACGTATGGAGCAACGTGATCGCGTCGACCGGAACGGAATCTGGCAATGCCCTCGTTTTGGATGCAGCGGGCGGTTTCGTCTTCGTGACGGGATCCTTCCGCGACAGCCCCCTGAACCTCGCCGGGAAAAAGCTCACGCCTTCGGGTCTGGATGTGTTCCTCGCCAAGTTCGTGCGTTGATCCCCGGGACGTACCTTTCGGCTTGCGGAAACCCAAAACAACGCTCTTCCCTCCGCAAAGTCGTCGTGTTAACGTGCGTTTCGCCGCCGCTTTTCCTGGCTCGGGCCCAGAGATTCCCCACGCGCAAGTGAACGCCATGAACTCGCAAAGATGCCCAGCCTTGTTCATCGGAGCCGTCGTGTTCACCTGTTGGGCCGGATCGCCGAGCCTGGCTTCCGCGCAAAACACGCCGGCGGCTTCCGCGCAAAACGTGGCCATTGCGCAAAAACTGTACGACGACGCGATGCAGCTGATGGCCGAGAAAAAATACGCCGAAGCTTGTCCGAAGCTCGCCGAAAGCAATCGCCTCGATGCGGGCATGGGCACTCGGTTCTACCTGGGCGATTGTTATGAAAACCTGGGTCGTGTCGCGAGCGCTTGGGCATTGTTCACGGATGTGGCGGACGAAGCGAAGCGGACGAAACAATCGGGCCGCGAATCGGTGGCTCGGGATCGCGCCAAGCAGCTCGAGGGGCGTTTGCCCAAAATGACGTTGCAGGTTCCGGCGTCCGTAGCGAATGTGCCCGGTGTGCATGTGCGGGACAATGATACAATCGTGAATACGCCGCTCTGGGGACAGCCTGTCCCCGTGGATCCGGGTCGACACACGATAACGGTGTCCGCACCGGGGCGACGCACGTGGGAAAAAGTCGTCGATTTGAAAGAGGGAGCGGCGGAAACGGTGACCCTGGGTGAATTGGCGCCCGCCGAGGTAAAACTTTCCACGAAGCAGATCGGCGCGATTGCGCTGGGTTCGGCCGGTCTGGCGAGCATCGTCGTGGGCAGTGTCTTCGGTATGCAGGCTCGGTCGAAGTGGCGGGAGGACGTCGTTGCGAAATCGTGTATCGGCGGGGTGATCACGCAATGCGATCTTGCCGATGCGCAAAAACGTTTTGACGCGAGCGGGGCGCAAACCGACGCGACCGTTTCGACGGTGACCTTCGCCATCGGAGGCGTCGCATTGGCCGGAGCGGCAGTCTTGGCCTTGTGGCCTCGAGAAAAGCAGCCGGAAGCCGGAAAAACCGTGCAGATGCACTTCGTTCCCATGGCCCACGGGGCTGGATTCGTCGCGACGGGCGTGTTTTGATCCAGCCGACCTCGAACTCCCCGAGCAGCCCGTTGATTCATTCAAGACGCGAAATGTAGGGGCGCGATTTATCGCTCCCTTGCAAGGCGTTTCGAAGAGGGCGCGATGAATCGCGCCCCTACACGTGCTACTCCCATTGAAACTCGGAGGGTTGGTACGGTTTTAATCCCTCGACCGGAATCGGCCCATCCGGAGTCCCGATGCACACTTTGACGCCTTCGTCATTCGTGCGAACCGGATAAGCGTTCTTCAATTTCGAGGTGACGCAAAAGGGATATTTGCCGTCTTTCATGAGGAATCGATATTTCGTATTCGACACGAGCGGGCGGGTCGATGCCGCGGTCGGCGATGGAGCGCCGATCTTCGGGGACGCGTCCGGCCCTCGAGAAACACCACTCGCGCTGCTCGCCGCGGAGGCCACGTCCTTTGCGGAATCGGACGAACCCGCGACGAAATAGACCACCACGATCACAACGAGGATAAGTGCCGCACCGATTCCGGCGATCATGGCGATGGGCGGCTTCGAACGCGCTTGCGAGGCGGTCGCAACGGGCGCCGGCGAGGTCATCACGGGCGCCGACTGGGCCATCACGGGCGCTGACTGGGCCATCACGGGCGCGGACGCAGGCGCGGGGGTAGCCACGGGCGGTACGACGACATGGTTTGCCGATGGCATTTCGCTTCGAGCCGCCACGGGAATCGTCATGTTTGGAAGGGCAAACTGTTCTCCGGGCGCGATGGTCGGGGCAAATGCCAGCGACTGCGCATCATTGCCTGAATTCATCACGACGGTATTCGACGACATTGGAGCCGAATTCGTCGGCAAGGTCGGCGCCGGCGCTTCACCTTTCATGGCGCGCAGAGCGTCGGTCATCGTGGCGAATCGCTCGTCGGGCAGCTTGGACATCATGCGCGAAACGGCGGCATCGAGCGCTTGGGGCGCGTGGGGAGCGCTTTCGACGACCCGAGGCGCCGGGGCGCCGACGTGTTTCATGACGAGCTCGCCATAGTTATCGGCCGTGAACGGCTGCGAACCGGTGAGCATTTCGTACGTAATGACGCCGACGGCATATTGATCGGCCCGCGCGTCGACGGTTTGTCCCATCACCTGCTCGGGCGCCATGTATTGCGGTGTTCCGAAGACCGCACCTGCGGCGGTCAGAGCGGTCGGGCCCGTTTTGAAGATCTCGCTGTTGATGCGCGCGATACCGAAATCGATGATTTTGACGACATCTCGAGCGGTGCCGCGATCGAAGATCAAAATGTTTTCGGGTTTGAGGTCGCGGTGAACGATGCCCATCGAATGCGCCAAATCGAGCGCCGCGGCGAGTTGTTCGACGATGCGCAAGACGCGCTCCACGGGCAAACCTTGACCCGGACTGATGAGTTTTCGCAAGGGCATGCCCTCGACGAGCTCCATCACGAGGTACAACGTTCCATCGGGCAACGTGCCGAAATCGATGGCTTCGGCGATGTTGGGAT
>CAYSYX010000469.1:0-7559 GCA_964435055.1 uncultured Polyangium sp. | reverse complement strand
GTGAACGTAAATCCCGCATCCGTTTGAAAACGCAGCGCGAGCAACGCTTCGGCGGGGACTTGGGCCGGGCTGTCCGGGAATTTGCTCAAGGATGCATGGCCGAAAACGCCGCCCAGCACGGACCAACCCCAGCGCTGCACGACGTACATTTCGCCGCCAAGGCCGAAATTGGCCATGTCGCCGACTTTGGTGCCCGCGAATTGACGATCCGGTCGAAACCAAACCCCGGCATTGGCCGAAAGAAGTAGCCCGAACTTGAAGCGATAATCCGCGACATACCCCACGCCGCCCGTCACCGCTCCATCGCTCGCAAAGGCATCTTGATTGCCCGTCGGCAGATTGATATTGCCCGTAACGGCCATGCCAAACCCTTCGACGATGTGATCTTTGCGATTGAACCCGGGGATCGCAATTTTTGTGGACAAACGCAGATCGCCGAGGGCGTTTGGAGTGACCGGTCCTTCGCTGCCCAATGCGCGAAGATTGTCCGACGTTTGCCAAGCGACGAACGGTACGGCGAGGCCGAAATCGACCCAATCGTAAAGCCCGATGCCCACGAGGCCCGTGAGCTGCAATCGTGCTCCGACGGCGTGGATTTCTTTGCCTGTCGTGATCGACGCAATGGCCAAAGGATCCAGCGCAATGTCCGAGTAAAACCCGACGACGGGTGATTTGTGCCCGATGACTTCGGACTTTTGAATCATCACGAGGTCACGCGGAGCCGCGGAAGGACGGAAAATCTGAGCGTCAAAGCGCCCTTCTTCGGCGTTCGCGGCGGGAGCTGCGCATAACGCAGCGAAGGAGAGCAGGAGGGAAAAACTTCGCTTCACAGGGACCCTCGACGTTGGCGGCGACGGAGCAGAGCAAGAGTGGAAGCAAGAAGAACCGCTCCGGCCGGTGCACCACTTCCGTGACGACCGGGCTGAGCTGAGCAGATTGTAGCAAGAGTTCCACCGCATTCGACGCCGTCGGGCATGGGTCCCGGCGCGCATTCTTTTGCGGTTTCATTTTCATTCCAGCGGCAATGATCATTGCCCAAGCAATCGACGTTGGTTTTGCAGCTCGGCGAGCAGCTCTTCGTGTCCAGATTGCAGGTTCCGCCGCACGGGCAATGCGCGTCGGCAAAACATTCGACACACGTGGAGTTGTGGCAAATCGGCTTCGCCGGGGTGCACGAGATCAAGCATCCGACGTCGTTGCTGCATGTATTCGTGGTTGGGTCGCACGTGCCCGAGCCGCATTGTTCGTCATTGACACACGCGACGCAGGTCGCCGTGGCGGCGGTTTGTCCCTTGCAATAAGGTGTCGTTCCGCCACAGCTGTCGCAGCGCATGCCGCAGCGTTTGTCGCGGGTGCATAACGTGCACGCGCCGCTCAAACAAAACGCACCGTCGACGCAATCCGTGTCTTGTCGGCATTCGGCGCATGCCGTACCGACCGGGCCCGGCAAACAGAATGGATACCGCGGCACCGCCATGCCATCGACGACCACGGTTTCGAGCGCAAGGCAATTGACGCATGTATCGCCGCAACATACGGGCGTATTGTTTTCAGGCAGCGCGCTCATGCATCGGCCGACCGCCAAGTTGCAAACGCCGCCTTTGCATTCCGCATCGGTGGTGCATTCGACACACAAGGGCTCGCCATTGGGTTCGATGGCTTCGCATTTCATTTGCGTGCCGAATTGGCCGTTGGGACAACAATTGCACGACGTTCCAGCGCAAGCATCGGGCGTCGAACAAGGTTGACAGTTTTTCCCGTCGCACTTTTCGCCTTTGGGACAATCCGAATCGATCTTGCATTCATTGCAGGTCTTCGTAATGGGATCGCAGGTGAATCCACCCGTGCAATCGGCGTCCGTTCGACATCCACCGCATCCGACCTGACCATTCAAATTGACGCAAAACGGAGTATCACCGCCGCAGGGCGAACATGTTGGACCGCAAAGCTTATTCGTATCGCAAGGCGCGCAAAGCGCGGCGTCATTGCAATAATATCCGGCCACGCAACCGTTGTTACCCGGCTGATTCACGAATTGTCGATCACATTGCTGGCAGACATTCAAGTCGGGAAACGACGGATTACCGCTCAGCGTGTGAAAGAACATCGTCGGAGGAAACAGCGTAAAACCTGCATCGCTTAATTTGACGACCGGGATTTGATTGGCCGGACGCTGAAAATCCACGAATGCCGGATCAACGAAATACGACATCTCCAGCGCCGCGTGTTCGGTGATTTCCGTATAAAGAATTTCCACCGGATAAAGGCCCGGTTTTTCGAACGTCACCTGATTCGTCATGCGCCAGGTCGGCGCGCCAAGCACGGGAGTCTGAAGCATGATGCTATAGGCCGCTGCACCCTTACCGTAGATCGTCAGGCTCACGGAATCGTCGAGATAAAATCCAAAATGAATCGGCTTGTTCGCCAGATCCGACGTGACATTGAGATATCCGCGATACCGCGAAGCAAATGCCGTCGTGTTGTCATTCCACTCGAAGTCGCAACCACCCGTCGTGCAACCAGGCAACGCGGCATCGATGAAATCGCCGTAACTCAACTTCAAACCAGCTGAGTTGTTATTCGACAAATCAAAAATCGTTCGAACAACCTTTTCAACGCGATCCGCCTTGTGGAACTCGATGAACGCGTTGATCGCTCCCGTGTACGCTCCGGCTGGCACACCGAATTCGACGCTGGGATTCATCGAGATCGCCGACGCTCCACATAGCCCCGTGCCTTGCCCAGGCAGCGCATCCGAAACGCCCTCCGGGATCGTCACCGGTGCCGCCGATGCCACTCCCGCATGCAATACAAACGCCGCCGCAACCGATCCAATAACAAAACGATGGTTTGACATGGCACCGCCAAGCCCGCTGTCGTCGCACAGACGCGACGCCGCCCCATCCTACATGACCTCGCTCATTCGAGCAAGAAGCCTGTTTCCATGGCCCACCAAATCGACGCGCAATGTATCATCCGGGAATTCTGTTCGGACTGCAATCATCCGGCGCAATCGAATCCAATGCCGAACATCGATTCGTTTGCCCGGACAAATCGAGGTTTTCCGCGACGATCTCACCTCGCCCTGTCGTTGTTCCCGTCAAACCCGACCGTCACGCGCTTGCGCTTCGCGACGTCCACTCGTTCCACAAAGTCGACATCCGGGCGTGAATGAACACGTTCTCGACGAAACTCCTCGCATACGCAGCGTCACGGATCCGCGCCGCTCGCTCGAGCAAATCGTCGCGAACTCGTCCCAGCGTCTCCAGAGCTTCTTCCACGCGACCCACGGCGTGCAAGGCCTCCGCGCGCGTCACCCAAAGCGCGGTGTCCGCCAGGTAGTGTTTCATGCCAAACCTCGCGCTCGCCGCCACCGCCATCGTCGTCAATTCCATGGCTCGTTCGGCGTGCCCTTCGCGAAGTTCGAGCACCGCGCGCGCCGTCGGCACCCAAATCGCGCTGCCGGGAACATCCGCAATGGTCGGCTCGATCCGTTCGAGCAGCGCGCGGGCCGATTCAACGTCGCCGCTGCGCAAATGTGCTTGGAGCACAAAGTATTGCACGTTCGCGACCAGAATGATGTCCCCTTGCGCCGCCGCCTGTTCGGCGATCGTTTGTCCAAGAGTAACCGCTTCGTTCAATGCGCCGCGCTCGACAAGCAACGCCGTTCGATGCGTTCCCGCCAAGACGGACGGAAAACTGCCCGCCGTCGCCGATCGCATCGCTCGACCAAGTTCGTGCTCCGCTTCCGTGTGCGCTCCAAGCAGAACCAGATCCAGCCCGATGTATGCCCACAAAAGAGGCAAAAATCGGCGATCTCCGGACACGCTGAAGTGAGCTGCCGCTTCCCGATCGAGCGCCAGCGCCGCGGACGGATCTCGTTCGACGACACGATGCCAATACGCTCGCGCATAATCGAATCGACCCGCGACCGAGGCTTCGCGCCCCAACGATGGCGCCACGACATCCTGCATGCGTTGCAAAAAACGTTCGGCCGCGTCACGTCGGCCCATGACGAGAAGCACGATGATCGCCGACGAAAATGCTGAAGAAAGCACCGGAATCGCGTCTTCGTCGGGTTTGGCCCGGTACAGCTCCGGCATCAAGACGTCGAGCGCGTCGTTCCGCCGCAAGAACAAAGCTCCGCTGATCGCCGCTCCCATCGCTCGCCCGTACGACTTCGACCCCGCACGCGCGATCGCGATCGCTTGGCGCGCCGCTTCGTAAGAACGAACCGCGTCGTGACTCCATTGCCAAGCATCCGCGCGAATCGCCAACAGCTCCGCCGCAATGTCGCCTTCCGTCGACGCGCCCGTCGCCTGCGCTCGATCCGTGAATCCAAGGGCCGCGGTGAAGTCGCCCGCCGCGAGCGCAAGCTCGGCCGCTTGCACGAAACATTCGGTGGCCCGCGCCGAGTCTCCTGCTTGCTCGAAGTGATCACCCAAGATGGTCGCATCGGGCTCGCCAACCGAAATCAACCACTCCGCAGCCAGCGCATGCCCTCGCACGCGGTCGCGATCCGTGAGCATGGCGTACGAGCCTTCGCGCACGAGCGCATGACGAAAGCAGTACTCCTCTTCGCGCGAAAATCGGCTCTCGCGTCGACGCACGATGAGCTCGCGTTCCACGAGGCGATCGAGCAATCCGACGCGTCCCGTCGGCAACGCCGAATCGCCGATGAGCGCCGCGACGCCACCCCACCAGAAGGTTTGTCCAAAGATACTCGCGGCCCGGAGAACTCGACGCGCTTCAGGCTCGAGCGCCACGAGCCGCGCTTCCACCATGCCCAAGACCGTGTCGGGCAAACTCCCGCGACGACCTTCCGCCACCGCGCGGATCAGCTCTTCGAGGTAAAACGCATTGCCCGCACCGCGATCGACGATGTCCTGAATCTCCGCCTCCGTCGCTGTGTCTCCGACGAAATGTCTCACCAACCGTTCGGCGGGTTTTCGACCGAGTTCGCCGAGACGAACCTCGAGCAATTCCCGGTCGGCCCAGAGTTTCGGGAACAGTTCGTGCACTTCGGGGCGGGCCAGCGCGAGCACCACGAAACGCCGATCACCGGGGGCCGAAAGCACCGCGTCGATGAGCTTGATCGAGGCACGATCGCCCCAGTTGAGATCTTCGAGCACGCACACGATGGGCATGTTGCGCGTGTGCGCATCGATGAAGTCGAGCCATGCATCGCGGATGCTCTCGGCCATCATCGTCGCGTTTTGTCGGGCGGCGTGGATGTCCGGACGATCTTCATTCGTATGTACACCAATCATCTCGCCGATGAAGGCCCGCACGCGTTTGAGATCATCACCGGACAAATGCGCGCTCATGAGAGCGTCGAGTTTGGCTTCTCGTGAGGCGAGAGGTTCGTTGACGCCGATGCCCGCCATCGCGCGAATCGCCGAGCCCAAGATGGAAAATGCCGAACCTGCGCCGATCGGATCGCCGCGTCCGATGGCGATCGCGGGCTCGACCGCGCCACGTCGCAACTGTTCGACGAGCTCGTGACGCAAGCGCGATTTGCCCATGCCCGGAGCACCGATCACGAGCGCCACACGAGGTTTGCCCTCGTCGATGCCTTCTTCCAAAAAGTCGCGAACGCTGCGTAATTCTCGTTCCCGACCCAGGTACGGACTGGGTTTGCCCAGGAGCGTTCGCGTGCCGGAGCCGACCTCGCGTTCACCGCGCAGAAAGATTCCGCCGGGACCAACACTCACGTCGAATCGCACGTCGAGCAGAGCTTGCGTGGACGCGTCGATGCGTACGGCTCCCGCTTCTTCGTCGAGCTCGAGCAGATCGGCGGCGCGCCTTGAAATCGAGCCGAGTGCGAGTCGACCGGCGTCTTCGTCGCGCGCGGTGACGAGCACGATCCGCGTCTCGGGAGCGAGCGCTCGCAGGCGCAACGCGCAACGCGCCGCATGTGCGGCTTGATCCGTGGCGTTGCCTCGACCCACGAGACCAATCAGCAACGCGCCTCCGTCGAGGTCTTCCACACGCGCGCCGAGCGGAGCGATTTCGTCTTGAATCATAGCGATTCGCTCGCGCGACAAGATCGCTTCGTCCGACGCTCCGCGTGATGGAGGCAAGGCCGCAACGATCGACAACAGCTTGCGTTCGCTGTCCGTCAACACTTCGGTGCGTGGCGATTGTGTGGGTGTAAATCCGCCTTCAATCGGCCCGATGGCGTTGAGCTCTGCGGCGACGGCGGCTCCATCGCGCGGACGTTCGTCCGGGTCTTTCGCCAGCATGCGCGCCACGAGTTTATCGAGCACTTCGGGTACGTCCGGACGAATGGTGCGGACATGCGGAGGGTCCGACAACAGCAGGCTTGCGAGTACGGCGATGGCGTGTTCGCCTTCGAATGCGGGGCGTCCGGTGAGGCATTCGAAGAGCACGGTTCCGAGGGAAAACACATCGGCACGAGCGTCCACGACACGCTTGTTTGCGCGGGCTTGCTCGGGCGCCATGTAGCCCGGCGTGCCGACGATCGAGCCGGTGAGTGTCAGCCGGCGACTGCCGCCATGTTCGCGGGCGACGCCGAAATCGAGCACTTTGACGAGGCTGATTTCGCCGTGTTCCAAGAACAAATTGCTGGGTTTGATGTCGCGATGAACGACGCCTCGAGCATGCGCGACGGCCAGCGCTTCGGCGACGTGCGAGGCGAGAGAAACGGATTCGTCGAGGCGTAATCCGGTTCGATGCAGTCGTGCGGTGAGGCTCTCGCCATCGAGCCATTCCATCGCGAGAAATGGCGATCCTGTCGAGGTCACTCCGTGCGCGACATACTTCACGATGTGCGGATGCGACAGTGTTTCGAGGACGCGTGATTCTTGTGCGAGTCGTTCGCTGCTTTCGACATTCAGCTCGCGAAGCACTTTCAGGGCCACGTGCGCGCCGGTCGATTGATCGAGCGCACGATACACTTCGCCCATGCCGCCGACGCCGGCCAGGTGCTCCACGACAAAGCGCTCGCCGATCAAGTCCCCAGGGCGCATGGACGCCGGAATCATGCCCGTGTCTGGGGACGAATCCAAGGGGCACGCGCATGATTTGCAGGACGAACTTCGCGGTGGGTCGTCGGCAAATTCAGCATCGTGCATTCGACGCTACAGGAAGAATGGGCCGGACCAATTTGGGAGGGGTCGAGCTTTGTAGTTCGTGGAACTGATCCGGCTGCATGGGGTTCGGACGTGCACGTTTTTCGCGTGGAGTTTTGCAAGGGCGAGACGCCGCGCAATCTGTGCGCGTGACAAGGCCGGACAAATCGGCGATCGTTGCCGGTCTGTTCAAGGTTTTACCTTGGAGAACCATTGTGGGAGGAGAACAGTGCCCATGAAAAGATGGCTATACGGACCAGCGGTGCTGGTGGCGCTGATTGGAGGCGTTGCGTGTTCACCGCCGCCGAAGGTCGTGCGACAAATCACGAGTGCACGGGATCAAATCAAGTTCCTCGTCGTGCAGGGGAATTCGCAACAAGTCGTCAAGTGCAAGATGGTGGGCGACGGCGCGTTGTCGGAATGCAAGCCGATGCAGATCGTCTTCAAGGGCGAAGAGGAATGAGG
>CAYSYX010000468.1:0-7595 GCA_964435055.1 uncultured Polyangium sp. | reverse complement strand
ATGCGGGGCCTTGGCATGTTCGGGATCAATGCCGTTTTTCACGAGCTCCGCCGCTTCGGAAGGTTGCAAATAACCGCTCTCGTCGGCGGCATTTTGAACCAGCGCGGAGCGGCTCTTGGGCGCTTCGAGGTTGGCCATCACGGCCGTCAAGTATCGAGTGAACTGATGGCTGTAATGGTAATACTCGCTCAGCAGGAACGTGATATTCGCCTTGATATCCGGAAGATCGCCGACGGCGATTCGCTCGAGCAGCGGGTGATTCGCCGCATGTGAGGTCAGTGCATATTCCTGCAATGATTCTACGAATGCCGACGGAGACGAATCCACTTCCAAGAGACGCTCGATTGTACCCATTGTTACACTCCATCCCCCGAAGCCTGCGTTGACGGATTGCCGTACGGAGCAGCATTGGTGCCAGTTGCGCGAAGCGTGCACGCAGCGCCTGTCTCATTGAAATTCTCGACCAATTTCGGGATCCACACGCGGTGCGTCAGGAACATCTGCTCAGCAATTGATCGGCCGGCTGATCTGCAAATGCTGCTCGGTGATCAATTTCTGATCAGTTCGTCCGCCGTACGTGCTACGATTATGTTCGACGCCTGGACGACGATCGATTTGGTCAGCTCAATGACGGCCCTTCGCGCATCAAGCAGATTCTTGACCTCGAGCGGCGCGCTCGACACAAGCTCCAAATCTTCGTACACTCCGCCCGCCATGGTCTCGTTTGTCGCGGAAAACCAGGCCATGTGCAGGCTGCTCGAGACGGCCGAACGCGTCGCTCAGCATGATCTTCCCGTGCTTTTGCTCGGCGAAAGCGGAACGGGAAAAGAAATGCTTGCGCAACGAATCGTCGCGTCGAGCAGTCGGGCGCGAAAACCTTTTGTGCGTTGCAATTGCGCCGCGTTGCCCGCGGGACTTGCGGAAGTCGAATTGTTCGGCCACGCGCATGGAGCATTTACGGGCGCGCATCAAAGTCGTCGCGGAATTTTTGCCGAAGCCGACGGAGGCACGCTCTTGCTCGATGAAGTGGGAGAATTGCCAATCGATGTGCAAGCGAAGCTTTTGCGCGTTTTGCAAAATGGTGAAATTCAACCGGTTGGAGGCAGGCGCCCGGGTGACGGTCCAAGTCGCGTCGATGTCCGGGTCATTGCATCGACGAACCGAGATCTCGGTGCAGCTGTAGACGAAGGCACATTTCGCGCCGATTTACTTTATCGCCTCAGCGTCGTCGTTTTGTATTTACCGCCGCTACGCGAACGTCCCGAAGACATTGTCCCGCTGGCTCGAGAATTCGCAGGGCATTACGGGCGAAAATTCGGGCTTGGTGCCATTACGATCACTCCGGCGCTCGCGGCACGAATCACGGCTCATCCTTGGCCGGGAAATGTCCGAGAACTCGAAAATGCCATCGCCCGCATGATTGCGCTCAATTCCAGCCCGGTATTGGATCTTCCCGATTGGGAACGAGCGCAAGCGGCTTCTTTGGGCGCTCGATGGAGCCCCCCGGTCGCCACGCCGCCCACGCCGCCCGCACCGCCGCCTCGTGAAAACCCGATTCCGCGCGAAAATCATCCGGACGACAATGGTTTGTCTTTACGAGAACGCATCGAGCGGGTCGAAAAAGAAATTCTCGCCGATGCTCTCGCCGCGCATGGTGGCAATCAAAGTCGCGTGGCGCGAATTTTGAATATCAGCCGCGTGACGTTGGCCGCCAAAATTCGCAAATACCAGCTGCGCGCCGATTCGGACGGTCGCGACATGGACGGCGTCCCGCCGTCGGGATCGCAGCTATTTCGTCATGGTTCGGGTGGTGAATCGCAATGACGCGACAATTCATTTCGTTTCGACAGCTTCAGGGTTTGGTCATTCGGGAGCGACCGGTTCACATCCAATACGGCATCGCGATTATCTTGTTTTCGGCGGCCCTGGTCGTGACGCTCTTGCTTCGGCCGTGGATCGTGCCGAGTCCTTTTCCATTTTTCTTTTTCGCTACGATGCTGGCCGGATGTCTTGGCGGCCTTGGTCCGGGAATGTTGGCCACCGCTTTGGGCAGTTGGGCCGTACTGCAGTTTTTCCTGCCCTCATTTTGGGCGGAATCGGGCGGTATCAACATCAGCACCATCATTCGTTTCGGCGCATTTTTTGTCGTCTCGGTGTTGCTGGGCGGCCTGGCCGCAGCCTTACGGACGGCATTACGCACGGCCGACGTGACGCTCGAAGCTTTGAAGCAGGCGGAGATCGATCGTGCGGGTCTGTTTGCCCGAGAACAGGCCGCTCGAACCGAAGCCGAAGCCGCCAAAGCGCGATTTGCATTTTTGGCCGAAGCCAGTGAGCTCCTCGACGCGTCGCTCGATTACACGACGACATTGGCCAGCGTCGCCGTATTGGCCGTGCCGCATCTCGGCGATTGGTGCATCATCGATACCGCCGAAACGGACGAAGAAGTGGATTCACAGGCCAAACCATTTTTTTCCCGGCTTACGGTGGCTCACGCGGATCCGGCTCGCCGCGCGGTCGCTCATCAATTGAAGCTCGGGCATCCTCCCCATGCCGACGATGCTCACGGAGCGCCGCAGGTGGCCCGGACGGGAGCATCGGAATTCGTGGCGGATGTGTCGGAAGCGTGGATCCGCGAATTTGCGCGCAACGAGGCGCATTTGCGATTGCTCGAGGAATTGGGTTTGTCGTCGTATTTGTGCGTGCCGATGGCCGCACGCGGGCGTATTTTGGGCGCCATTACCCTTGTACGCGGAAAAACCCAGCCGCGTTATGATACATCGGATTTGGCTTTGGCCGAAGATTTGGCCCATCGAGCGGCGCTGGCGATTGACACGGCACGCCTTTATCATCGAGCGCGCGGAGCGGAAGCGACGGAATGAATCGACGCCGGCGGATGAATCACCCGGGCGGCGTCGAAACGTTCATTCATCTCAACCGCGGAGTTTCGAGGCAATTTTCGTCACATGCCGACCAAGAAGCTGGGCATGGGCGATATCTTGTTCCGTCGGAGGCGCTTTCGTCGTGACGGACGGGCCATAAGGATTGCCACCGGCGGCAAACACGAGCGGCTCGGTGTATCCCGGCGCGGCGACGACTCCGCCGAAATGATAAAACGACACGTACAACGACAACAAGGTCGCTTCTTGACCGCCATTGGCATTTTGCGCGGAAGTGAACCCGGCGTAAACCTTGCCGGCAAGTTTGCCTTGGAACCAAAGCCCACCGAGCGAATCGATGAACGCTTTGAGTTGCGAGGAGACGTTTCCGAATCGAGTCGGCGTTCCGAAAATGACGGCATCGGCCCATTCCATGTCGTCGTGGGAAGCGCGCGGTTCGCCCTTCATTTTATCCGCAAATGCCCGCCACGCCGGATTGCTGTCAATCGCTGCATCCGGAGCCGTCTCCGTCACGAGACGCACGCGCGTCTCGGCGCCGGCCTCACGAGCTCCCGCGGCGGCGGCTTCGGCCATCGTGTGGTTCGTTCCGGTGGATGAATAATAGATGATTGCAACCTTCGTCATGTCGATCGTTTCTCCTGGGAATCAACTGGATGTCGTGTTCAAGCAAGGTCGAAAAGCAGTACTTCCGCGCTTTTCAGCCCCGAAACGGTGAATTCGTTTTCCCCACTGACGGCCGCAGCATCCCCCGCACTCAAATCATTTCCCCCGACATTTGCTTCTCCTCGAACCACGTGCACCCACAGATGACGATTGGGCGCGATTGAATACGAAATGGTTTGTCCCGCGTCGAGGACCGTGGCGAAAATATCGGCGTCTTGATGAATGGTCACCGATCCTTCTCGTCCGTCGCGTGACGCAATCAATCGCAATTTACCCTGTTTTTCCGCCGTCGTAAAATGTTTCTGTTCGTATCCGGGCGCGAGCCCCTGTTTTTCCGGGATGATCCATATCTGCAAAAAATGCACGAGCTCCGTACGCGATCCATTAAATTCGCTGTGCGTAACGCCCGTCCCCGCGCTCATTCGCTGCACATCGCCCGGCCGAATCACCGAACCATTGCCCATCGAATCCTTGTGCTCGAGCGCCCCTTCGATGACGTACGAGACGATCTCCATATCCCGATGCGGGTGCGTTCCAAATCCACGAGCAGGCTCCACGCGATCCTCATTGATGACGCGCAACGTCCGAAAGCCCATCTGACGAGGGTCGTAGTACCCGGCAAACGAAAACGTATGGTAGCTGTCGAGCCAACCGTGGTTGGCGTGTCCTCGTTCTCGAGCCCGACGCAGCGTGATCATCCCTGCTCCTAGACAACGTCAAAACCAGATGAAAACAAGTATTTTCAAGGGTTCGTCCGCGTATCCGACCCGCGCATGATGCACCAGCTCCGGGCACTCTTCAAGGGGTGTCGAACATAAAGGACGAACCGCATCCAACCACGCGCACGCGACGGGTGGGACGGAGCCGGTACGTTGGCCGGTGTCGCCCCTGCGGCGACGAGCGTCGAATTCATTCTCGATGGTCGTATTTCAACCGTGGTCCGTGGACAACATCGCCATTTCGTGGTTTCATATCCAGATGAGAACATCCTTGAAATTGCGCTTGGCGGACGCGGTTGTGTCGTGTGCGGTAACAGCGGCGATGGCGTTTGTCGTCGGTTGCGCCGAAGGAGGGAAAGTCGACGCATCATCGACATCGACGTCCGGGGGAGACGGAGGGCGAGCGGGAGACGGCGGGGCGGCGGGCTCGGGCGGAATGGGCGGCGCCGGAGGCATGTCAGGCAATGGCGGAAGCAGCGGGGCCAATGCCGGCGGTGGAGGTAATGGTGGTGGCGGTGGCGGCGGCGGCAATGGTGGCGCCGGAGGCGGAAGCGTCACGAAATTGAGCCTCTGCGTTTTGAACGATGGCGGTCCCGCGGATCCTTGCGCCAATCCTGCGAATTTGGCCTTCGATGTCGTCCCGGCCGGTACGCAACGAATGCGGTCCTTCCGGATCGATAACGACAGCAGCGCCGATGCGATTTTTCAATCCATTACGATCCAGGATCCGGATTTTTCCTACCAAACCGTTCGTTATGTCGAAGATCCTCCGAATGATCCGAGCCAATGGTTGCGCGTTCCGATCATGCTTCCTTCGACGCGCCCGCCGGGTGAATCGTTGTATTTCGAAGTGACGTACACGTCCCGGGGTATTGCGGAAATGCTCCCGCCCGCTGAAGCCGTCGTCACGGCGACGGTCGGCGGAATGTCGGTTCCCGATGTCGTCGTGCCCATCACGGGCGAATCGCTCGGGTGTGATGCGGGAACGGCGACGTGCGACAATCTGCCGGACAACGGCTGCGAAACGAATACGAATACCTCGCTCGAACATTGCGGTGGATGCGGCAATCTTTGCGAACTTCCGAATGCTTCGACGTCGTGCGCGAGCGGCGCGTGTACCGTTGCTTCATGCAACATGGGGTTTGCCGATTGCAACAACATGAACGCCGACGGTTGTGAAATCGACACGACGACCAATATGATGAACTGCGGCGGATGCAATCTGGCGTGCGATTTGGCCAATGCAACGGAAGCCTGCGCCGCCGGATTGTGCCTCATTACCGCCTGCACGGCGCCTTATGAGAATTGCGACGGGACAAACGCCAATGGTTGTGAAACGGACGTTCAAACCGACGTAAGTCATTGCGGTGCGTGCAATACTCCGTGCAATCTTGCCAATGCGACCGAAGCTTGTCAGGCCGGTTCATGCGCGATCGCGGCGTGCATGGGTACGTACAAGGATTGCAACATGATGGCAGCGGACGGTTGCGAAATCGACACGAATACCAACGTGAACAACTGCGGCGCATGCAATTCTCCCTGCACGCTCGCGAACGCCGCGAATTCCTGCGTGAGCGGCGCGTGCGTGCTCGGCGCGTGTAATGCGGGATATGCCAATTGCGACAACATGGCGCCCAACGGCTGCGAAACGAATACCGCCTCCGACTCCATGAATTGCGGCGGCTGCAATAACAACTGCGCCACGACCATGGTCAACGCCAACGTGAGTTGTTCCGCCAGCACCTGTCAACTCGGAACCTGTTTGGCCGGGTATTTCAATACCGACGGCAACGCTCAAAATGGTTGCGAATGTCAATACATGGGCCCGGATCTTCCGGACGATTCCTTCGCGGATACCAATTGCGACGGCATCGACGGCGACGCAAACGCGGCGATTTTCGTGGCCGTCACGGGGAGCGACGCGAACCCCGGCACCAAACAACAACCGATGTATACGCTTGCCGGAGCTTTGGCGAAAGCCGTTCAGCAAAACAAAACCCAGATTTATGTCTCGGCAGGCATTTACGACGCCCGCGTGACGCTCGTGAATGGCATATCCATCTACGGCGGTTACTCGGCTCAAAACAATTGGACCCGAAGCGCGGCCAATATCGTCACGATTCAATCGGGCGTCGTCAGCGGCGGACGCGTCACCGCGGTCGACGGCAATGGCATCACGAGCGCCACGACGCTCGACCGTTTGACCATCAAAACGCTCGACACGACCACGGCCGGCACCTCGAATTACGCCATGTATTGCAACAACTGCGGCGGCGTGAGCTTGCGCAACAGCACGCTCATTGCGGGCGCGGCGGGAAATGGTACGGCCGGGGCAAACGGGACGGCGGGCGCGTCGGGACAAACAGGTTCGCCGGGCAGCCCCGGTGCTTGCGACTCGTCCGGCACGCGCACCGGTGGAAATGGCGGCGGATCGGCTTGCACGCGCACCGGCGGCGTGGGCGGCAACGGTGGTGCGGCCGGGACAAACAGCGGCGGCAATGGAGGCACGGGGACCGGAGGCACCGCGGGCGGCAACGGCGGCAACGGCGGTGATCCAGGGTTTCCGGGAGCCACCGGCAGCAACGGTCAAGCCGGACCCAATGGAAGCAATGGAACGAGCGGCGCCGGCGGATCCACGGCAAGCAATTTCTGGGTCGGCAATGCGGGCGGCACCGGCATGGTGGGAACGCACGGCAATGGCGGTGGCGGTGGCGGCGGCGGCGGCGGTCAAGGCGGCAGCTTCGTCATTCCCGGTGGAGGTAATGGCGGCGGCGGCGGCGGCGCGGGCGGCTGCGCAGGCACGGCGGGCACGGGCGGCACGGCCGGTGGTGGTTCATTCGGGCTTTTCGTCGTCAATACGGGGGCGACAATGACCTTGACCAACAACACGATTGCCAGCGGAAAAGGTGGTAATGGCGGCGCCGGCGGCGTGGGAGGAACCGGCGGCAATGGTGCGACGGGCGGTTCGGGCGCAACGACGTGCACAGCAGAAGTCGGCGCCGGCGGAAATGGCGGCACCGGTGGAAAAGGCGGCAATGGCGGACACGGCGGCGGCGGTGCCGGCGGATTGTCTTATTCGGTTTACCGCGTCAATAGCATCAATGTCTCGACGGCGGGAAACATCCTGACATTCGGAATGGGTGGAACCGGAGGCACGTCGATGGGCAACAGCGGCAGCCCCGGAGCTTCGGGACAAGTCTTCTGACCTGTGTCCCAACCTTTCGTCGGGGTTTCACCCCAAACCCGACCAGGGGTTATCCACCCCTGGACCCGGACCAGCGAGCGCTGGACCAATATTGATTTGTCCGCTACGCGG
>CAYSYX010000467.1:3262-7616 GCA_964435055.1 uncultured Polyangium sp. | reverse complement strand
TTGTCGAGGCTTGATTTTCAGGCGTTCGCGGCACCCCAAACTCGCCCCTTCGGGGATCAGACAGTGGGGCCCCGCCGCAAACGGCTGAAAATCAAGCACTCTCCAAGACCCGCTTCGATAAACTGGCGGAGTAGTGCTAGATGGATGGTAATGGGCGAAGGCCTGAGGTAACAAGACGCAATGGACGATCGACCAACCCTTCGCCATTGTCGGTTTTCACATACCCACCATCGAGCACCAACGAGCGAAAATGGACATTCAGCCGCAATGCCGAGTCGAATCGCTGAATCACTGTCACCGTGCCGTGTACGTGTCCTTCACTCAGCTTTTTGCTGGGAAACCGTGGAATTGATCGCCGATCCAATCAATTCCTTTGGCCGGGGGCTTTCCGGCGGCCCCTGATCATTGTTCTGCATCGAAAGGACCGTGCGCGTGCCTTCGCGCATCAGCACGACCATCGTGGCATTGTTGACGAGTTTGGTGTCGGATCCCCTTACCTTGGGGAAAAAAGTGCGGATCGAGGGAACCGTCGTGTTTGCAAGAGGATCAGGCGCGCAACGTGGGGAAGCGAAGGCGTGGGCCGCGAAGGAAGATGCGAAGAGACACATGTGCGCGTGCGGGTGTGGGGGCAGGATACGGGTGACGGCGAGGCAGTTCAAGAGGGGTGTGCCAAAGTGGCTCAGGGCGCATCATTTTGGGTTGAACGTACGTGTCTACAAATTGCGCGGCTCTCATGCGCGTCGACGTCGAGGTGGCCCAAGTAAATGATCTTATGCACGCGACTGATGAAATTGCAGAGCCGATCGCACCAGCGCGCTCTTCTGCCGATTGCGGGCACAGCGGCGGCGTTTGACCGAGCCAATTCCATGCTGTTTTTCACAGGCGGTTGAAAAGCAAAACACGCGCCCCGCCTCTTTCGAACGTCGCTGCACGACGATCGCATCGTGTGCCGACGTCCACTCCCAGATGGTCAGAACTTCGACAAATGCAACAGACTTTCCCTCTTGACTCCCCATGGCTGGGGTGCAATGGCCTTGCGTACGGTCTCCTCACCGATCCAGCAGCATCTGGTGAGCGCAAGAGTTCAGGCATTGTCGAGCAGCGAGGCTACTGGCGCATGGCGCAACTTCACATCGTCCGTCATCTCGACGAGCAGGCGTCTTGCCAGAAGCACGGTGCCTCATGATGTCGGAAGGTCGCGCTTATGTGCCGAGCTGTCGCGACGATGGCGACGATATTCACCATTTCCCGCGCGAGCGTGCTCTTGGAATCACGCTCGCCTGGCGCGGTGCGTCTGGTACGCGAATTTTCACTCAGCCGCCCAAAAGTCGAACGATGCCGACGGACAGGAACGTGCAGTAATGCATGAGGACAGCTCGGACGCCGCTTGTGTCGACGCTTGGTTGAAACGCGTAGCGCCGAATTCCCAATCTTTTACGGCCGATGACCTTCTTCAGCTCTTTGAACGAGCCTTCGACGCTGTTTGGCACGAGGCCCAAGAGCCCCTTGGTGAAGTGACACTCACCGCCATAGCGACTCGCGTCCTCTTCATAAGCAAGGAGCGGTTTCCGGGGCTTTCGGGAATCAGCATCAAGGCTGATGGCATCTCCCTGGATGCGTTGCGAGAACACGCCAGCACGTTGCGTGCGCATGAGCTCTTGGAGGCCCTTCGTTTCCTTTTACTCGAGCTGCTGCGTGTTCTCGGGGTTCTAACGGCCAATGTTCTGACCCCCTGGCTTCACGCGGAGCTCGCGAAAGTTGCATTGGAAGAGCCAGCTCGCGCAGACGCGGACAACGAACCAGTGCCAGTGCCCCCCATGAGCTCGGAAGGCGAGGAAGCGTAGACATGGCCAAAGACACCGCGATCAAGCGCATCAAGACCGGGGTCAGAAACCTCGATGCCATCTTGCGTGGGGGCCTTCCTCGAGGAAATGCCATCATTCTCGCCGGCCCACCAGGCTCTGGGAAAACCATTCTCACGCAACAGATCTGCTTTCACAATGCCTCGGTCGCGAATCCCGTTCTTTATTTGAACACGTTGTCCGAGCCCACCGCGAAGATGCTGCGCTTTTTGCAGAGCTTCTCCTTCTTCGAAGCCAGCAAACTCAAAGAAAGTGTCAAGTTCGTCGATATCGGGACGGTCTTGAGGAGCAAGGGGCTCGAAGAGGTCGCGTCGCACATCATGACGCTGGTTCAGAAAATAAAACCCGCGATCATCGTCATCGACAGCTTCAAGGTTTTCGATGAGCTTGCGAAATCTCGCGAGGAGGCCCGCAAATTCGGTTACGAAATTGCCCTCAACCTGATGGTTTGGGAATGCACGACATTTTTTCTTGGAGAATACGCGCCTGACGATTACCAAACCAATCCGCTTTTTTCAGTCATCGACGGCATCATCACGGTTTGCCAGCGGGAATCTTCTGGGGAGCATCAGCGCTTCTTGCGCGTCATCAAGATGCGCGGAACGGGACACAGCCCCGACGACCACGCGTTCATGATTGGGGACGGCGGCATCGAAATCTATGCACCTCGCGTGACCATCAGGCGCCAAGTCGAGGCCGAGCCGAATCGAGGAAGCGCCCCTCGGGGTAAGACGGGGATCGACAAACTCGATGAGCTCTTGGGGCAGGGAATTCCGCTTGGCTCGAGCCTGCTCGTTGCCGGCGTGGCTGGAACGGGCAAAACGGTGCTCCTGCTCGAATTCATCTACCGAGGCGCGCTGCTCGGTGAAAAGGGAATCATCTTTTCATTCGAAGAAACGGCCGAACGTCTCCGCCAGGAAGCGCGGAGCCTCGCCTGGGATTTCGACGACCTCGAGGCCAAGGGCCTCATCGAAATCGTTTTTATTCCCCAGCCCGACATTCATGTGGAAGCAGATCTGCTCACGATACACGAGCGTATCCGCGCGACTGGTGCAAAGCGCGTCGCCATCGATTCGTTGTCCGTGTTTCTGCACAAAATCAAGGACCCGCAGAGCGCCCGCGAGAAGACGTTCCAGTTGGCCAGCATCGTCCAAAACGCGAAAGCCATTGGTTTCTTCGCGACCGATATTGCGTACGGCAGTGGCCAAATCAGTCGCTTCGGCGTCGAGGAGACCGTCGTCGATGGCGTGCTCCTCTTGACCGCAACCGAAGAAGGCTTCGATCGAAAGCGATACATCGAAGTCTACAAACTACGCGACACGGACCATTTCACTGGGCGACACGGCATGGTTATCGAACGCGGCGGCATTGGGATAACGCCGCGCCGTCCTTCGAATAAGCCCAAGAAGGGGGGACGCAAATGAACAGCCGTCGAGAATCCGGATCTCCGCGTTCTCGGACCAAGAAGCTCGGCAAGGATTCATCTGAGCATTCGCGACGACACATTGAAGCTCTGTACGAAATCAGCAAGCTGCTGACCCGCTTCGACGACATCGAAGTGGTTTTACCTCGAATCATCGACATTATCGCCACCAGTCTGCCGCTCCGGACGGCCATCTGCATCCAGCAGAGCGATGAGGATTTGGCGACGTGGAGCTGGTCTTCTGCAGCAACTACGCCAGATGACCTTCGCATCGCCCACGACAAGGCCAAGAACGCCTACGCCTATCTGACGGGCCAGTCGGACGAGTGCTTGCCTGCGAACGATGTGGAGGCTGGTACCAACCAAGACGTGACCGTCGTCGAGTTTGACCGGGGAGCAAAAAAGGCGCAGTTGCTGACGCTACCTTTGGCGGTGGAACGAGCGCCCACGTTTGGCATTTTTCAACTAGGCGCCCTCTTCATGGAACCGGCTGGGGCCCTTGATAAGATCGATGTTGCTTTTGCCAATTCCATAGCCAATCAGCTCGCCATTGCGATTGACCGCCGAAGGGCCTGGGAACAGCTCCTTCACCAGGCCCAGGCCGAGACGAGGATCGCTGAATCGAAGCAGGTCGAGGCCGAAGTAGCGAAGGATCGTGAGCGCCTCTTGTCCGAAGTAAGCGCCCTTCTGGGAAGGTCCTTGGACTACAATGCCAATATCGAAGCGCTTGCCCGCCTATTGGTTCCGACACTCGCCGATTGGTGCATCATCGACATGATCGCGACGGCCGAGCCGGAGATCATTCGCCTTGCAAGTACCTTGGTGGTGCACGCCGACAAGGCGAAAGATGCGTTTTGTAAGGAGATTGTCCGTCGCTGTCCGCCGGACCCGAACTTCGAACACGGCGTACCCTACGTGGTACGGACGGGTCAGTCCGAAATCCATCCGGATGTCACTAACGCAAGCTGGATCCCCGCCGCTCTTGGGATTGAGTATCCACTCCTCATGCGGGAGCTCGGAGCGCGCTCCGATATGTGCGTACCATTAAAAGGTCGCAGCGGCGTGGTCG
>CAYSYX010000467.1:1521-3252 GCA_964435055.1 uncultured Polyangium sp. | reverse complement strand
TCATTTATGACGGTTCCGGAAGACGTTATGATCACGCCACGCTCGACCTTGCGGAGAATTTCGCATGGCGTGCTGCCGTGGCCATTGATAACGCTCGACTTTATGAGGAGGCCCAAAAGGCAATCCGCGTCCGAGACGATCTGCTCGGAATCGTTTCTCACGACCTGAGAAACCCGCTCCAGTTGATTATCCTGCATACGGCTTCCCTCCTACAAAGGCCCGACCCTATGCCGCTGAGTGCAGCAGCAAGGAAGCAGATCGACGGCATTCGGCGCTCGGCCGAGCGCATGACCGGGCTCATTCAGGACTTACTCGATGTAGCGAGCATCGAGGCGGGACACGTTTCCATCGAGCCACAACAGCTCGTAATCATTCCACTCGTCAAAGAAGCCATTGAGGCATTGGAGCCTCTGGCTACAACAAAGGCGCTTCGCCTCGAAGTGGATATCGCCCCCGATGTGTCTACTGTATTCGCCGATGCCGCTCGATTACACCAAATTCTGGCCAACCTTTTGAGCAACGCCATCAAGTTCACGCCCGGGGGCGGCAGTATCACCGTGTGCGCCGAGAGACAGGGGGACTTTGTAAGGTTCGCCGTGAGTGACACGGGACCGGGAATTCCAGAGGACGAGCTCCCTCATCTATTCGATCGGTTTTGGCAGGCTCAGCGGACTGCTGGACTAGGCACGGGCCTGGGACTTTTCATTTCGAGAGGCTTGGTGGAGACCCAAGGTGGCAGGCTTTGTGTCGAGAGCACAATCGGGCGAGGTACGACCTTTTACTTCACGCTGCCCGTCGCATCCGCAATGGCCTCGGGCCATCCGGTGACAGAGCAGTAGGCGCCGAGGAGGGTCCCGGGCAGGACGCCCCATCGCGCGGACGTCTTTGACTACGCTCGCTCGGATCCCCTCGATTGCGAGCAGATGCCTCGCGCTTTGGTTAAAGATCCACCATGGCCAATCATCCCCCGGTGCTGCACGCCTATCCGCCACACCTTGCTTCGCTGGTACGCGAGCGATGGGAAAAAGTGGAGCACAGCCGCAACCATGTGCTCCCGTCGCTCGATGCGCTCGAGCGGCTTCTGTCGATATGTTATCAAGCGAGCTTGCTCCGCGAAGAGGGACGGCCGGTCACGTTCCGGCTGATTCTCGGAGATGTCGCTCATTTCCCGGCGGAGGCGGGCCCGCCGTCAGGGCTTCATCGACTCGTATTCACGCACCCTCGAGCGCTCGATGCGCACGAGCTTCGTCGGCTCTCGCCCGCCATCAAGTACCACCGGACGCTCATTGGCGTACAGATGAATGGCCAGGGCGATTTCGAGATTTGGGGGATCTTGCACTCTGGGCCGCGTTGGTTGTACGCCAAGCAAGGCGGCCGAGGTTCGTGGACGAGTCTTCCGTCATTTTGCCCGGAGATAGCGACGCCGCAGTGAAGGGTATGTTGCGGGTCAAATATGGTTTCCACGATGAGGAGCCTCGACGCCGATACCGTACGCTGATTCTCGCGACCATGAATGCGCTGGTGGGATCGAATATGCCGTGGCGCAATCAGCTCGGATCGATTGGCTGGGATCTATATGAAGGCAGCACCGACCCGGCGCTCGTGGCGCTCGACGAAGCGGTCTCCGAGCTTTCGACGCTAATAGCGGGTCTGGCGGACGTGGACGGCGCCGTCGTGCTCACTCGACGTTTCTAGCTGCTTGGATTTGGCTGCGAGATAGGTGGTGACCTT
>CAYSYX010000467.1:0-1511 GCA_964435055.1 uncultured Polyangium sp. | reverse complement strand
GCGCTGGATATCGAAGGAAGTCGGTTTTCGATTGAAACCGCGGAAACTGTTGGCACGAGGCACCGTTCTGCTTATCGCTTGTGCGAGCGCATTCACGGCGCGCTGGTCGTCGTTATTTCCCAGGACGGCTGGGTCCGCTTCGTGACCTGGCAAGATGGCGACGTAATCTATTGGGATCACGCGGTCTCGTCGTCGGATGTCTAGCGAACGCGTGTGGCAATGGTTCCGGGCATGCTCGGCCTCGATGTCCCAATAAACGAGCTCATGCAAGCGAGATGACTGAATTCTGACGCGCCACGCATAAAATAGCGCCCATGAGCTCCGAGGATCGGATTGATTGGGCACGTTCGACCCCTTTTCTGCTCGTCCACGGCGTCGCCATTGCGGGAGTTTTTTGGACCGGGTTTTCCTGGTCCGGGCTCGGGCTGGCGGTCGCGCTTCATGCCGTGCGCATGTTTGGCGTGACAGCTGGCTATCATCGTTATTTTTCCCATCGCTCATTCGAGACGAGCCGTGCATTCGCCTTCCTGCTCGGCTTTCTGGCCGAGACGACCGCCCAAAAAGGCGTGCTCTGGTGGGCGAGTCATCACCGGCGGCACCACACATATGCCGACATGCCGGGTGACGTGCATTCGCCGAAGTTACACGGGTTTTACTGGGCGCATGTCGGATGGATTCTCGCGCACCGCTGGAAAGCCGTCGAATGGGAGCGCGTGCGTGACCTGGAGCGGCGCCCCGAGCTGCGCTGGCTCAATCGCTGGCACCTCGCACCAACCGTGGCGCTCGCGGTCGGAATCCTTTGCGTTGGCGGGTGGCACGCGCTGATTTGGGGGTATTTCGTGTCGACTGTGCTGACGTGGCATGCGACGTTTTCAATCAACTCGCTCATGCATGTATTCGGGCGACGTCGATACGCAACGGGTGACGAAAGCAGAAACAGCATGCTTTTGGCGCTGCTCACCATGGGCGAAGGCTGGCACAACAATCACCATTATTATCAACGTGCGGCACGCCAAGGGTTTTTCTGGTGGGAGATCGACGTGACTTATTATGTGCTCAAACTATTCGAGGTAGTGGGATTGGTGCGAAACGTGCAGCAGCCCCCGCCCGCGCTGCGCGCACGGACAATCGCCGCTATGGAGAGACATACGAGCGCTTCTGAGACCCGGGCGCGGTGACGTCACCGGCCAAACGCGTTCCGTCCTCACATATCGAGGCATAAGGGTTTGCCCCGCCTCGAACCGACGAAATGAATGCTGCACGCATGCATACTCGTCTGGCAGGTTCATTTCACCCTATGGCGCAACCATCCTCCCCGCGCGAATTCACGTCGAGCCTCCGGACCAGCCGGATCGAGGGCCTGAGCGACGCGGTCTTTGGCATCGTCCTGACGATACTCGTTCTGGAGATACCAGTGCCGGATCTCGAGCGTCCCAATGCATTGGACATAACGCGCGCATTGCTCGGATTATGGCCGAGGTTCCTTGGTTATTTCGTGAGCTTTATCATGC
>CAYSYX010000466.1:5666-7617 GCA_964435055.1 uncultured Polyangium sp. | reverse complement strand
TCGGGCGCCGGCCAATTTGTGTGAAAGATGCAATCGCGGCGTGGATCCGCGACCAGCCGACGCGGTCACGATGCGGCAGCATTTTACCGAGCCAATGTGCCAAGGCCTCTGACAGGCGATTGAATCGTGGTTATAGTCAAGTCGTCACCCAAGTACGAGGAAAGTGTCATGCCATTGGTGAAATGTCGAAGATGTGGCGGTGATGGCCGCCATTCCGATCAAAACCCAACCCGGCCCGGGGTCATGGACTGGTGCCATGGTTGCGGCGGGGATGGCGAGGTCAGCGTGGTTGATCCATCGATTCTCTGTAAACGATGCGGCGGCGACGGACACCATTCGGATCAGAACCCAACCAGACCGGGCGTGATGGATTGGTGTGCCGGCTGCGCCGGAACGGGCTACGCCAGGTAGTCGACTCTATCGGAAAAATCCCCAACCACGTTGGCACGACTCCGCCAGTTTATCGAAGCCGTGCTTGGAGAGTGCCTGAAAATCGAGCCTCGACAAGCGCAATCTACGAAGTGGCGGAGTAGTGTCAGCGGCCGCCATCGAGCGCGCCCGAATCGTTCAGAAACAATCCTTTGACGCCAGCTCCATCAGCGCCGCGTGCATTGCGACGTGCTCCTGTTCGAGCAATTGCTTGTTGCGTTGCGCGGTCTTGCGAATCTTGGCCAGCTCCGTCGCTTGCTCGGCGGCATCGAGCGGCACACGGTTGATGCACATCGGCGGAATGCCGTCGCCGTTGTACGGGCCGTAAACGCATTTGACGACCGCGTTTTTCTCGAGCGCCTCGACGACTTCGGTTTCGAGCGCCAGCCAATGTTTCACGCCTTCGTCGCGTATGATTTGGGAAGAACTCCGCAATCGTTCGAACACGGTCCAAGGGTCGCCGCCTTCGGCTTGGCGGGTAAAACGGTTATCTTGAATGGTCCAGCCGTAACTCGTGCCGACATGGACCCAATCGTCTCCGCGACGGAAATCAATATGCGCCCCTTCGCCGACGATCGATTTGCCATTCGAATGCACCGAAAATGAAACGCTCCAGTCTTTGCTTCCCGCGAGCTGGTTATGGGCGCCGCTGATCAATATGCCGAAGACCTGAGGCCATTGTTGAGGATAATGCAGCGTTTCGACGCTCGCCCATTCGACGCCGGCCCGCTCGTTGAATCCTCCGCCATAACATCCGCGGGCGGCGCCTTGTCCCCGGCACCAATCTTCTTGCACGAAGTTGCCGATTTTGCGCAGCGGAAAATGCTCCCACGCTGCGGCGCGTTTGGAAAAACATGTTTGCGCCGAAAGAAAGCGACGCTTCTCATCGTCGGATGTAAAACGTAGCTCCTCTAGTTTCACGTGGGCGTCTTTGCCGACGTAGTCGCGGTCGTCGTGTCCTTTCGACGAACCCGTCGGCGTCGATGATTCGCTGGTTTTTGTGCCGGGACAACCCGATACCGAGAGCAGAAACAGCGAGAGCAACAACAAGCGCATGCGTTGATGATTGCATGAGCGGATGCGTTGTGCGTATGAAAAAGTGTCGCCAGAGAAAACAAGCGCAGGTCCGAGGTACGGCATGGGGAACGAAGAGCTGTCCATGGGATGAACGTTTGCCCTGGAATGCGAGAACGATTTCGAGTAATGGTGGGATTGCATGAACCGGCGTTCCTCGAGCGTGGCGATGGGAATCTTCAGCGTGGTGCTGGCCGCCTGCTCCTCCAATGTGGCGGGCACGGCTCGAAATGACGTGCGTCCTCGAGAAACTCCCGCCGCTTCTCCCAAACCGTCCGAATCGGCTCCCGTTAGCGGCCCCGTGGCCTCCGCTGCTGCTCCCGTGGGCAACGCGCCTGCGACAAACGAAGAAGTCGAAGCCAAAGTCGTCGGCACCTTTCGCGGCAATGACCCCTTTGCGCCTCCGCCTTCGGGACCGGCTCCGAAGTGGGAACCCCCGCCGGCTCGT
>CAYSYX010000466.1:0-5656 GCA_964435055.1 uncultured Polyangium sp. | reverse complement strand
CCTGGAACGGATCCCGAGGATCCGGCGCGAGCGATCAAGCAATGCGCCGAGGTCAAGAGCTGCGGAGCTTGCAACAATTGGGGATATTGTGGGTATTGCGCGGCAAACCGGACATGCGTTCCCAAAGACAAATACGGAGCGTATCCGGGGACATGTTCGGCAGGATATACGCCGAATGATTGTTTGATGACGTTTTACTTCGAAGAACACGAACCGGAAACGCGTCGACGCTTGGTTGAATACATGGCCGAATTAAAACCCGAAGGAACGCCCTTCGATCGCCAGGCCTCGATCGGCACGACCCTCCGGATCCCGGTTACGCGGGGCAAATGTTATGGGGCGACGTTTCGCGTCAGTCACGACGCCGACGGACGTGTCAATCCCGATGCATCCGTGACGGCGAAATACATTGGAATCGGAGGGAATTGGGCTCCGATTTATACCGACACGTATGCCGTGACTCCATTTTGCCCGCAAGAAAGCGGGCACATCGTGGTGTCCACCAAACCCGAGAAAACCACGAAGGGCACATTTCGCGTGCAATTGTTCAGCGCGCCGATCGCCGACGCTGAATTGCGCAAGCAAATGGACGAATACGAAACGAGGACACGGCAGCTCATGGTTCAATCGGCGTGTGCCCATTGCGCGAGAAATCAGGCATTGTGTTTGTTGGAAGGGGCTCCGCGGTGTCTCGCCAATTATCTCGTTTGTCTGGGCGAAGTACACCTCACGCCGGATGATTGCGAACGCGGCGACGTTGCGCCGAAGCCCCCGGAGAAGCTTCCTCCGCAGGCTCGGCGTAATCTCGGGCCCGGAGATGACTCCGTCCGGATTGCACGGCGGGGGGCCTTGGTCTCCAATTCGGCGCAGCAGTCGTCAATCGAGTAAAAATTCGTTTGCATTTGGAACGCATTCGCGCGATGCTGCGCGTCCTGCTGCACGCAACCCGCGTGCCCACTGCGTGAGTCGACCCATGGGCCAAGCCAAAATTCAAGTTTTTTACCCCGCCAACAAAGGACGCATCGTCCTGCGTACCGAATTCGATTGGAACAAAAACCTCGAACCTCATTATGTCAGCGAGGATCGAACGATTACCGAATTCCTCATCGAATCCGATCAAAAATACTTTTACTTCAAACCGGGCCTCGCCACCGCCAACGACTTGAAGTGGTCGCAAGGCGACAATTACCTGGCCACGACCCGCGATGATTCCATTCGTCGCTGTTACCCGCACTTTTTCTCGGAATCGCGCGGCACGTTCTCATCCGTCATCGACGTTCCCGAAGGACGAACCGATTGTCGTCATAGCATTCGCGTATATTTCCCGCCGGGGTATGACGAAAACACGCTCAAACGTTATCCCGTCCTTTACATGCACGACGGCACGAACCTCTTTTTCGGTGACGAAGCATTCGGCGGCAATGAGTGGCGCGTCGACGAAAATGTCGAGCTGCTCCACAACATGAACCTCATCGACAAAGTCATCGTCGTGGGCATTTACGCTAAAGATCGCATGTTCGAATACACGAAACCCGGTTATGAAAAATACGGCGCCTTCATGGTGAACGAGCTCAAACCGTACATCGACAATCGCTTGCGAACGCTCACGGATGCCAAAAATACGGCCGTCATGGGTTCGTCGCTCGGCGGCGTCGTCTCGTTTTTCCTCGGCTTTCAATACCCCGAGGTTTTCGGCAAAGCGGCGTGTTTGTCGAGTACATTCGGTTATCGCGACGATCTGATGGAACGCGTCGCGGCCGAGCCGAAGAAGAGCACGCGTTTTTACATCGACAGCGGCTGGCCCGAGGACAATTACGAAAATACCGCCGCCATGAGAGATCAGCTTCAAGCCTCCGGGTACGAATACGGCAAGGACTTTCTGCATTTCGCGTTCCCCGGCGATCTGCACAACGAAATGTCCTGGGCCGCGCGCAGCCACGTTCCTTTCCAATACTTTTTCGGCAAAGCGGCGCGCGGCAAGTAACAGCTTGCGTCGAATGACTTCCGCCGAACAGTCCCGCCATTTTTTCCTGGTCGTCCCGAGAAAGTCCTGATAACAACGCGGCGTATGTCCGCGACCAAAGTCGAAACCTTCCTCGAATCCGCGCTCACGGGCCGGCCCATCGGCGCAGATCGCGCTGCTCCGCCCAACGTCACGCCCGTGAATGCCAGCCTCATGCGCACGACGATCGGCCCGTTGTTGCTCATGATCTCCACGCCCATTCTGATGCTCGTATTGTGGATGTCGGCGCGATATCACGGCGGCTCATTGCTTGATTTCGCTCTGGCGGGCCCGGACATCTGGTTGCAGCACGTGCCGAAACCGACGGGAACGGCGGTGGCGATCATCGTCGGCTGGTTCATCGTACAAGGTATGCTCTTGCAATGGCTCCCGGGCAAACGATTTCTCGGCCCGGTGACGCCCGCGGGGGTTCAGCCCGAATACAAACTCAATGGCGTTTTAGCCTGGTTCATTACGCACGTCGGGCTATTTGGTGTCGCTTGGCCCTTGGGGCTGCTCGACCCGGGCAAACTGTACGATCATTTCGGCAGCGTGCTCATTACGCTCTGCGTGTCGGCGTTCGTTTTTTGCATTTTCCTTTCGTGGAAGGGGCGCAATTATCCCACGGCGCCGGACAACGTACTCACGGGGTATCCGCTTTTGGATTTTTTCCAAGGTCCCGAATTGCATCCGCGCCTGTTCGGCGTGAACTTGAAGCAGCTCATCAATTGCCGCGTATCGATGATGGGATGGAGCTGCATTGCGATTTGTTTGGCCGTCACGCAATATCAGCGTAATGGCACCGTTTCGACCTCGATGGTCGCCGGCGTCACGGTCCTCGTCGTCTACCTCTTCAAGTTTTTCTGGTGGGAATCGGGGTATTTCACCTCGCTCGACATCATGCACGACCGCTTCGGGTATTACATTTGCTGGGGCGTGCTCGTCTGGGTGCCTTCCGCGTACGAGATTCCCTTCTTGTATTTGGTCGAGCATCCCATTCAATGGTCGATTCCCGTCGCCGCGGCGATGGTGGCGTTCGGCGTGTTATCGATTTGGATCAATTACGACGCCGATGCGCAACGTCAACGTGTGCGGGCGACAAACGGGCAAACCAAGATTTGGGGCAAGGATCCCGAGATGATTCGGGCGCAATACACGACGGCGGACGGGCAAAAGCGAGAAAGCCTGCTCTTGGTTTCCGGTTGGTGGGGCGTGGCGCGGCATTTCCATTACGTGCCCGAGATCGCGCTCGCGGCGGCGTGGACCGTGCCTGCGGGTTTTTCGCATCTGCTCCCGTGGTTCTACGTGATTTTCTTGACGATCCTGCTCACGGACAGGTCGGTGCGCGATGATCGACGTTGCGCGGCGAAATACGGCGAATCGTGGAACGAATACAAGAAACGCGTTCCGTATCGCATTGTGCCGTACGTGTTTTGAGCCGGTTTGACTGGGTTTCACCCAGGCCCACCCGGGGCTCCGCGCCCCGGGACCCGCGCAAGGGGCGGCGGCCCCTTGACCCTTGCATTGGTTTGTCCGGTGGACAAACCAAAAGGGATCAGGCGGATTTTTGGAAGAGGGCGATGTTGGTGCGCGGCATCTCCAGTGTGTAATGGAAGCGCGCCGCGAGCCACTCCATGGTGGTGGGCCGATAAAAACTCACGTGCGTTGGGTCGCGCGGGTAATGCCATTTGGGGAACGGCCGTTCGTCCAGGACCATTTCCGTCATCAATCCCAGAACGCCTCGCGGACGTAGTAGATGGTTCAGGCGAACGAATTCGATAGCGGGCTCGTAAAAGTGTTCGACCGTCTCCGTCGCCGTGATGAAATCGTAGGTCCGTTCGAGCACCGCCGGGTTTGGCGCAAAATACGGATCGAAAATCGCCGTCGGAAACCCTCGTTCGGTCAGCATCTTTGACAACGTCGGCCCGGGACCCGAACCGATATCGATACCTTCGGCGCCGGGGGGCAGGCGATCGATCAGCGGCAATGCCAATCGGTCGAGGAAGTCGCGATACCGTACGTCGTTGGGATCGTTTTCGTGCGTCAAGTAATGCGCCCGCTCCGCGTCGGCATCGAGCCTTTGGGATGGGTCGAGAAAAACCAGGCGACACGTGGGGCAATCGAAATACGAGCGGTGGTGGACCATCGCGAAAAGACGCGTGTTCGGGTCATGGCACAACGTGCAGGCGGGCGGCATGAGCGGAGTGGCGACGAGACTGCTCAATAATGCCACGGAAACTTGGAATAATCCTGTTTTCGTTTTTCCAGGAACGCGTCGCGACCTTCGCGAGCTTCTTCCGTTCCATACGCCAAACGCGTTGCTTCGCCGGCGAAGAGCTGCTGACCTACGAGCCCCTCGTCGGGCAGATTGAACCCGTATTTCAACATGCGCATGGCCGTCGGGCTCTTGCCATTGATGAGTTTCCCCCATTCGAGCGCCACGTTTTCCAAATCCGCGTGCGGTACCGAGGCATTCACCATGCCCATCGCCGCGGCTTGATCGGCCGAATAATCCAGCCCCAAAAAGAATATCTCGCGCGCTTTTTTCTGTCCCACTTGGCGCGCCAACAGCGCCGAACCATACCCGCTGTCGAAACTCGCCACATCCGGATCCGTTTGCTTGAACTTCGCGTGTTCTTTGCTCGCAATCGTCATATCACAAACGACGTGCAAACTATGCCCGCCTCCAACCGCCCAGCCGGGAACGACCGCGATCACCACTTTGGGCATGAAACGAATCAATCGCTGCACTTCGAGGATGTGCAATCGTCCAAGACGCGCCGGATCGGGCTTCAGCGCTTCGTCCCCTTCGTACTTGTATCCATCCTTGCCCCGAATGCGTTGATCCCCGCCCGAACAAAACGCCCACCCGCCGTCCTTCGGCGACGGACCATTTCCCGTAATGAGCACACAGCCCACGTCCGACGTCGTTCGCGCATGTTCGAGCGCCGTATACAGCTCGTCCACCGTATGCGGTCGAAATGCATTCCGCACTTCCGGCCGATTGAATGCAATTCGTACGGTGCCTTGATCCTTGGCGCGATGATACGTGATGTCGGTAAACGAAAAACCTTCGACGACATTCCAACGGGATGGATCAAAAATGGCCGAGACAGTCATGAACGAAAAACCTCCTCGCGGGCGCGAACGTAGTCGCAACCGTTACCCATTTCAATTCGCTCCCGGTGAAAAATCAGATGACACTTTGTCGCAAAAACGAACATGGGTGGACAAGTTGGCGAAACCTGGAGCTTTTGAGTAAAGGCGTGGATCAGGATGAAGGTGGAATTGCATCTTGGCACGAGTTGTGCTGAAACTGCGAGCATGAAGTCGAAAGATCCGGACAAGCTAGGGGCGAGACGCAATCGTCGAATTTGGCGTTGGGCGGCGATGTCGGCCGTGATGGGCGCTGTTTCCACCGGCGGTGGAGTCGCGTTGGCCGATATTCAACTCAAGTATCAGTCACCGACGTTTGCCGAGCGCAATCCGGATTCGCGCACGGCGACGCCGGCGCTTCGTTGGGTCATCAATCGCGATGAATGCAACAATCCGGATGCGACGTTCACGTTCAAGCTCGATGCGCCCGGGTACAATGGAATGAACGGGTATTTCGAGGTCTGGGGGACGCTCACCGGAGCCGATTGCACGGACGTC
>CAYSYX010000465.1:2455-7628 GCA_964435055.1 uncultured Polyangium sp. | reverse complement strand
ACGTCCGACAGCTCGCGCGCCTTCGCCCGCAAAGGCTCCCCTGGTCGCTCGAGGAACCAGGCTTCTGCAAGCAAACTCATCGCGACACCTCCTTCGGCGGCAAACTTCTACGAACGAACGTTCATATATCGGATCGTTTCTTACGAGAATGTTTTGCAAAAGTCAACAGGTGAATTGATGGTTTTGTGTATTATTTTCGCGTTGAAATGCGCACGTTACGCAAGGTTTATCATCAATTAGGGCGACTTGCCGTTACGTGCATGGGGCACGAATAGCGACATTACGATACGGCTCGATCGTGCCGAAATGCGGGCATCCGGTTCGGCCGATTCAGCCGATGGGTGCGCTCACGAATTCACTCCCGCGCCAAGACTACGATGCCTTTCGAGATGATTCGAGCGGTTCGCTTGTTTCGAGCATCATGACGAGCACAATGGGCGTATCATTCCTCGACCAGGTCAATGAGCAAGGCCTCGGCGCTCGCACATGTTCGCAATGCGCGAAGATCGACGACCGGCGTAGTTCCAAAAGAATGTTCGATCAGATCGGACTCGACGCCATTGCAAGGGCGCGGATAATCTTCGCTCGTGATTGCCCCGATGAGTCGCCCTTCGGGATTGAAAAACTCGGTTACTCCAGAAAAACCTGTGTGGGTATAAACGAATCGCCAATTCCGGCACTCGCCCATTTCGATACTTTTGTACACGTGTTTGTCTCCGAAAACCGCGTTGTTCCGAGCTTGTTCGTAGGTCGGACAAGTTTGGCAATGTTCCGCCAATGCCCGGTGACATCGCTTTTCGAGCGGCGGCGGAGGTACTTTTTTCGGGTGTTTACGCCGAGCCGGCGGCGGAGCTGCTGAATTCTCGGGCGGAGCATGTTCGACGCTCGTGTCTTGCGCAACGCGGGCGGCGGGCTGCGCATTGCAAGCATGGATGCTCCACCAAATACAGCTGAAGAGAATGATTCGATGAAGACAATTTCGAGGTTGCATCATGATTTCCATATCGAGCACGTTGGTCGATCTTGGGGACCCGTTCTTGGGTCGTTCGACCTCATTCACAACTTCGGTAACAAAACAATGCCCCCAAAACGATGTTCTTCGGCTCGGCATGGAATGCCGCGCACGAAGCACTCCGTGGATCGATAAACGCCGTTATCGTCGACATAGCGAGCGATCAATCCGCCCCCGAAACTCTCGTTGCCATAACGAAGAAAACGCCCTTTCGCGTCCGTCGCTTCGAGAATACACGCCGGGCACAGTTGCTTGGGATAACGGGGACTGGCAACCATGGGAGCATTGCAGACGAAACACCGTTGTTCGTCCGGCTGGAGTATATCGATGTTATCGCGCCAAAGCATCTTGAAGCTGACTTCAGGGGGAGCCGGCGTTGGAGATTCGGCGCGCGTAATCGCTTCTTCCAAGGTTTTGAATGGTGGCGACAATGCCCCCGAAAGCACGAAGTAGATGCCGTCGGAGCGCCGCAAAATGCGGGTATCCAATTCGTAATCATGCCCATCGAGCCTGAATGTCAATGTGCCGATGCGAACCGTATCGAAATGATGCAATCGAGACACTTGGGGACCTCTGCTGATCGCGTCATATCATACTTCGCGTTGGGGCGGGAAGACAAGGGCGACGGACGTTGCGTAATACCCATCGGGATCTTTGCGTGACCTATCCGACGGCTCGAGTCAATCATCCTGCCGGCGCAAAGTTATCCTTGCACGAACGAAACAATCCTTTTATCCTCCGCGCCGGATTGTTCAATTCTCACGGGAGCACTGGGAAATGCGTTGGAATCAAGTAGCGGCTCTATTCGTGTTGACCATCGGAGCGTCGGTGGCGGCGGGATGTGACGACGGCACGGGAGGCACTTCGTCGTCATCATCATCGAATCAGGGTGGATCCGGAGGCGCTGGGGGCGCGGGTGGTTCGGGGGGCGAAGGCGTCGGAGGCGCTGGGGGCGCCGGAGGCAACGCGTGTAATCATGGGTGTCCTTCGATTGGTGCGTCGCAATGCAGCGGGGCAAACATTCAAAGCTGCGCACCGGACATGAATGGATGCCGTCAATGGGTCACGTTGCTCGATTGCGCAGCAAACGGCAAGATTTGCGATGATGGAGTCACTCCCGTCGCGTGCGCGGATTCCGGTATGCCGACGTGCAGCGACGGCATGAAGAATCAGGATGAATCGGACGTCGATTGCGGCGGCACGAAATGCAACAAATGCGATGTCGGCAAAGCGTGTGGAGCCAACAGCGATTGCACGAGCGATTCGTGTGATCCTTCGAGCAAGACGTGCAAAGCCGGAGCGACGTGCAACGACGGGCAGCTCAATGGCGCGGAAACGGACGTCGATTGCGGCGGAGGCGCATGCCCGGCTTGTGACAATGGCAAGATCTGCGGTATGAACAGCGATTGCACGAGCAACGTGTGCGATCCGAATACGACGAAATGCATCGCGGCGGCGACGTGCAGCGACGGCATCAAGAACCAAGACGAAACCGACGTCGATTGCGGCGGTATGAAATGCAATCCGTGCGGCCTCAATCAGATTTGCACGCAAAATAGCGATTGCGCGACGATGAATTGCGACGGGATGACGAAGAAGTGCACTCCCGTCGGCACGTGCAACGACGGCATCAAGAACCAAGACGAAACGGATATCGATTGCGGCGGATCGAAATGCAATGCTTGTCCGCTTGGTGATACGTGCCAAACCGATATGGACTGCATGAGCGGTTCCTGCAACACAGGTGGGACGAATACGTGTTTGCCCGCGGGCGTGCCCACGTGCGACGACATGATGAAGAATCAAGACGAAACCGACGTCGAGTGCGGCGGCGGAACGTGCAACAAATGCGCAATCGGCCAGAATTGCGCGACCTCGGAAGATTGCACGAGCGGCATTTGCGACTTCATCGGGACGAACAAATGCATCAACGCCATGCCGCAATACCTCGTCGACGAGGATTTCGAGACGGGCGATTATTCGAAATTCCCGTACAACCTGCTTGGAACGAACAAGTGGGGAATCGAAAATATGGCCGCCGAATGCCACATGGGTGCATTCTGTGCCCGGACGAGCCCCCTGCACAGCTTGGGTGAAACCACGAGCTACGAATTGAGTCTGAGCGTCCGGAAAAACGCGAACATCACGTTCTGGGCCAAGACCAACACCGAACCGAATCAACATTACTTCCGCTTCTACATCGACGGCGTCAAGCAAGCCGAGGTGTCGGGACAAACGCCGTGGACCATGTACACCTTCCCGGTCACAGCCACCGGCCCGAACGGCCCCAATCGCGTCTTCAAGTGGGAATACAGCCGTTCGATGTTCGTCGATCCGAACCACGTGCCGTGGAATCAGGTGTGGGTGGACGATATCGATTGGCCCGAATGGAACACCGAACCAAGCGTTCCCAAGCTCTTGCAACCGGCGAACGGAAAACTCACGACGAACAAGCAGCCGACGTTCCGCTGGCAAAGCTTCGATCCGGATTTCGATCCCATTACATACCAAATGGAATGGGACACATCGCCGACGTTCCCGAATCCATCGAGTACGGGCGAAATCCAGACGACACAATTCTCGCCGCTGATGCCGCTGAACGACAACACGATTTATTACTGGCGCGTTCGAGCGAAGGACAATTCGAACTACCGCTGGAGTCAATGGTCGCCGCCGTCGGCCGTCGAAATCAACTCGATGTACCAATACGCGGCGATTTGGCGCCAAACCAAGGCCGATCAATTCAACATGAATACGCGCAACGGCGTCGTCGTGAATGCCGAAACGGTCTCGGTGCCCAGCGCGACGTTCTCCAAACAAGCGACGGGCAATATCGCCTTCAATGGCGGGACGGCAACGATCACGATGACGGGTCTTGGCCCGGCGATCCCGGGCGCAAACGGAAGCCTGTCCATCACCGCCCAAGGCGATTTCGACAGCGGCTCCTCCGGGGGCGAAGCTGCCACGGTCGGCATTGAAGGCATGACGCTTGGAACGCACGATCCCTTTACGTGCAACACCGCTTCGTCGAACTACAACATTACAAACATCGGTAACTACGTGAACGACGGCTCGACGACCTTTTCGTTCACCACCACGAGCGGCGTCGACGCAGGCGGCTGCTCGGGATTGAGCAATCTCTGGACGGCCAAACTGGATTACACGAGCTCGGGTTTCGGCTCGATGATCAGCATTCCCATCAACTTCTCGATGTTCGACGGAAAGAAGTATTGGGAGAAGGTGCAAGTCATCGGCACGGGAACGATTACGATCCAAATCCTCGATGCGAACGACAACCCGATCCCCGACAGCGTCATTCCCGGCAATTCGATGGGATTCACGAGCCGCACCATTCGGTTGTGGGACCTGAATCCCATTACGTACCCAACCATCAAACTCAAGGCGACGCTGTCCCCCAACGCAGTCCTCGACGAGTGGTCGGTCGTGGGTAATGACGTCTTCGAATGGCTTTTCTCGAATACCGGGGACCTCGAAGGCTGGGTTGCCAATGACAAGAATGCAACCGCGACCGCGAGCGTGCAAAATGGCGTCTTGCGCCTGGATGGTTTGGCCGCGGGTATCGACCCGAACGTCCAATACTACTTCCCGCAACCCATTGATGCGACTCGATTCAAGCATATCGAAGTCCGCGTGCGCACGAGCAACAACAACCAGAATGACGATCCGGCCATTTTCTGGGATTCCAACTATGGATCGTGGGACAAGAATCGCAGCTTCACGATTCCCGGCTCATTCCTGTTCGCATTCCAGGATCTCAGCTACGACCTCACCGTGATTCCCATGATGCCCGCCGAGCCTTGGCAAGGCATGATCAACGGAATCCGCGTCGATCCGGTCATTCGATTCAACGACGTGCTCGGCATGCCCGCGAACGGTTGGTTCGAAATCGAGCGCATTGCGATCTACTGATCCCCTTCCCTGCTGATTCGGATCGGCACGCTTCAAGCAGCCGCACAGATCTCCGCTTCAACGATACCGTTACCAGGTAAATCTCGGCGTCTACTCACTGGACGACGAGAGCCACTCGCCGCAAAGTCGCTGGACGACGAGAGCCACTCGCCGCAAAGTCGCTGGACGACGAGAGTCACTCGCCGCAAAGTCGCTGGACGACGAGAGCCACTCGCCGCAAAGTCGCTGGAC
>CAYSYX010000465.1:0-2355 GCA_964435055.1 uncultured Polyangium sp. | reverse complement strand
CGAGAGCCACTCGCCGCAAAGTCGCTGGACGACGAGAGTCACTCGCCGCAAAGTCTCTGGACGACGAGAGCCACTCGCCGCAAAGTCTCTGGACGACGAGAGCCACTCGCCGCAAAGTCGCTGGACGACGAGAGCCACTCGCCGCAAAGTCACTGGACGCCGAGAGCCACGCGCGCAACGTTGCATTTCGTGCTCGACCGACGATACACTGCGTCGCGTGAAGTTCTTCGACAACATCGTTTTCCCGCGCATCAACGATTTCATTCTCGGCGACACGATGTCGTCCGTACGCGCCGACGTGGTCGGAGGAGCCCAAGGCCGGGTGTTGGAAATCGGTGCCGGCACGGGCCTGAACTTTCGCCATTATGACGAAAACGCCGACGTGGTCGCCATCGAGCCCGCCGAAGGCATGCGCCAACGCGCCCAAACACGCGCGCAAGCAACGGACGTTCGCGCGCGTGTTCAGGTCGTCGACGGGAACGCCAAGCATCTGCAATTCGACGCGGGCAGCTTCGACACCGTCATCGTCACGTTTGTCTTCTGCTCCGTGGACAAACTTGACCGCGTGCTGCTCGAAGTCCACCGTGTTTTGCGTCCGGGCGGCACGGTTCGTCTGGTCGAACACGTCAAGAGCCCCGATCCGGATATTTTGCGTTGGCAAACTCGCCTGCGGCCCATTTGGATGACGTTACTCGGTGGATGCGATCCGATTCGAGACGTAACCCAAGCATTGGACAAGGCGGGGTTTGACGCGAGCAACCTACGCGAAGTATCTTTGCCCTTGCCGACGCTCGCCCGTGCGGGTGTGCAAGGATTGGCGACGAAGGCGTAAAACCAAACTTCCATTTGAAAGAAACTCGTATCCCATGACCATCGCCATTACCCGCGCCGTGAGCCCCTCGTTTGCCCAGTGTGAACTCACGCATATCGAACGCGTACCGATCGACCTCGAAGTCGCCAAATTCCAACATGAAGCTTACGAACAGGCGCTGATTCGGCTTGGAGTGTCGGTGGTGGCATTGCCCGCCGAGGCGGATTTGCCCGATGCGGTGTTTGTCGAAGATACGGCGGTGGTCCTCGACGAACTCGCGATCATGATGCGACCCGGTGCAGCGTCACGCCGACCGGAAGTCGCCGGCATTGCTCGGGCGTTGGAACGATATCGACCGCTCGCGTGGATCACAGAGCCCGGGACCATCGACGGCGGCGATGTTCTTCGCATAGGTAAAACCATTTACGTCGGTCTGTCGACACGAAGCGATGCGGCTGGTATCGAAGGTCTACGCGCAATCGTGGCTCCGCTTGGTTATTCGGTCGTGGGCGTGCCGCTGACAGGCTGTTTGCATCTCAAAACCGCTGCGACAGCGATTGCGGACGATGTGCTGCTCGTGAATACCCAATGGTTGAATCCGGACGTCTTCGTCGGATTGCAGTTTGCCCATGTCCACCCAGACGAACCATTCGCCGCCAATACCTTACGCGTAAAGGATGCGCTCGTGTACCCGAAGGCATTTCCGCGAACCCTCGAAAGAATCGCCAAGTTTGTCTCGAGGATCGAATTGGTGGATATGTCGGAGCTGGCGAAAGCGGAAGGAGCCGTCACGTGTTGCTCGCTCATCGTGGATGGCTGAAGATGTGGGCACGGAAGCCCGCACGTGAATGAATTGCAAGCCCGCTTCGGGCGGTCATCGGTTGGACAGCAATGCATCCAGGCACGTGGTTTCGCCATTTTCTCGGGCCCGCGAAACCCATTCATCGATGAATCGTTCGAGGCCTGAATACACTTCACGCTGCCCTTCTTCGTCGACCATGACGACCTTGCCATTGTCGTAAAACACCGGCTCGCCACCGGCCAGCGTTCCGAGCTGCACGTTTCCATGAGAAAATACGGGCGTGCGCGGCCAAAAATCGTGCAGTTTTACCGAATGCAAGGCCGAGGAATGAGCCACCGCGTAAAGATAAGCGGCCAGATCATCGTCGCGAACGAGGCCAATCAAGGAGAGCACATTCTGATCCGGTGGGCTGCGTCGATCGCCGGATTCGAGAAATTGCACCAATGCCTGCGAGAAGCGACCTCTCGCACGCGGTGCGGAGCCCTGAAACGGTTTTGGTTTTTCCGGGGTTTCGATTTGTCCCCTATCGTCCACCCAACGACCTGGGGGACGTTTTTCCGATCGGAGATAATGCGTCAAGAGCTCGGTCAGCCGTTCGACGGAAAGCGTACGCCGGCGCGAGATTGTGGTTTTGTCGCCATAAACCCATGACTCGACGGAGCCTTCTTCGGTGCTTTCTTCCAAATGCCAAAACGCGCCCGATTGCGTGTAAACGTAAAACCCGCCGCACCAGACTTCACCC
>CAYSYX010000464.1:0-7656 GCA_964435055.1 uncultured Polyangium sp. | reverse complement strand
CGGCTTCGTACTTCCCAAGCACTTCATCGAGGGCCTTTACTTTTGCTTTGCAGCCGTCGAGTTTGGGTTGTTCATTCGCATCGGTGCACGCCGTCGAAATGGCGGCGAAGGCATCGGCGAGCGCCTTCGTGGTCGGCGAATCCCCCTTATCGACGCGTTGTCGGGCGCCATTGGCGACGTGGCGAATTTCATTGGCCGCCTGCTCGGTCGCACGTTGCATATCGTTGCGGCGCTTCGTGGCGAATTTTTCTTTCGCGCCGGGATCGTCCGTGTAAGGCAAATACGCGGAGATCAGCCCCACGGACTTGGTGACTTCGGCTTGCGCGGCTTCGAGAGCCTTCTTTTCCGCAGCCGCTTTTTCGGCGTTTTCGTCTTTTCCTTTGCAGCCCGCTGCCGCAAAAACGAACAATCCCATCGCGGCGAACGTCATTCGATACGTCGGTCTCATGCCGGCGAGCATCGCTCGAAACGTCGAACGGCTCAAGAGAAAATTGATCGTTCCGCGCTCGAGGTTTGGCAGCCGAAGATCGGACTGGGTTGGTGGTGGTCGTTGTCGCTTCCGTCCCGACCTACTTCAGCTCGACTTCGTAATAGGCGCGTTTTTCGCCGGGTGCATTGCCCGGCCAAACTGCAAACGCCTCCCATGCGCCCGTGGGCTTGCGCAAACAACGCGTATCCACGCGCATACGCTGCAAATCGCGCGAAATGGTGATCAGATTGTACAGCCGCGGCACGGATTCGGGGCGATGCGAACCCGGCGCGCCAAAACTTCCCGCTCCCACGACGTGCAATTGCCGATTGGGCGAAAGATGCCCCTCGATGGCCACGCGTTCTTCGTGAACATGGCCATGAAAAACCGCGCGAATGTCGTGCCGCCGGAATTGCTCCAAAAATGCCACGTCGAGCATCTTTTCGTTTCCCGAGACGGGATGGTGAAAAACCGCCAATTTCAATACGGAATCCTTGGGACCGAGCTCGCCGCGTTCACGCGCTTCACGCTCCTGCCGACGGCCCGCATCCAAAGCTCGAGCAATGGCTCCGGGCGCGAGCCCCGACCGATCGTGGAATTCTTCGTCGATTTCATGGGCCGAATTAAACAGGAAGAATTGAAGTTTTTCCGTGGCGAAGAGGGTGGGCAAACCTTGCGACGCCGGATCGAGCGGGTATTCGGTGAGCAGGAGCGGGTGATAGAAGTGATGCGAAAAATTGTGGAATCGCTCGGGATATTTCGCGTCATCACGCAGCAGATATCCATCACCTTGGGCCACGAACGATCCCTCGACCAGTTTCTTCGGATCGACGTGCCGCTTTTTCTTGAAATCGTACACCTTGCATTCCCAATCGAGGTCGTGGTTGCCGGGCACGATCAAGAGGCGCCCGGCGGACAAACCCACGTTTTGGGCCAACGTCGAGACGACGATGCGTGCTTTTTCGAATTCCGCCGGGGAAGCTCGATTGGTGATGTCCCCGGAAATCACGATGAAGTCCAGTTTTTCGAGGGACAAACCTTCGTGACGATCCCGCAAATCCGTGAGCAACGGCCCGAGCAACGTATCGGGATCACACGACGGGGTAATGTGCAAGTCCGACAAATGCAGAATGCGGAGGTCGGGCAGGGGATTTTTTTCGGAAATACGCGCGGTCGTCATGGTCATTTGCACGGTATGGACACTTTCGTCCCGGCGTTGTTCGGTGGCTTTACGCAAAGCCAAAATAGGTTCGCTCAAGGCTCCTTCGTCGGTTTGGCGCGGTACGAGCGGCGTGCGCGTGTCGCATTCCGGGCAGCCGACGTCGGACAAACCGGTAACCAAGCGTTTTTCCACGATTTCATGCGGAAATTGATATTCGCACACGCACCGGATTGTTTGCTTTTCAATGAACTGGACGCCGCAGAGCTTGAGGTGGTCTTCCAAAAAGCCGGCCAACAGTCGCCGCAAATCGTCGGGCACTTCCGCCGAGAACGCCAACGCCAACGCCCAACGCATTTTCCCGTTCGTCGCCGATTCAATGGAAATCCGTGACAAACCTTCGTCGAGGCGCCCGAAGTCCGCGCGACCCGCGCCCAAACGAGCCGGACCGAAACGACGCGACATCGCGATCGCCGCCACCGTCGAAGCGAAGACCTCGGCAGGCGAACGATTCATCTCATAACGAATCGCCGGAACGAAGACCCGATCGTTCGGACCGTCAGGCCCTTTTTCGGTGGGAAACGCTCCGGGAAAAACCAATAACCCTTCGTGCAAAAACGCCATGCCTCGTTCGATGAGCAGACCGATGACGCTGTCGAGCACCGCGAGCTCTTGATCTTTGCGCAGCCTGTCGCTGTTGGCGATGCCCGGAAATCGAGCGCTTGGACCAAACAAGGACGCAATTTCCAGCGCCGGTACTCCATGCGGGTTCTTTCGCGCCAACAAGGCCAACGAGCCGGCGTAACGCGCAATTTGTTCGACATGTAAAACCAGCGCCAAGGTTCCATCGGTCAAACGCACCAACGCTACGAAGCCTTGACGTGCCAAATGCAAGGCGACCGTTTTGATCGTCTCCTTGTCGACGTCGTGCAATTCAAGGTCCCCGCGGGCGGCCATTTCCGTTTCGATTTCGGCCAAAGGCAGGATCATTCGGCCCGTTTGTCGCACGCGGTCGATATGTTCGCGAATGCGTTCGAAGACCACCGGGCGGCTGGTCGACGCGACGCGCGTCCAATCAATGGCGGACACGATGGTTTGTCGCAATTGCGTCACCCCGCGCCCCGTACGTGCGCTCGTGGCCACATACGTGAGCGCTCCCGTGCGCCGACGTAATCGTTCAATGGCCTCGCGATCTTCCGGCGCCCGATCGTCGTCCACTTTCGTGCCCACGAGCAACCGTTCGGGAGGTTTGGCGGGGTTTTCATCGTCGAGCAAATGATCGTTCCACGTGGTCACCTCGGGCTCGGCCGAATTGCCCCGCCGCGGCTCGAAGGCCAAGACGGCCATTTGCGTGTCGGCCAAAAAGAGCGGATGAACCAGGCGATATTCGTCTTGACCGGCCAAATCCCAGACCACGAGCTCGCGACGGTGGTTTTTCTGGACAACAGGATCGGCGGCAATGCGATCGGCGGAGATCGTCCAAAAGCGCATGGCGTGCGTGGGCGGCTGTTCGACGTAGCGATCTTCGGCCAAACGCAGCGCCAAGCAGCTTTTTCCCGAACCGCCTTCGCCCAGTAAAACCACTTTGGCGGTCACGGTGTGCAACGTCTTCTCCGTCGAGGGACGATGCAGCAAGGCATCGAGGTCGAGGGAAATCAATTCGACGCCGATGCCGGTCGACGTGGGCAAGACCAGCAAGTGAGCCACCGGCGAAAAAATGGGATTGGGCGACAGCGGCGAAAAGTGTTGAAATCGAAGAACGACTTCCCACGAATCCGTGCTCCACACGATGATCGTGCCGTCATGCGCGCGCGACACCAAAAGACGCCCGTCGAAGGAAAATTCAATATGCACGACGGCCGATTTGTGGCCTTCGAGGCGCGTGACGAGCGAACCATTTTGCAGGCTGAAAATCACGATCGTCCCGTCGCTCGACGCCGACGCTATGTGCAATGATTGCGGTCGAAATGCAAAATCGAGCACCGGACCGGCATGATATGGCGTCGCCCGGGTGAACGCGCGATCGGCCAAGACGCCCGCGGGAACGGACGAAATGGCCACGGTTCCTTCGCCTTTGCCGCCGGAAATGAGCCAATCTCCATCGGGAGAAAACACCAGCGCCAAGACTCCATGGGGGCAAAATCCGTGATCGAGATATCCGAGATGAGCGAGGTCGTCGGCATCGAAAAACAGAATTCGCCCATCCGGTTCACCCGTGGCGATGATGCCGTTGGGAGACCACGAAAGACCGGCGGAATCCGGGCCTCCGAGCGATGTTTGGCGCACGACGGCGCCATTTCGACCGTCGAGAATGAAGAGTTTTTCCGGGGAACGTACCGCCAAAAATTGCCCGCTCGGTGAAAAACAAAGATCGAAGCATTCGCGATGATTGAGGTTGACCGTCCATTCCACGGCGCTCGTGACGATGTTCCACGTATTGACGACGCCGTTGGCATAAAGGAAAACCAACGAGTTTCCATCGGGCGAAAAAATCACGCGTCGGGTCGGTAAAACCCCCGTGGTGACACTTCCGGCAAACGTCATTCCCGGCGCGAAACGCAGCGTCGCGGGCTCCTTACCCGAGGCACTCGATTGCGCCATTCCCCCGGAAGGTAACGTTTGCGCCGTCGACGATTCTTTGGGCGGCGAAACCGTGATCGGAGGTTTGTCCCGATGCACGCGGCGAGACGCGACGATTCGCGTCGACGATTCTTTGGGCGGCGAAACCGTGATCGGCATGACGCGCGCCATCGCGGGCGGCGGGGCGGGGATCGCCGTCGGAGAAGCCGTGGGCGGAGCCGAAGCAATGGCAGCGCCAGGGGCAATCGGTTTGGCATCCCGAACATGAACGCTGACCTTTGCCGACTTTTGCAATCGACTCGGGTCGGTGAACGTCGTAGGCACGGGAGCCGTCTCCGGTTCCTCCGAATCACGGCGTCTGTTGACCAACTCCGCCGCGGGAGGTTCGGAGCCGCCTTCGCGCGACGTATCGAAGGGATAATGACCGCCCGGCGGGTTTGTTCCAAATTCGTCGTCCGCGAGCCCCGAGAGGGCGTCGTTTTCCGCATTCGAATCTGCGGCGACAAGATATTCGCTTTTCGGGGTAACGGCCGCGGCCGCCGGAGCCAGCGTAACCAAATGAGGGCGCAGATGCGCGAGCGGCATGGTGCGAACGATGCATTCCTGATTTCCGAACGCCGGATCCGGGCCGAAAAAAAGCTCCCGGCGAACGGACGACAATTGCCGCGGCCAAATGGAGACATGGATCGAATTGCCGAATTCGTCGACATCCACCCGTCCGGCCGCATAACCGCGTTTCGCATCGTTATCGATATTGCCGGAAAATGGATACCCCACGAAGAGCGTCGCGTGCGCCGCGTCGACCGGAGGTGGGTTTCGGCGCAAACTGCCCGCCAAATGCAGCCCGAATCGACCTCGAGGGGCGATTTGCTTTGACAAACGATCCCGCGCGGTCGGCGAAAGAGCTTCGGGCGAATGGTGCGTCAATAAAATCGCCCCGTCGTGGGCCCGGATGAAATCGTCGATGGATGCCGCAGGGGTGATGATTTGCCGCGAATCGATATCGATCGCCCCGAAGGCATTGTGTCCGCCAAGCTCCAAAAATGCGGTGTTCAGACCAATCAACGCAAACCGTCGACGACTTTTCTGCAACGTCGCCGCGAAATCCCCGGGCAACAAACCTTCGGTGATGGTCAAATTCGCGCTCCCCGGGGAACGTTCCCGAAACGCTTCGAGCCACCGCGAAAATGGCGTGAACGCCGTCGTCACCGCAATGCGCTGCGGATGAGTGGGATCGGAGAAAAATGCATTTCGTCCGTCTTGATCGGCTTCCCAAAGCGCCGGATCCGCAGCCGCCGTCCGCGAAGTCCTCACCAAATCGTGGTTTCCCGGCACCGCCAGCACCGAAGGGCGAGGTCCGAATTTCTCCAAAAAATCACATAAACTCGACAGCCCCTCCGTGACCATCACGAACTCGCTCTCGAGTCCCAAGAGCGCTAGGTCACCCGTGATCAGTATTACATCGATGCCACGAGTCTTTTCAACGATTTTGGCGAGGTCCCGTTCGAGTTCGTCGCGGAAACGTGGGCGTTGCCACAGAGTTCCGTGGAAGCGGACGTGGAGGTCGGTGAGGTGCAGCCAGCCGAATCCGGACATGTTTTTGGCTCCCGGACGGATGCTACCCTGCTCCCAGTCGTTTGGGGTCTATTTTTGGAAATTTTCGCCATTTCGCCGCGCCCCGTGACGCCGCGCGTCATGCGTCAATCGACAAAGGTTTGTCCTGTACAAGGGCCGATTTTCGGCTCCGGCACGAGCCGCCGACGCTACCAGTCTTTTTTGCTTCATTTTTGAAAATTTCGGCGTTTACGAAGGGGTTATGACGCCATGCGTCGCGCGTCATGAAATAATTGGTTTTACGCGGCCAATATAATTGGTTTGGCACGATGTAACTGGTTTTACATGGATAATTAAAATGTTATTGGCGAGCAAAACGTGTTTCGCCATATTGTATTGGTGTGTTGTGTAAAACTATTTGCGGGTGAGTCGATTGACGAGCACGAGCGGGTCGGGGCCTGGAGCGGCTTCGAAATCGTCGAGTCCGTCGAGCATTTCCCAGGTTGCGCACAAGGCGGGTGCTTCTTCCGATGCGGCCCAGTCGCCGGCGCGGCTCAGCGGTCCGCCCACGATTTCGGCTTCGTTTTCGCTCTGCTGGTGCACCAAAGCGTCACCGGCGTGCGCCGATATGTTCACGTGCACGCGCGCGTCGCTGAGATGCCGATGAATCAGTTCGTCATGTAAATCCAAGGCGAAGCGCAACGCCGCATTCCGTTCCCCGAGCCACTTGAATTGTTCCCGCGACAGGAGTCGTATACCGAGCACCTCCGCGCTGGTGCTCGAGCAAATCGTAAATGAATGCCCGCGCATGCGTTCCTCCGTCATGGAGAGAATGCGTTCGATTTCCGCGTCGAGCGTATCGGGATCGTCGTGTATGTCGGCCCGCAGGCGTATTTCCACATAAATTCCCACGGCGAAGCGCGACGTCTCCATTTGACTCGAATGCGTCGTTCCCGCGGAAATGGCGTGACGCAAGGCGTGCATGAGCGCGTGCACGGATTCGTAACGTCGTTCCGGGCGTTTTTCCAGGCACCGCAAGACGACCGCGTCGAGTTCTCGCGATAACGGCGCGCGTTCGCTGGGTCGAGGCGCCGGTTCCTCCAAATGCTTGCGCACGAGTTCGCCGGGCCATGATGATTCAAAAGGCAATCGTCCCGTGAGCAATCGATACAGCAATGCTCCGAGGGCATACACGTCCGTGCGCGCGTCGACGGGGGCGCACAAGAGCTGTTCGGGCGCCATGATCGTCAGCGTTCCTATTTGGCGATTGACGGAGGTGAGGCCCGAACCCGCCGTCGTGGGTTCGACGAGTTTCGCGATGCCGAAATCCAATAACTTCACGTCCCCGTGCGCCGCATCTATCACCATGACATTGCTGGCTTTTACGTCGCGATGAACAATGCCCGCGGCGTGCGCCGATGCCAACGCGGCACAAATGGGCTCCATGATCACCAACGCCTCCTCCGGCGACAAACGTCCTCGGGTCGCGAGCAACCCGTCGAGCGTCAATCCGGGCAAATAGTCCATGACGAAAAAGGGCGTTCCATCCGGCAAACTCCCGACTTCCCGAATTTCGACGATGTGCGGATGGCGCAGCCGCCGCAAGAGCTCCACTTCGCGGATGAATCGGCCGATCATTTTCGGCAGCGGAGCCAATGTCGGATGCAATATTTTCACCGCGACGAATTCGGCATTCGTCTCGTGATGCGCCAAGTAAACCGATCCGCAGCCTCCACGGGCGATGCGTCGTTCGATGACGTAGTTGCCGACGACCGTTCCCGGAGACAATGGTTTGTCCTCGCGTGATCCGTCGCCGTGCTCATCACTTACGCTGCGTGGTTCTTCGCTTCGTTGCATCTCGCGTGCTCCCCCGAGCCTCGCCCACTCACTCCGC
>CAYSYX010000463.1:0-7657 GCA_964435055.1 uncultured Polyangium sp. | reverse complement strand
GTCCCTGGTCGGGTTTGGGGTGAAACCCCAAATTGCCTCAACTGCGGCGTTAAGGCCCCATCAGCGCCGCGTTTTTGCTGCGATCGCGATACTTCAAGAGCCGCTGGACCATTTCTTCACGCGAATCCCAGCTCAGCACATTGCCCCGCGGCGTCGAATATTCGAGCACCAGGTTATCGTCGGTCGCGACGAGCGATTCGACGGGGACGCCGGAACCTCGAGCTGCATCCGCGATAAATGCATCAATGCCTTCGCCAAGTACGAGGATATCTCCGTGAAGTGTCGACAAGGGACGGCCGGGACGAGCAAACCCCTTCAGCGATTCTTCCAATGCATCGAGCTTGCTTTTCGACGCCGATAGCGGCGCATTCGACGCGACCAAGATGCCCTGCCCTCCGCCGTAAAACAATGCCAGATGCGCAAATTCGAGGCGCAATGTGCGGAGCACCGTCGCCAGATCTCGCGGGTAGATATGATGCAGCTGAATCCATTGCTGCAAAATGCCATCCGTTGCCAAACGCGTCTTCACCAATCGATAGAATTCACGACTGTAAAGGCTCGACGCCCCGGCAAACCAAACGCTCGTCAATTCAATTCCGATCAAATCGTAGCGCCCATCGGCCAATAGCAAATGATTTCGCCCATCGGCGATGTGCAACGATACGCGCGGATCATCCAACGCATCGGCGCCGATGCCGCCGAAGTACGTGCGCGCCGCTTTCACGATGGACGGCGATATTTCCGCGACGTCGATATGCCGGAACGGATACGCGGAAATGGTCCCGAGCGTGGTTCCCGTGCCGAGACCCACCACGAGCGCCCGGTCCATACGCGGGACGAACAGCACCGGGTAATGCGCAAAAAACCGTTGCGCGTGGACTTCATCCCCATCGTTACCTTGGAATTTGCCATTCGTCAGCAACGTGTGAATACCGTTATTCTCGGTTACCGTCGTTACGCCGCCTTGAACTTCCTCCGCCACGTAAACAATGTTCTCCGCCCCGCGACCATAATCGAAATATACGTGATAACCCCCCGTGAGCTCTCCCAAATTCCACGGAGCCGATCGCAAACCGACCGAGACGCTCGCTCCGGATATCAGGACCGCCGTGACTTTCGCAATGCGCCCCGTCCGTGATTTCGACATCGTGGATACGGCCACGAGCGTCGCCATACCGCCGAAAATCAAGGCCACCGCCAAAATGGATCGCTGCGATCCCAGCGCGGGCAAGAGCCAATATCCGGCAAGCAATGAACCGAGAACCGACCCGACAGTGTTGATCGCGGTCGCTCGACCCACGAATACACCGGCATCCTTGCGCGCAGCGACTCGTTGCAGCAACAACGGGAAAGACAAACCCATGAGCGTCGTGGGCAAAACAAGCGCCACGAATGCCGCCGTCGCCCGAACGAATTCTCGCCCCTCGAACGTGACCACTCGACCACCCATGCCCCGAAAATACCCGGGCAAAGAATCCCAAAGCGGTATCGTCAAGACGAGCGCCAACGATGCAGCGGACAAACCAATCGCCAAGGCGGACCCGCGTAATAGGCGGTCAACCAAAGGAGCCAACGAAGCTCCGAGAAACAAACAGACGAGAAAAATGAAAACAATGAGCCCGAACGCATAAGCGCTCGTTCCCACCACGAGCACCAGCAAATGCGTAAACAAAACCTCACACGCGAGCACCAACGCGCCCGACGCGAACGCCACGGTGTCCAATACCCACGCCCGTTCATCGGGTTCGTCCGATAACAACGATTTCGATGGTGAATCATCGATGGTTACGAGCGTTTCGGCGGGCTGATCGGAAACGTGTCGACGGCCCAAGACAATGGCCGCAAGGCCAACGAGCAGGCTCGTCGCTGCAGCGGCAAGCGTCGTTTTGCTCAAACCCAACTGCGGCAAAATGAGATACGCCGATCCAACGGCGCCGATCGCTCCTCCAAGCGTATTCGCGGCATACAAGATCCCCAAGGCCCGCCGCCGCTCGGTTCGATGACGCTCTTCGACGAGCCGCGCCAAGAGCGGAAGAGTCGCTCCCATGGCGGTTGTCGGGACAATCACGACGAGCATCGCGAACAACCAGCGCAGCAAACTGAGGAGAATGGGTGAGCCGGGAACGAGGCGTGCGAGGGATACGAACGCGGGTTGAATCAGGGCAAACCCGAGCGGGGAAAGCGCCACCCCCAACGCGACGAGCACTTCGAGCACGCCATACATGACCAGAGGGACTTTCGTACGTCGGGAAAAACGGCCTCCGAGGTACGCGCCGAGGGACAAACCGGTCATGAACGCGGCGAGCACGGCGCTGACGGCTTGCGCCGTAGCGCCGACGATTTCGGTGAGGTACTTGGAGAAACAAACCTGATCGATGAGCCCGGCCGCCCCGGAAGCTACGAAAAGCAAAGCGACGAGGAAAAGCGGAATAGGTTTGGCTGGGGGGGGCATCAAGGATTCGGATGGCTATTGGAATGGATTGTCCGGGCAATCGCGCCGGGCCGAACCCTTCACGGATCGAAAATTTGCTTCGAATCGAACGACGCCGCGAAATTCACCTTGCTGTATTCCGAACGCATGACCATTGCGCCGTTTTCGTACGTCTCGGTCTTGATCACTTGAGAACCGTCATTCTTGACCCACATCTTCATCGGCAGTTTGTCCGGCCCCGTGTAATCGATGACCGCCGAATCGCCGCTGAACGTCACCTTGCCATTGTCCCATTTCGACAAGATGATTTTCACGTCATCCATGAAGCCGGCGTCGGGCATCCCCGCCCCACGCAATCCCAAGACCGCTTTGTCCTTCGGGTCGTAGGTCATCTTGGCGAACGACAAGATTCCCTTCAAAAAGCCGGTCACCTTGCCATTCTTGAGAATGGCCACGCCGCCTTTGCCGCTTCCTTCGACGATATCCATGCGAATGGTGGTCTGCCCCATCCAATAACATTCCGCCCGAAACGCCGACTCTTCGGTTCCCTTTTTTTCCCACGTCTTCTGCTGATAGCTGAGCTTCTTCGTATCGCTCTGCATTTTTTGCAGTCCGGCCTTGACTCGGTCCAAGTCCGCTGCGTCCGCTCCCCACGCGACCGTTGATGACAAAGCACATTGTCCCGTTACGGCCAATCCCAATCCTAAGGCGGCAACTTTCGCAAATCGATACGGCGGCATGACTCCTCCTCGAAACGAGCTCACGGCCGACCTTAACCGCTCGGCAACCATCAAATCAAGAAAAAAATGCGCCGACGCGCAGGTTTTTTCGCGCTTGACCGAACCATTTCGCTGCAATTTTTCACGAAAATCGTCCCGGACGACCACCACGGGCAAGTCGACGGACGGCGACCGGATCAGGATTTCGGCATTGGTTTGTCCGGAACAAAACTGCTCATGCGCGAACGCGCTTCATATCGGGATCGTAGAATGGCTTGAGCGAAGCCTCGGCGGGATAACGACGCCCGGCAATGTCGACTTCCCACACACCGCTCGAGACGTACGCGGCGTCGATCGGTTCGCCGGCTTCGACCATGACCAGCCCCACCGCGCCTCCGAGCGTATGGCCATACGAAGCGGCGCGGACATATCCGACGGGTTTACCATTGCGATACACGATTTCCGCATGGAACATGAGCGGCTCGGGATCCTTGACCAACACTTGCATCAATCGTCGTTTCAACGGCCCGGCAGCCTTTTTCGCGAGCACTGCTTCCTTGCCCAAAAACCCGCCCGGCTTTTTCAAGTCCACGAAAAATCCGAGCCCCGCCTCGAAAACAGGATCCGTATTGTCGATATCGTGCCCGTAATCACGGTATCCCTTCTCCATGCGCAAGCTCGCCAATGCCTTGAGCCCCGCATGCACCAAGCCAAACTCGTTTCCAGCCTCGACGATGCGATCGTACACATGCAGCGCCTGCTCCGTCGGTATGTACAGCTCGTACCCAAGCTCCCCCAGGTACGTAATGCGCACGCATAACGCCCGGCCAAACCCGATGTCGATCTCCTTCGCCGATCGGAACGGAAACGCTTCATTCGAAAGATCTTCGCTCGTGATCGATTGGAGCAGCTCGCGTGACCGCGGACCTTGAATGTTGATTTGCGCAAAACCGCTCGTCACGTCCGTCACGAAGACGTGGTCGTCGTGCCCGATATGCCGCTTCATCCACGTTTCGACGTGCCGATGAGCCGTATCCGACGCGACGACCCAATACTTTTCTTCGCCGAGCTTCGTCACCGTCAAATCCGCTTCGATGGTGCCGCCTTCGTTCAACCATTGCGTGTACGTGATGGTTCCGGCTTTCCCGTCCACATCGTTCGCGGACAAATAATTCAACAAGCGCCCGGCATCGCGTCCTTGCACGATGAATTTTGCCATGAAGGACATATCCATCAAGATGACGCCTTCTCGAGTCGCTCGATGTTCCGCTTCCCAATACGGAAACCACGATTGCCTTCCCCACGACAATTGCGTGACTTCGGGTTTGACGCCGGCCGGGGCATACCAATCGGCTCCTTCCCAGCCGCTCACGTCGCGGAAATACGCGCCTTTGGCCGCCAACCGATCATAAATCGCCGACTTTTTGGCTCCTCGCGCCGTTTGCATCGATCGCGTCGGATAATGGCATTGATACACCATACCCAGCGATTCCACCGTCCTGGTTTTGCGATATTCGGGATTGTTCTGGTACGTGTGCAAGCGATCGATGTTCATCCCCGTGATGTCGACATCCGGCCGCCCCGTGAGGATCCAATGCGCGAGCACGCGACCGAGGCCGCCTCCGGTGAGAATACCGATCGAATTCAATCCCGCGGCGACGAAGTAATTCTTGATTTCCGGTGCTTCTCCGACGATGGGCGCCAGATCCGCGGTAAAACTCTCGGGTCCGCAGAAGAACTTTTTGACGCCTGTTTGCAGAGAAATCGGCACACGCTTCATCGCCGTCTCGACGTACGGCCCCATGCGCTCCCAATCCGGGGTGATGCTCCCAAAAGAAAAATCATCCGGAATTCGACCGACGTTCCAAGGCGCACAGACGGGCTCGAAAAGACCGATCATGAGCCCGCCGCCTTCTTCGCGATAATATCCGTACGATCCGGGGTCTTCGATGACCGGCCACGACGAACGAATTTCCGCAATTTTTTCCGTGATCAAATAATAATGCTCGGCCGCTTGCAACGGGATGTTCACGCCGTTGCGCGCACCCAATTGGCGCGCCCACATTCCCGCGCAATTGACGACGAATTCGCATTCGATGTCCCCGTGCGACGTACGGACGCCTTTGACGGCACCGCGATGGGTAATCACATCAATCACCGACACTTCTTCGATGACTTTGGCGCCGCGGAGTTTGGCCCCTTTGGCGAGGGCCATCGTCACATCGACGGGATCCGCCCGACCGTCTTCTTTCACGTAAAACCCGGCGAGAATGTCGTCGACATTGGCGAGAGGAAACAATTCTTTCACTTCTTTGGCCGAAATTTCGTGCACATTCACACCGCAATGCCGATTGAACGCCGAAACGCGCCGATATTCTTCGAGCCGGTCCGAATCTTTTGCCAATTCAATGAAACCCACCGGACGAAATCCCGTCGCCTGCCCGGTTTCCGCTTCGAGGCGCGAATACAGATCCCGCGTGTATTTGCGCATTTCCGTCGAAGTTTCGGACGTCGAACCAAACGTCACCATGAGCCCCGCCGCGTGCCATGTCGTACCCGACGTGATGCGATCTCGTTCCAAAAGCACCACGTCCGTGCACCCCATGAGCGCCAAGTGGTACGCCACGGAAGAACCAATGACGCCACCACCGATGACCACCACGCGAGCACGATTGGGCAATGCTTGAACAGACATTTCTCTCGGCTTCCTTTCGAAGAATCAAATCAACGGCGGCGCATCGAACGCGGGCCGGCAGGTTGAACCTTTGGGGCTTCGAATCGCCGTTGGCGTCCTACGCCGCAAACCCCCGGTGCGTCAACTCAAAATCGCCACGAAGAACGTTTTTCCCTTCGTTCACGTACGCTTGACGCCCCAAAGCTTGGCGAGATCGAACATGCGCGCACGCACGGGGACGTTTTCCCAAAACTGCTGCCGAGCGCGAGAATCCGTCAATTCTCGGGCATCGTCCAATAGGTCCGTCACGAGCCTGCGCAACGATACCTTGGCTTCTTCGGCCCGCCCCGCAGCGAACAACCCTTCGGCATGTTGCAGGACGACTTCAGCCCCGGCCAAACGCAAAACCTCCGTTTGGATGGCCAAACATGCATTCTCGGTTTCACCCTCCGCGCCGCACGCGAGGGCCCGTTTTACCAGATCCAGCGCCACGATACCATCGCCCCCCTGCAACGCTTGTTTTGCCGCCGCAAGATAATGCCCGATGGCCCGCGCAGGCTCTCCGCCGCGACCATAATGCTCGGCGAGGATCACGCGATCCAATTCGCCTTCCCCTTCCAGCCACACGGCGGCGAGTTTATGGCCGACGACGCGATCCCGCGGCGTGAGCATCGCATACGCTGTTTGCTGAATCAGAGCCTGCCGGAACGCGAGTTCGTCATGGCCCATTTGTTTGGCCCCCGCTCGACGCTCGAAAAATTCGCGATCGATCAAATCTTCATATACCGCCACAGCCGACACATCCCCAAGGGACGCTTGAATCAACGCCGCCGCCCCATTCATTCGAAACTTGCGCCCGAAAATACTGGCCGCACGCAAAGCCAACCGCTGCACCGGCGGCAACGTCATGATGCGCGTCTCGACCATACCCGCAATCGTATCCGGCAATCGTTCGGCCCTGCGTTCGACAATCGCCCGCGACAATTCTTCAATGAAGAACGCGTTTCCGTCGGCGCGTTCCACAATCGTCTCGATCGTCCCGCGATCGATGTTTTCACCCAAAATCGCCGTCGCCATGGCCTCGGAAGCTTTTTTCGACAAACGCCCGAGCCGCACCGTCTGCAAATGCCTGTCCTGCCATAAACCTGGAAAAACTTCGTACACCTCCGGACGAGCCACCGCGAGCACCACGATGGGAGCCTCCGGCAAATCACGCAATACGGCATCAATCAACCGCACCGAGGTCGAATCGCCCCAATGCAAATCTTCCAAAATCCACAGCAAAGGACCAATTTGCGCCCGCGCACGCACGAAATCGATGAATGCCTCTTGAATGGACTCCGCCATGAACGCCGGATCGCGGCGCGCTCGCTCCCATTGCGACCACGATACCTCCGGAAAGTCCACGCCTAACATTTCCCCGAGACACAAGGCGACCCGCGGCGTATCCGCAGGTCCGCATACGCCGACGATTTCCCAAAGACGCTCCCGTTCGAGCGCCTCGGATTCGGCCGTATCGAGCTGCAATGCGGCCCGCACCGCCCCGCGCAAAAGCCCCGATGCGGAACCGACCCCAAGCCAATCACCGCGTCCCGAAATCGTCACCAATCCCGGAATCTCGGCCGAAAGCTGATCGACCAATTCGAGACGCAACCGCGATTTTCCAACCCCCGCCGGACCTACCATCAAAATCGCTCGTGCCGCGGGTTGTTCGAATCCTTCGCGAATGTATTCGAACATCGACCGCATATCGCGTTCGCGACCGACACAAGGAATTCGATGCCCCAATACGCTGCGCTTCAAATAATCCCGAGGCGGCTCGCCTGCCAATAT
>CAYSYX010000462.1:0-7675 GCA_964435055.1 uncultured Polyangium sp. | reverse complement strand
ACCCTACAAAGGTCCGACCGCTACGTTGAAAGGCACCATTCGGATCAAGGGTGACCCTGCGCCCACGACAAACTTCACGTTTCCCGCGGGCAAGTGCGGAGAAGCCGCGGCTACGTACGGCAAGCTCTTCCGCGTTGGTCTCGACAACGCCGCCGCCGACGTGCTCGTCACGGTGCTCGGTTACAAGCAGTTTGTCCCGGCAAAAGAAGAGGCCAAGAAAGTCACCATCCACGGATGCGCCGTCTCACGTCGAACCATCGCGCTCACGTTCGGCCAACGTCTCGAAGTGGCGAACATCGACCAGGTCGAGAGTTACATGCCGTATCTCGACGGCGCACCGCGCAAGGCGACGATGGTGGCGGTTCCCGGAGGCGCGGCCGTAAAGCTGTATGCGATGGAGGGAAACGCGCACTACATGCTCCGGGACGAACTTCCGAAGCCGTTTCTCGCCGCGGATGTGTTCGTCCTCAACTTCGCCACGTATGACGTGACGGGGCTCGACGGACAGTACGAGATTCAGGGAATTCCCGTGGGCAAGGTCAATGTCGCCGCGTTCCTTCCCGTGATCGACACGGACGCCCAGCAATCGTTGGAGCTCAAAGAAGGTGTGAACACGCTCGACCTCGAGCTCACCTATCCGAAGAAGAAAGACGACGTTGCGGATGCCGGTGCCGACGCTGGAAACGACGCCGGTTCGGCGAAAGAGGCGAAGGACGCGAAGGATGCTCCGAAGACGGCTCCCAAAGACGCGCCGAAGCCCGCCCCCAAAGACAAACCCCAGCCGCCCGACAACCGGCCCTGATCAGGTCCCGCCGCTCGCGGCGTTCGTCCCGCCAATTCTTCCCAGCAAGTGCAATCGTAGAGCTTCATGGACAGGATCGTTTGTCTTGTCCGTGATGCTCGATCCTGCAAAAACTCGTGCAGCTTCTCGATCGGCACGTCGAGCCAGCAAGTCGGCATAAACGAGACGCGCCAAAGGTGACAGTTGCGTCAATCGTTCGTCGGGATGAACCTCGAGCGCTGCGGTGATGTGTTGCGCGTCCGCCAATGCATCACTCGCGGAAGCCATCGCGACGCGCGCCGCACCACTGCTCGGATCTGCACCGAGCACATGTTCAGCTTGCTCGAGAGCGAGCTTCGGAGCGCCCAGCGCGACCGCTCTCACGGCAAGCTCCGCCGGCGGAATGTGGGCCCGTCGAGCGGCTTTGCGAGCGGCATCGAGATTGCCCTGACGAACAGCTTCGTCGACTTGGGCCAGAGGCGCGAGCGTCGGCACATCGGCCACGAGCTTGTCTGCCAAACGCGGAGCGAGCTTTACGAGCGCTTCGGCAGATCGTTTCATCTCAAACGGTTGCTTCAGCTGCTTTGCCAAGTCGTACCGAGCTTGCCAACCACCAACGGAGTTCGGATGGCGCAGGAGATGGCTGTCGAGAAGCTTCGCGGCTTCGTCGGTCTTGCCTGCTTTTTGCAGCAGATCCGCATACAACACGACGGCTTCGTCTTGATCCGGATCCAGCTGAACCGCGTGCTTGGCGAACTCGAGCGCGTCTTGCTCGCGTGACGCGGATCGAGCACATCGCGCGCGTTCACGAAACAGCGGTTCGTAGGTCGCATCGAGCTGTTCGGCGTGTGTAAACGCCACGTACGCATCGTTCAATCGGCGCCAACCGGGATTGCAGTACGCCGCGCCGAGCCGCGTCCAGATTTCGACGCTCTCCGGATCGTATTGCGTAGCTTCTTCGAACCAACGCGCCGCGACACGAAAGTAGCCGTCACGCTCCGCTTCGAGGCCTCGACCATACGCGGCATACGCTTCGTAGCGGATGAATCGACCGGTGACGGGATTGCCGTTGTAGACCCGAACGACTTGCGGATCGGCACAAGCTCCAAGTCCGAGCGACAGCGTCAAGGCAAGGATGGCTCGCATGGCGGGGCGATGACGATTCACGCGGACCTCGTAGGGGAATTTGCGAAGAGACCATCCATGGTTTGAGCACCAAGGAAGTTGCGACGCCGCATCATGTCGGCATCTCGCGATCAGCCAATGTACAAGCCTCGCGCGCCGACCATGAGACTTAGAGGTTCCAGGCGGTGGAACGCTGCCCGAGCGAGAAACGCTTCGGAGGGACGCGACTTGCCAACCCACAAAGCGATATCGCCTCCGCCCGCACCACTTGGACCAAACACGGCGCCGTCCGCTTTCGCCAGCGTATTGAGCTCGGCGACGGCGCGAAGGACGATCTGCGCGCTCGCGGCCCGACCGAGATTGCCCAACGCCTCGATCTGCGCCCCGATGCCTTGGATGAACGTGTCGGCGTCCTGCGCCGCAGCGGCACTGCGCGCTCCAGCCATGGCGGCGTCCATCTGCGCCCGGTACGTAGCCGCGTCGGTCTGCTTGAACGCTTCGATCTTCTCGAGGAGCTGTCCTGTCGATGCAGCGGCGGGACATGTGAACACTTCGAGCACCAGATCATCCGGAAGTTTGGCCGGCGTCACGTCAAGCGATCCGTCTTCGCGTCGAACGCAATGAACGACGCCGCCAAACGTGCTTGCCGCGACGTCGATGCCGCTTCCCAAAGGTTGCGCTTCACGGTGCGCCTCGAGTGCGGCAGGAAAAACCGCATTTCGCAGCTCGGCTTCGTCCGTGATCCGATTGGCAAACACCGCGGCGATCGACGCGACGAGAATCGCAGCACTCGAACCAAGTCCAATCTTGCGCGTCGTTCCATCGGGCAAACGAGTGCGTAATCCGGAGGCATCAAACCACGGAACGACGTCGATCGCTCCTGACCGGTAAGCAGCGAGAACCTCTTCGCTCACGATCGCACTTCTGCGGCTGCCATCGGCGACGACATAACGATCCACGGCGGCGACGAGTGCCGGTGCTCCTTCGAGAACCGAGTACGCGCCTGAGATGACGATTTTGCCTGGGGCCCAAGCGATCACGATTTGCTCCCTCTGCTCATGGGTATGTGTACATCGACTACACGCGCACCAAGACCTGGTAGCGCTGGAATCGTTCGTTTCACCCCCTGCAGTTCACTCAGTGCCTCGACGACGCGAGCTTCATCCGTTGCTGTCGTCAGCACTTTGACGTGTGGACCCGCGTCGATCGTCGCATACGCAACGAGCCCGCGAGCTCGCAACCTACGGATTTCGTGGAGAACTTCGACAGTCGCCCCGGTCCAATAGATGAGGCCCGGACGCGCGGCGATACTCGACGCATGCATCGCCAGCGCACTCTCTTCGGCGGCGATTCCCAGCGACTCCATATCGCGATGCAAGATCGCTTCTCGTACGCGCCGACAAACCTCGGGAGCCGAAGCAACCCACGCCGGATAATACGGACTCGTACGAACCGTGTGCTTCATACCCTCCGTGGAACTGACGTCTTTCGGACCTTCGCTCGTGACCGCTACAATGACCCGCAGATCCAGATGATCGGGCGGCGCGATGGGGATCGCCGACAAGTCATCGTCACCTGGATTTCCTGCGGGAAGCTCGACAAACCCACCGAACGCCGATCGTGCGGCCGAGACAGAAGTTCGTCGCGCCAAATCACTCACATAGGTCGCGTCGGAATCGATTCCGGCCGCCGCAGCAGCCGCAAGAGCCAGAGCGGCAAACCCCGAGGCACTCGATGCCAACCCCGCCGCCGTCGGAAAGTCGTTCACGCTCTCCACGTGAGCTCGTTCCGTTCGTCCCGACGTACGACGTACGCGATCGAGAAGTCCGACGACTCGCACGAGCGGGCCGCCGGATACGGGCTGTCCGGCGAGCGAAAACGTGTCGTGGTCGAAAGACGCGTCAAACGTGACCGTCGTCTTTGTCGCCATACCGGCAAGCGTGACGGACAAACTCGGTACCGCCGGTTGATTGAAGCCGTCGTCGCGTTTTCCCCAGTACTTCGCGAGCGCGATGTTGGGGTGCGCGACAGCCGTTGCCGTCCACTGCGTCACGGGGTTGCTCCTTCGGTAGGTACGAAACGTTTGTCGGCACGTATGCGCGTGACAAACCCATCGTAACGAGGGTTGGCTTTTCGCCACGCGTCGATGATGCGCGTCGCCGCCGCGTCTTCCTGCGCGTGATCCATGCTTCCATCGGGCTGGTACACAGGTGCGACGAGCGCGATGACGGAGCCGCCGCCGCCTCCGCCGGTGAGCTTCGCGCCGAGCGCTCCATGGCCCCGCGCAAGCGCACACATCTCCTCGAGCTCGCTGGTCGACACCATCAACCCCGACAGAACCAGCTGATTCATGTCCATCAGCTTGCCGATCGTTGCATGTTCGCCGGCCTCGATCGCACTTGCCGCCGCGTTCACGACCGAACGAATCGCTTCGATCGAGTTGGTCACGATTTGCGGATCCTTCTGCATCCGTGCGGCGATGAGCTCGACCATGCCGCGAGTTGACGAGGGCATCCCGGAAAAACCCACGCAGAGCACGATATCTTTGCGCGGATGAAGCGATGTCGGGCCTTCCGAGCGTGTGTACTTAAAGATCCCGCCACGCGCGGCGGCCGTGGCGTCGATGCCAGAAGGATTGCCATGAAAAACTCGCTCCCAGGCGGCTGCTCGTTCGAGCACGAGGGTCTCCGGATCGCGTCCGTTCGTCTTTGCAAACCCTTGCACGGCCCTGGCGATAGCGACGGCCAAGGCGGCCGAACTTCCCAACCCTCCACCCGCCGGCAGCTGACTTCGGGCTTCCATGCGCAAGGCAACGGCAGGAGGCGCTACGTCGAGCAACGCGTGCAGGGCGCGACCCAAATCATCCGATGACGACGCGTGGGCGAGCACCTCGCGATGCCCGATACGCAGGCTGGAACGAGCCGTCGGGGAAGGCTCCGCCGTTGCGTAGGCCGCGCGTTCGATTCCGGCGGCGATGGCCGGCGCTCCGTGGACGACCGCGTGTTCGCCAAAAAGGATCACCTTGCCGCACGCTTCGCCTGTCGATCGTTCGATCTGCGTCACCTTGTCACCCGAATCGCGTCGACGATACCAGCGAGAACCGGACGAACCGCAGCTCGAAGCTCGGATCCGTCGAGCAGATGCACCGCCGAGTTGCAGAGCGTCGCCTGCCGCTCTTCGACCGCCTTTCGTGCACCTGATGAAATCAACGCCGCCGTCGCTGCGGCGACATCCGTGCTCGAAGCATCCGCACGACCAAACGCTTGGGCGATAGCCGCTTTCTCTTCGGTGTTGGCCAGTCGCTCGGCTTCCACCACGAGCGCCGTGCGTTTTCCGACAACGAGATCGTTTCCCACCGGTTTTCCCGTTTCAGCCGGATCGCCAAACGTCCCGAGCAAGTCGTCGCGGAGCTGAAATGCAACACCGAGAGGCGCCGCAAATCGCGTCAACATCGCGAGCAGCCCGGACGAACCTCCTGCCATGATCGCGCCGAGAACGAGCGGCCCGCGGATCGTGTAACTGCCCGTCTTCAAGTCGTGCATCGCTTCGACGTCTTCGGACATTCCGAGCAGATCGAGCTGCTGCCCGAACACGACGTCTTCATGAATGCGCAAGAACGTCGACAAGACCTCGATGCGTTTGTCGGGAGAAATTCGTTGGATCCCCAAGAGTGTCTCGACGGACAAACTCCAGGTGAGGTCACTCGCGAGGATGGCCGAAGACGACCCTCGTTGCGCCGTGCCAAACTTCGTCGTCAATGCCGCGTGAACGCTCGGACCTCCGCGTCGGGTCAGATCGCCATCCATCCAATCGTCTTGGATGAGCAGGTACGCCTGGAGCAGCTCGAAGGCGACGCCGCCATCAATCGCCGCGTCCAGATCGTCGCTGCCGTCCGCTGCGAGCCAACCGGCTGCGATGAGTCCGGCTCGAAGTCGTTTGCCGCCGCGAAGCGCGAGATCTCGTGCCGCATCCACCATCGACGCGACATCGGAACCATGTTGGCGCGCACGGTTTGCGACGTTGTCGTAACGCTCGCCGATGCGCCGATCGACTTCGGGACGCAGCTTCGCCAACAGCTGGAGGAACGCGTTGGCAGGGATCGAATTCGATGCGCTCATAGTTGGGCGCGCAAACGTAGGAGTCGTTCCACGATCGGTCAATGACGCGACCGACTCCGATCAAAACAACTCGGCGGCGATTCCATCCGCGAGCACCCAGGCATGTTTCGGAACGCGCAGGATATCCCCGTGCATTTCGAGCTTCCCTCGTTCGACCAGTCGCTTCGCCGCTTCACGGCGTTGGTCTGTCCAAACGATCTCGCCCGAGTGTGCTGTTGCCTCATTCACGTCGAAGCCCGCACGCAGCCTCAAGCCCAACATGATGCGCTCACGTAGTCGCGTCTCGGGCGACAACGCCTCTTCGCTCTCGACATCAACGTTGCCTGCCAACGCTGTACGCATGTACCGCATGGGGTCCGTTACGTTGCGATAACGAAGCGCCCATGATGCTGGTTGCTTCGCTCCGGGACCGCTGACCGTGCCAAACGCTGCACATCCGAGCCCCAAATAATCATGACCTCGCCAGTACCCGAGGTTGTGTCGAGCTTCGTCACCGGGTTTGGCGTAGTTCGAGATCTCGTAATGTTCGAGGCCCATCGATCCAAGCGCTTCCTCGATGGCGAAGAATGAATCCGTGACGCTGTCTTCATCCGCGATGGGCAGTTTGTCTCGACGCGCAAGCTCACCGAAACGCGTCCCCGCTTCGATCGTCAAGCTGTACGCCGACACGTGCGTCACACCTGTTTCTGCAACGCGTCGAGCTTCAGCGGCTGCTTCTTGTGGTGTCTGCTCACGCGTAGGGGAGCCCGCGAGATACCGAGCACTCGCGCCTTCTTCCGGTACCGCGACGCCATAGATCAAATCCGCGCTCACGCGGGGCACACCTGCACGGACGGCAGCTTCGACCGCTCGAAGACCTCCGGACGGATCATGCAGACGGCCCAGAAATTCCAGGCGTTCTCGATTCGTCCCTTGCACACCGATGCTCAAGCGGTTGATGCCCACATCCACGAGCGCTCGGGCTTTGTCTCCATCGAGCGACGTCGGATTGCATTCGGCCGTGACTTCGAGGTTTGGCGCGACAGTCGTTGCTGTTCGAACGATTGCGTCGAGCACACGTCCGATCTCCGAAGTCGCCCACAACGAAGGTGTTCCTCCTCCGAAAAACACCGTTTCCAGCCGCCGATCCGCCAAGTTCTCCGCTCGGCGTTCGAGCTCCGCGATCACCGCATTCGCATACCGTTCGTGCTCGATCTGTTGCGGCTGCTCCGCGTACGAAACGAAGTCGCAGTAGGGGCATTTCTTGAGGCACCACGGGAAATGGACGTAGACTCCGATGGGCATCATGTTGGTGTCGATGTATAGTGCATCACAGGGAGGGCGGGCACGACGCGAGGAGCAGGCAATCGTCATGGTCACACAATTGCCGCGAGAATTGCAGGATGTTAGCGTCAAGCATGCTGACGATCCTGAAACGTCGGCGCGGAATCGTATGTTGACGTCGCAAGAGCTTATCCGCCGGGTCCAGGAATATCATCCGGGGGCGGATGTCGAGCTCATCGCTCGGGCGTACGCGTACGCTGAAGAAGCGCATAAGGGACAAACCCGCAAGAGCGGTGATCCCTATTTTTCGCATCCGATCTCGGTTGCTGAAGTCATCATCGGCCTGCGTCTCGATGCCGCCAGCGTCATCGCCGGCCTTTTGCATGAC
>CAYSYX010000461.1:0-7676 GCA_964435055.1 uncultured Polyangium sp. | reverse complement strand
ACGCGGGCGATCCTTCAAGCATCCGAATCGTCGTCGTCGTCCTTCGAGCGGTCGAGCTGATAATAAAGAACGTCGGAAAAACTCCCCAATCCCAGCGCGCTGTCGTTCCATTCGGTACGAATCGCGGACAACCATCCGGCCGCCGATTGAAAGAGTTTTTCGGGTTGTCGAGTCAACACCGTATCGATCTGCTTGGTCACCGTCGGGATTTTCGACTTCACGAGCTTTTCGTTTTGTTTTTCCAAATCGTCTTTGCCCATGGCGAGAATTTCGCCCGGCTCGAGCAGCAAGAATCGACCGCGTTCTTTCGGAACGGTCAAAAACTTTTCGGCTTCCTGCGCGGCTTTCTTGAATGCCTTCGGTTTATCGAGTTGCCCGGAGGCCTCGAGAATTCGCAAAAACGCGAGGAATCGCTGCACTCCCGGCGAATAATCGGCAACGATCGCTATTTTTCCCTTCCAAAGGGACGAACGGTACGTCCGCGGTTGACCCGAGAGCAAAATCAAATGCGAAAGGGGAATGCTCCAATTCCACTCGTGCACGCCGCGCGGTTTGCTCGGCATGCCTTCGTGAAATTCGTCAAATGAGAAAAGATACGATCGGTTTGCCATGGGGTTGACGACCGTATCGAAGTCCAAACGGGATGACAAGAAAATTGTGCGAACACCTTCGTCCCGAACGATCGTCTCGGACAACGCCCCCTTCAGCCGGCTCGTTCACGATTCTTGCAACCCGACGCGACCATGGAGCAATCGGGCGACCATGATGCACTCACCGGTTTTACCAAGACGGAACGACCGATCGTCGCCATCGTCGGATACGGCCGATTCGGTCGCGCATTAGCCAATCTTTTCCTGGATCACGGCATTACCGTGCGCGCCTACGATTCTCACGTGAGCATTCCCGGAGCATTGGCGATCCCGTCGCTCGCCCAAGTCGCTCGCGAAGCCACGTTTGTCCTTCTGGCCGTGCCGATAACCGAGATTCGTGCGGTATTGGAACAACTTCGACCCCTTCTCTCCACCTCGCAAATCGTCTTCGATGTGGGCAGCGTCAAGGTTCGTCCAGTCCGCACATTCGCCGAAATGTTGGAAAATCATCTCCCTTGGGTCGGAACGCATCCGCTTTTTGGACCGGCCAGCTTGGCTCGCGCGGAAAGACCTCTGCGGGTGGTCGTTTGTCCAAATGCATTACATCCCCAAGCCGTGCAACGAGTCAAATCCCTCTATGAATCCATCGGTTGCGACGTCGTCGAAGAAAGTCCGGAAAGCCATGATCGACGCATGGCCGAAACGCATGCATTGGCGTTTTTCGTGGCCAAGGGAATTCTCGACGCCCGCCTCGGGGTGGACGTGCCTCATGCCCCGCCTTCTTTTCAAGCGATCATGCGTACGGTGGACGTCGTTCGCGCGGACGCGGGTCACCTGTTCGCGACCATTGAGCGAGAAAATCCGTATGCCGCGGAGATTCGCAAAAAATTCATCACCACCCTCGTCGCCATCGACGCCTCATTACGTGAAGAAAAGCCATTCACGCCGGGTGACGACGGGACGAATGAACCTTGGGGGCTCGGTGGTTTATCCGAACAAACGCCTGATTTACGCGAAACGCGAGAATCCATCGATGACGTCGATCGCGAAATCGTGGCTCTTCTGACGCGGCGCATGGAGCTCGCCCGACGCGCATGGCGAGCCAAAATGCGCCTTGGTCTGGGAATCGTGGACCCCGTACGGGAGGCGGAGCTGCTCGAATCCCGACGTGCCTGGGCCGTTCACGCCGGGCTCGATGCCTTGGGAATCGCGGATATTTTCGAGGCGATTTTACGTTTGTCGCGGAACGGACAGCCGAACGACGGCTGAATCGACGATATCAATTGCATTCGCCGATCGTACCGTGGACCCCCGGATCGCATAGGGTTCCCATCGGACAATCCGTGTCGTCATTGCAAATCGCAGTGCCGATCTGACACTTCGGATCGCACGTCGCGCTGGTGCCGGTCAAACAGCAAAACAGGCCGGAGCAATCTTCTTTTCCGTCGCAAAAGAAGACGGGCGAATTCTCGCAATTCATCAAATCCGTGCACGTGAGACTCCCGCTTATTTCGCAGCATGACTCCAGCCCGCTTTTGCACGTGATACCGCCACAATTGACGCCTAATTCGCCGAAGCCGGAACTGGAGCTCGAACCGCTCGAGTTCGAACCGCTCGAGCTCGAACTGCTCGAGCTCGTCCCAGGATCCCCGCTCGAGGTCGAACTCGAACTCGAACTCGAAGTCGAACTCGAAATCACATCACCGCTCGAACTTGCACTCACATCGCCGCTGGAACTCGAGCCGCCGATACCGCCGGTGGTCGACGATGTGCTGGACGAAGCCGGAGCGCCGCCTGCGCCTCCTGAATTGCCCGCGACGGGTGGGTCGTACGTACACGCGCCCAGGACAACGCCCGCGATCACGCCGGTAACGACAACAGGATTGAACTTGTTTTTCCGGTACATAGGAGTTCTCCACGCAAAGCAGGCGTCGCCCTAAATGCCGTCGCAAATGAGGGTACACGTTTTCGTGCCGTTCGACCCGTAACAACGCCCTTCGAGGCATTCGTCTTTCGTCGCGCACATCGTCCCCAATGCTTTTTGCGGGACGCACATCGTGCCGTCGCAATACAAGCCGGTCGCGCATTGACTCGTGCATGGCGCGCCTGCGCCGGGCAGCGCCGCGCATTTACCTTGGTTTGGCATCGGCTCATTGCAGTATTTGCTCACGCACTGATTGTCGTCCGTACACGACGCGCCGTCGGCGATGAGTCCGGTAATGCCGCCATCGCAGCCGAATATGCTCTTTTTTGCGAATTCCGAACAAGCCGCGGCCGCAAAATCATCAATGCAGGCTTGCATTTTCGTTCCGTCGATTTTCACTTTGTTTTCCACGGAGCTGTTGTGCAAATCGACGAGGGCGAGGCCCAGAAGTCCGCTGTAGAGCGCCAAGCATTGCGATTTCGTACGCATCCCCGGGAAAAGGAATTGATCGAATTCATCGCCGGAACAACATTCGAAGAATTTGCCGCATTCGGCGATAGCCAACGGTCCGCCGATGGTCTCGAGCGCTTCGTCGATTTTTCCCGCGCCGGGTCCACCACCTTCGCAGATTTTTCCGCATTGGCCCATGCCGCCTTGCGCGTCGCCGACGCACGCTCCCGCAGCACATTCTTTGTTGTTCGTACACGCCTGACCATCGGCTTTTTGGGTTTGGCAGGTCATGCCACTGCAATAAAGACCGCCCGCACAGTCCGAAGAATCACTGCATGCACCGCCCAACATCACCACGGGTTTTGCCACGCACGCTCCCGACGAAGCCCCATTGGGAATGTCGCACTTGCCATCCACGCATTCGATATCCGCAAAACACGGTTGTCCCAGCGCAACTTTGGGCGTGAAGATGTCTTCACAAAATGGCGGCGCCTTGTTGAAATCGGAGCAGTTCATCGTCCCCAGCGACGTCAAACACGCATCGAAATTCGCTTGGCTGAATTCGACTCGTCCCGCTTTGATGCCCTCGGCAACGATCGGTTCGATCCCGCCTTCCCAAATCGTTCGGTAGGTAATGCGACAGCCGGCATAATCGACGACGCGGTTTCCCAAGCGCTCGACGATATCCGCAGTATTGCAGCAATCGAATACGCGCCCGCAATACGCCTGCGCGTAAGCTTCACCGTTTGTCCCCGTGACGCCACCGCCGCCACCGCCCCCACCACCGCCTGCCGCGCCGCCGCCATCGCCTCCTCCGCCCGAAGAAGAGGATGTCGTCGTATTCGTGTCGCTTCCACAGGCGGCGAGCGACAAGCCCGCGAATCCCGTGACCAACACCATTCCAATCAAACGATAAGCAAAAGTTCCGTGCATGACGAGCCTCCCAAGAGAACTCATCTTGCCCGAAGCGTCAGGAATTTGTCGAGGGAAATGGTGAACGCCGGCCGACGCGAGCACAATCGGTTCAGCGCTTGGCGAACTTCTTTTTGAGCGCTTCGCAAACGCTCGGCGGCGCGTAATGACTCACGTCTCCGCCGTGGCTGGCGATTTCTCGAACGAGGGACGCCGAAACAAATCCGTAATTCGTTCGCGTCGGCAAAAAGATGGTATCGATCTCCGGCGCCATGTCCGCATTGGCATGCGCGATTTGCAGCTCGTATTCGAAATCCGTCGCCGCGCGTAATCCACGGACGATGACTTTGGCTCCAATACGTTGGCAATATTGAAACAAAAGCCCTTCGAATGAATCGATCGACAAATTCGGAATGCTTTGCGTCACATCCCGAAGCAGCGCCAATCGTTCGTCGAACGTGAACAACGGATTGCGCGTCGGATGCCGCCCGATGGCAATCACGACGCGATCGAATAACTTCGCCGCCCGCTCCATCAAATCGAGATGGCCGCGTGTCGGCGGATCGAAACTCCCGGCATATACCGCAATCGGTCCGGCCATGACTCAACGCTCCGGAGCATTACGTTGCGGTTTTGCGCCTCCCGGGGCCGGAGTCGGCGCAGGTTCGAGGCCCGGGCCGGGAGCCGGACCCAGCGGCAAAACCGGCGTACGCATGGTCGGATCCGTCCCCGGCAATGCCGGTCCCATCGGATTGAGCGGATCAGGCAATCCCGGAATGGGCGGCGGGGGCTCTTCATCGGGCGAACGATTCTGACTTGCCGCAAACATGCGCGCCAACGCCACCGTGGGATCCTCCATCCACATCATTCGACCTTGATCGCCGAATGTAATGCGGAACGGAGCCAAAAGTCCCGTCCCCATGACGCCGTCGATATCGAGCGCAATTTGCTTTTCGACTTGATCGATTGGCGTGCCAAACACCCCTTCGACCCGCGGAACATCGAATGCTCCGATGCGCACGATGGACACCGTACCGACACGCAATTTCTGTTCGGGATCTTCCGCGACGAGGCGCAAATCCTTCGCCACCAATCCCGCTTTTTTCCATCCGCCTTCATCGAGCGCCAGCGGGAATTTCATCGACGTATTCAATAGCAAACTCACCGGCTCGCCTTTGTCCCCGCCAAACTTGCCGCGCAAAATCATGCCCCCGCCGCGAATGTACGAAAGGTTCACGCGCGTGGCATCCGGAGGTTGCGGCGGCGAAAACGTTCGCGCCACGAATTGCTGCCCTTCGTAATCGAGCGTCGCGTGCAAATGGCGGAGTAAATTCACGCCCAAGAGCGCTTTGATCGGCGCCCCGAGCTGCTTGGAAATACCCGACAAATCCTGCGTCAAGGCCGGTACGTCCCGGACCTCCAACTTCCCACCGAAACGAATCGAAATCCAGCTCGGCTCCGAACGCGTTTTGCTGTCGAGCGCCACTTCGGCACTGTCGGTCGCCACCATGGCCAACGCCGGCTCACCGTCGATCTCGACCGGCACGATGAAAAACGGCGCGTACGGATTCACATGCGGCAACTCGGTCGACGCAAGCAGCGCACCCGACAAGGCAAACGGGGTTCGTCCCGCCCCTTGTCGCGCCAACTTCGTGATGCCCTTGGCCCAATCATCCACGACGTCGGGATCTTCGAGCAGTTTGTCCAGTTCATCCGCCGCCGCATCGAGCTCGCCGTTGTACCAATACGCCCGACCGCGCAACCCCGACGCCGCCGACCCCTTGATCCCCTTCAGCAAACGCAACGTCTCGGCGTAATCCAGTTCGGCCAGCGAAATCCGCGCCGCCAAGGTGCGGACTTCCGGATCGTTCGGCACGATCGTCAACGCTCGTTTCACCGAGTCCCGCGCATCCTCGATGTCCGCGCTGCGATAGTCTTCACGCGCTCGTTGAAACCACTTCTCCGCCGTCGGAGGTCGCGCTGTTTGCACGGAACCGACCGTGGGACATCCCGTGAGCACGAGGCCCGCGGCCATCGCCAGGCCCAAGAGAAGTCGTCGAGAGGGTTTGTCGTTGTCGATCGTTTGCCGGGGGAACATGCGATTTCGGCTCTACTTCGGTGGTTTGTCGCCGCTTGGGACAAGAGGTTCGATCTGAAGAATTCGGTCGGCTCGAAGCTCTCGGCGGCTCCGCGATGCATGCAGATAGCCGAGAACACGCGGTGGGTCGAGGTCCGTTCGTACGCCCGTGATGCAGAAAATAAGGTCCTCGGGACCGCGATGTGCCGGACGGTAACGCAATCGAACAGGTTTTCCCAATTCCACGGCAGCTTGTGCCGCCTCGACAACCGCCGGACGAGCATGACGTTGCCCGATTCGCACGTGCCAAAGATCCCGCGCCGACTCGGGCGTGAGCACGGTAACGACGCGCTGAAAAACTTCCCGCATCGCCAGCACGTCGTCTTCCGCTCGATGCGACCTGCGCCGCTCGATACCCAACGCCGCCGACAACGCCTCCAAACCATGGGTCGGAAAGACAAACGCCCGTCGCGACATGACGAGTGTGTCCAAGAAAAACGGAAAACGTTGGGAAATCCCTACGCGACCAAGCTCCGCTTCGAGAAACGCCACATCGCACTCCGCCGCATGCGCCACCAAAATTCCCTCGTGCAGCACGGCGAGAAGATCGCGCGCGATGTCCCCGAACGTGGGAGCACAAACCAAATCCTCACGCGTGATCCCATGCACGTGCGCGTTTCCATGCGCGCTGTCGTCCGGACGCACCAGCGTCGTCAAGGAAGCCTCGAGTTTGTCGCCACGAACGCGATGGGCACACACTTCGATGACCCGATCGGTTTGCGGACGAAGGCCGGTCATCTCGAGATCCAGAAAAACGAGCGGCGCCTCGCGCAAAGGATCATCCCACGGCGATCCTTTCGGCGGCTCTTCGACGTTTCCCATGGGTCGTTTCTCTTCGGTCCGATTGCTTCGATCGGCCCGGTTGGTGTCGTTGCGCAGCGGCATTTTCGAGCGTTTCAACGTCGTCGCCCGTTTCCGACAAGCCTGCATGCCAACGCGATCATCGTGATTTGGCTCGTGTAAAGCATCGTCCGTGACCCGTGCAAGCTTATGCCGCTGTGCGGCGCGAGATTTTTTGGATCCGAACGGGGCGAAGACGCTCATTGTTGCTACATTCGGGAACGTGCCAAGGGGAGAGGTGACCGAGCCGCTTTTCGAAGCGGATGCAGTGGACGGGGATTCCTTCGGGAGTCTCGATGAATCCTTTGAAATCGACGATGACGTGGCCACGATTCATTCGTCCGGTCGTCGTGATCCGTTGACGTTGCCGGTTCTGGCGCTCAACAAACACTTTCATCCGATTCACATCACGACGTCGCGGCGGGCGTTTCTCTTGCTTTTCGGAGATTCCGCCCACGCCGTCGACGACGCGGGCGAACTGCACGATTTCAGTTCCTGGCGCCGTTTGCCCGTGCGCGAAAGCGACGACGGCCTCCCGATTGTCGGGGGCACCTTGCGCGTTCCTCGCGTCTTGCACTTGCGTCGGTACGAACGAGTTCGTCGGCCCACCGTACGTTTGTCGCGGAAGAACATCATGCTCCGCGACGCACACCAGTGCCAATACTGCAACAAACACTTGCCCGTGCGGGACCTCAACATCGATCACGTCTTGCCTCGATCTCGCGGCGGCGGCGATTCTTGGGAAAACCTGGTCACCGCTTGTCGCCCCTGCAATTTACGCAAAGGACGACGCACGCCCGACGAAGCCGGGATGCGCCTCTTC
>CAYSYX010000460.1:0-7687 GCA_964435055.1 uncultured Polyangium sp. | reverse complement strand
ACCAATTCCTACATCTTCGCCAATTACCTGAGTGGCTCGGGTACGGCGGATCTGAGCAACTGGCTCATTACGCCGGTCGTGACCATCGCCAACGGAGCGACGCTCTCGTTTTGGACGCGCACGGTAAACAGCCCCGCCTTTGCGGATCGCCTCCAGGTTCGCGCGAGCATCAACGGTATGAGCTCGAACGTGGGCGCGACGTCCTCGAGTGTCGGCGACTTTACGTTCTTGTTGCAAGACATCAATCCGGGGTTGACCCCGGCGGGGTATCCCAATGTGTGGACGCAATTCACGATTACCGTGAGCGGTTTGCCCGCGGGCAACCAGACGGGTCGTTATGCATTTCGGTATTTCGTGACGAACGGCGGTCCGAGTGGCGCGAACAGCGACTATATCGGCATTGACGACGTCGTCGTGGCCAACGTGACTCCGACGGCGGTTTGCGGCAACGGAATTCGCGAGGGCGCCGAGGCTTGCGACGACGGCAATACGGCCAACGGCGATTGCTGTTCGTCCACGTGTGCATTCGAGACCGCGGCGACGGTTTGTCGTGCCGCGGCAAACGCATGTGACGTCGCCGAAACGTGCACCGGCATGTCGGCGATGTGCCCGCCGGACAACAAAGCCCCCAATGGCACGGTTTGCAGCGACGGCAATGCCTGTACCCAGACGGATACGTGCTTGGCCGGCACCTGTACGGGCGCCAATCCGGTGGTCTGTTCGGCATCGGATCAATGCCATGACGCCGGTACGTGCAATACGATGACCGGTATGTGCAGCAATCCCGCCAAAGCGGACGGCACCGCCTGCAATGACGCCAATCTCTGCACGCAATCGGATACCTGCGTCGCCGGTGCATGCACGGGCGCCAATCCGGTCGTGTGTATGGCCATGGATCAATGCCACGACGTCGGGACGTGCGCTCCGGCCACGGGTATGTGCAGCAATCCTGCAAAGATGGACGGCGCGGCCTGTAACGACGGCAATGCGTGCACCCAGCTCGACAGCTGTTTGGCCGGCGCATGCAATGGCGCCATGCCCGTCATGTGTGCGGCCATGGATCAATGCCACGATGCGGGCACGTGCGACACGATGACGGGTATGTGCAGCAATCCGGCCAAGGCCGACGGTTCGACCTGTAATGACGGCAATGCGTGTACGCAAACGGATTCCTGCCAAGCAGGAGCTTGTGCGGGCGCCATGCCGGTCGTTTGCACGGCGATGGATCAATGCCACGACGTGGGCACCTGCGACACGGCGACGGGAACCTGCAGCAATCCGGCGAAAGCGGACGGCGCGACCTGCGATGACGGCGACGCTTGTACGCAAACGGATACGTGCACCGCGGGCGCGTGTGGCGGGGCAAATCCCGTGACCTGCACCGCGGCGGATGAATGCCACGAAGCGGGCATGTGCGACGTGGCGACGGGTATGTGCAGCAGCCCGGCCGTTGCGGATGGCACGGCATGCACCGGTGGTACGTGCCAAGGCGGTATGTGCATTCCGGCAGGATGCGGCAACAACATCAAGGACACCAACGAAGAGTGCGACGACGGCAACATGGTCGACGGCGACGGTTGCGATAAGAACTGCACCAACACGGCGTGCGGTAACAACATTGTGACCATGGGCGAGGAGTGCGACGACGGCAATACGACGGACGGCGACGGCTGCGCTGCGGATTGCACGAAAGAAGGCGGCGCGGGCGGTGCCGGTGGCGGTGGGACCGCGGGCGCCGGCGGAATGGTCGGTACCGGTGGCGAAGGTGGAAGCGCCGGTTCGGGTGGCGGAAGGCCCAATACCGACACCGGTTGCGGCTGCACGGTGGTCGGTTCGGACAACCAAACCGCGGCGTCCGGATTGCTCTTCGGCTTGCTCGCGCTGCTCGGTCTGCGTCGTCGTAAGAACTGACGTCGACGTTTGACGAAGTTCGTCGCCCTCATGCACGTCATCCCCCGGCAATCCGTCGAGGGATGACGTGGGTTTGGCGGGCGGTAACCACGGATCACTGCGTCACACACGAGCCTCGCCCAATGCTCAATTCTTCTTGAGCAATTTCTTGATCTTCTTCGCGTGTTTTCCCGTCGCAAAATCAATGGCGGTCTTGCCATTCGTTTGCGCATTGTTCGGAGCGACGATTTTCTTGTCCGGGTCGGCTCCGGCCTCGAGGATCATTTTGACGATCGACACGTCGTCGAGCATGACGGCCAAAACGAGCGGCGTGAGGCCGTCGACGCCGGGCGTTTCGACATTGGCCTTTTTCACATGCATCACATTGATGTTGACCGGAACTTTCCCCGTGACCATGCGCTTGATGACTTTCTCGTGGCAAGGACGCCGCAGCGCCGCAATGAGCGCATTGTCGCCAACCTTCACACCCAAGCTCGCGTCTTGGTTTTTGTAATTGGGATCGGCCCCATCCATGAGCTTTTGGTCGACGAGCGTGAGCATGCAATTCATGCTGATGACGTTGTGGAGTTGCTCGTCCATGGTCGGTGAATCGCCGGCCTTGGCCTGAGGCGACATCATCGCTGCTGAAACGACGGCCGCGAACATCATGAGTCGTGTTTTCATCGGATTCTCCTTCGTTACCCACCACATTATGGTATTTTGGGGGTAAAAGAATGTGGAAGCCGGTACGTCCGACACTTGTCCGAATCTTGGTATTCGTGCAAGTGCTCGCGCCCGTATCTAGGTTCAACGCCGAACGAGGTACTTGTCTTCCATTCCGTGATGAAATTGAAGTCGCGGTCCTCGACGGTGGCCGTGATCGTGGCGTCGAGGGTAAAGTTAGGGCTTATGGGGGCCATCCCTATTGGCACACGTGCTGGCCGGGGTGGCAGTTGCCGCCGGCGCATTGGCTTCCGGAACTACACGTCTGCCCTTGAGCGAGTTTACAGCCGCCGATACCGTCGCAAGCTTGTGTCCCATTGCAAACGAGCGACGCGGCGTTGTCCGTGCCGCCGACGGGAATGTTGACGCATTTGCCGAGGTAGCCGACTCGTCCGCACGATTTACACGTCGCCGTGCAGGGACTCTCGCAACAATACCCGTCGACGCAGAACCCGTGCACACACTCGTCGGCGGTGGCACATGTTTGCCCATCGTTTTTCCTGCACGTACCATTGCCGTCGCAAGCCGAATTGCCGACACACGGCAGCGACGCATTGGTGTCCGATTGTCCCATTGGAACAAGCGAACACGTGCCGGCGGTCAAAGGCGACAGATTGCACGTGCTGCACGACGTGTTGCAGGCGCTTTCACAACAAACACCGTCGGTGCAGACATTGCCGACGCATTCGTTATTCGCGACGCACGGTTTGCCATTGGACTTTTTGCAGTCGCCGAGCCCGTCACACACGTCGTTGTCACCCACGGCGCACGGCGTTCCCGCCATTTCCGGGTCATGAGTCGGGACGGCGTCGGGATTGCACGCATCGCGAGTGCAAGGATTGCCGTCGTCGACACCGTCGTTCATATCGACGCGTGTCACCTTGTTGCCTGATCCATCGCACACGACAATGTAACAATCTTGCGCGGTCTGTTCGCCGGAAGGGACGGGCGTCCCGTCGGCCTCGTAGTTGACGCCGCAAATGCCCGCCATGCACGTACGGCTTTTGCAAAAATCAAAGTTTCCCGTGCAATCCGGCGGCTTCAAGCACCCGACGCATTGTCCTTGCGAATTGCAAAATGAGTTCACTCCGCAATTCGTTCCCGTCGGCACCTTCGTGTGCACTTTGCTGCCATTGAGGCACGTGTCCGTGGTACAACCATTGTCGTCGTTGGGCGTGTCGTTGTTGTCGTTGATGGTTTTCGTTCCCCCGATACCATCACAAACGACAATCTTGCAATCGCCCGGCTCTTGCATGGCGGGCCCCGCCGGAGTTTCCTGCCCCAAGTAATTCAATTGGCAAACGTTCTCGATACACGCGCGTTTGATGCATTGGGTCTCGACGAGATCTGCGCAATGCTCCGGCAATGTGCATTCGACGCATGCGCCCAGGCCATTGCATACGATCCCGCCGCCCACGGCGCACGGCGTTCCCGCCGCCGCATCGTTTTCCACGCACGAGCCGTCCAGGCATTCATTGATTTTGCACGGAGCCGAGTTCACCAGGCAATCGTCGTTTTTCGTGCATTCGGCGCCGCCCGAGCCTCCCGCGCCCATACCGCTCACGCCGCCATGTCCGCCACCACCTTGCGAACTGTTTTCCACGAGCACATAAGGGCCGTCGGCGTCGATGATTTGCGCGCAACCTCCGGCGCTCACAAGGAGCCCCACAAGGAATCGAGTTCGTCCGCTCATTCGAATGCTCCTTTCAGACCGACCATTCCTCCTCCCAGAAAGCCCGTGGCATTCAAGGTCATGGTCGTCGTTTTTTCTTTGGAACGCGAGGGCGCGGTCAGAACCAACACGACTCCCCCCGCCGTCAAAATGCCGCCCATGACAAACCCCACGGTGCTCGCATTGGCGTACGAACGCATGGATTGCACGGCGGAGAATCCTTCGGCATTGCAATCATAACCGGCCGCCCCGCCACAATTCGCTGCGGCGTCCTGCTTTTTGGAAACAGCCAAGGCTCCCGCGATACCGCCGAAGACAAAGCTCGCGGCTCCCGTGCCGATCGTAATGAAACCGGCCAATCGGCGCGGGTTTGTCCGCTGCGGTATCGGCACCGGAACCTCGGGCGGCGGGCCAACTTCGACTTTCACCGGCTCGACGGACGGGATGAGCGAAACCTCCGCGTCCACGTCGAACGTCGTCGATTGCCCAATTTCGAGCAGCACCGTTCGGACCGTGTCCGCGGTACCCGCTTGGCGCACGACGAGCTCGTGAGGCCCCGGATCCAATGGAAACGGCAGGGCCGGCGCTCGTCCCGTCCAAACCAGATCATCGATTCCGATATTCGTTCCCGTCGGAAGTTCGCCCTGCCAAATCAATTTCAATGTGGGCAATTGCGCTTCGAGCTCCCGCACGCGGGCCTCCGCCACCCCGGCGCGCGTCGTGTGTTTTTGCTGGTCGAGCGGTGTCATGTTGTTGTATGCGCGTAAATATTCGCCATACCGAGCGCTCGCCGAGGCAATCTTGCCCTCCCGGTCACGACAATTCGCCAGGGTAAACAAGGTCCCGAGTTTGGCGTCGAGTTTATAGCTTTGCTCGAGCAGCGGACAAGCTTCCGAAAATTGCTCGGCTTCCATTTTTGTCACGGCTTGCTGAAAAAGCGTGGAAGCCACCACGGACGGTTCTGTTCGGCCGATCGAAGCCCAAGCTCCGACGACACATTGAATGGCTGCGACGTATGGCCATCGTTTCATGGTTCACCACCTGGGCCTGTGGGCGCCGGTTCAATCGTTGTTCCACAATTCTCGAGTCGGGTTTTTCTTGGTCGTCGAGGCTGGACGAGCTGTCGTCGATTTCGTCGGGTCGGAAGCCGGGGCTTCAGCCGACGCGGACGCGGACGCGGACGCGGACGCGGATGCGGATGCCGATGCGGGTGGTGCTTCGGCTGTTTTGGGTGCGGACACGAAGGGCGAAGCCTCGGTCGATGCCGCAATTGCCGGGGCAACGGCCGATTCGAGCGATCCCGCGGCGACCTCGGCGACGGATGAGCCGGCATTGGCCGGGGCATTGACGCGCGAGCCGAAGAGGCCGTCGAGAATGGGGCCTGCGGCCAGAATCGAGACGATCCCGACGACCATGACGACGGACTTGGGGCGCGAATGTTTGGGTAACGCATCGAGCGCGCTTTCGCACACCGTGCGGACGGCGTGTAATGACGACGAAAGGTGACCTTCGGGCGAAATGGGTTCGTCCAGGGTGATTAAATCGTCCGGCCCGGGCGAACTTGTCTCGAGCGCACGCGGAATCATCGAATCGCTCTTGCCCCGCGTCGATTCGTGGAGCATCGGCACGCCCAGTACGTCGGCGAGCTGCGCGACCGCGACGCTCGCCGAGGGAAAACGATCGGCCGGCAAAACCGACGTGGCCCGGAAAAACCAAGCGTCGAACGCGGCCGGCAGCGTGACCTGCAGCTTGGCCGCTCGTTCGACGGCGCTCTCTTGGGGACCTTGCGCCGCGTGAAGCGCAAACGCGATGGGCGATTGCGCCTGCTTCGATTCGGTCAACCAATAAGGTTTGCCCACGAGCAACGTGTAGGCAATGAGCCCGAGCGCAAAGATGTCGGTCGCCGGAGAAACCGAGCTCTGCATTGAAAATTGTTCGGGGGCCATATAGAGCGGCGTGCCGAGGGACTGCGTCAGTTGCGTCTCGGTGCCCCCATCCGCGATGATTTTGGCGATGCCGAAATCCAAGACTTTCACTCGAGGAAGACCGTGCTCGCGTTCGCACAGAAAGAGGTTGTCCGGTTTGAGGTCACGATGAACGATGTTGGCTTTGTGTGTTTTTTCGAGCGCTAAACTCGTCTCGTACAAAAAGTGGATCACCAGGTCGTACGGCAGCGGTCCGTCTCGACGAACGCGGGATCGAAGGTCTTCTCCGCGGAGCAGTTCCATCACGAGGAACGGCATGTCCGTGGTTGGGTCGATGCCTGCGTCGAAGATGTCGACGATGTGTTCGCTGTCGATTTCCGCGGCCACGCGCGCTTCTTGCCGGAAGCGTTTGCGCAACATGTCGCTTTGCATGAACTTGGTGTGCAGGATTTTCAGGGCGCGCCGTCGGTTTGTCTCGACGTGCACCACTTCGTAGACCGCTCCCATGCCGCCGGACGCCAGACGTCGTTCGACACGATAACGTTCGGCAAAGACTGCCCCGATTGACAATTCAGTCGACAATGGCTCCTCCCCCGACGAGCGCAACGGCCGGTCACGACGTTGTTTGGAACGACAATCGCAGCCGGCTGCACCTTAGTTCTGACAAGACATTCCGGGTTTCGTCAAGTCGAGCCGACGAGCACGAATGTGCTTATTTCATCATCGTAACCCGTTTGTCCTGGACGCTTCACGACGTTTCTTCTCCCCCGATTGGAGCCCTACGGAGCGCGCGACGTTTCGATTCGTTCGGCGCGGAAATCTCTTCCGGAAGCGATCGAAATGCTTGTATGCTCGGGGCATGCGCAAGATGTCTTTATTTCTGGCAGTGTGTTGGTTGTTCGGGTGTGGCGGGGACGAAATATCCATTGACCGTTCGACGACATCGGGATCGACGTCGAGCGGCCAGGGAGGAGCGGGCGGAATGGGAGGGTTTGGCGGGGCCGGAGGTGCAGGCGATGTTGGGGGCGGAGGTGGCATGGCGGGCGGATCGCCTTTGTGTTCGGGCAAGAACCCCGTGCCGCCGGGCAATATGGATTTCAGCATCGAAACGAGCGGCGAGATGCGTGATTATCGCGTGCACGTGCCGCCGGGCTACGATGCCAAGTCTCCCGTGGCGCTCCTCGTGGCATTGCATGGATATACGGAGAAGATCGACGACTTCATGGCCACGTCCCACTTTGCCGAGGCGGTGGACAAACGCAATATGATCGTCGTATTTCCCCAAGGCAAAGCGCCGCTCGGCGTGCCGGGATGGAATGCGGGGACCTGTTGCGGCACGGCGCAAATCCAAATGGTCCCCGACGTGCAATTCATTCGCGATATGGTGGATCAAATCGAGGCGAACTATTGCATCGATCCGATTCGCTTTTTTGTGAGCGGTTTTTGGTTGGGGGGGTTGTTGTGGGTTGGTGTGTGG
>CAYSYX010000459.1:0-7689 GCA_964435055.1 uncultured Polyangium sp. | reverse complement strand
GGGTAAAACTCCAATCATTCGCCCGTCCAACAACGCGACGGCTCCACGTTTGCCTCCTACGAGTTCGAGTGTCGGCGCATTAATAATCAACCGATCTCGAGCTTGTTGGATATCGAGCCGCTGCGTTTCTGACATCTCCGGAAATTCTCGGAGTAGGTCTTCGTATACTCTAAGCGCTTCTTCTGGTCGTCCCAGCGTTTCCAAGCATCGAGCTACGTTTTCTGTGGCGGTTTTCGTGGTGTGAAGCTGGCGAGATGCTTGAAATGCAGCAAGAGCCGCTTCGTACTTTTTTTCGTTGTAAAGTTGTACCGCACGTTCGTGTTGCGCCCTGGCTTCGGCAATTTGGGTCTGCGAGACCGTGGAATCGTTTCTACCCCGAGCGTTCTGGTTCTTGGGCGAATGTTGTGCTGGACTTGAAGGTTTCGGGTTTTTTGGCTCAGCGGTCGCATTTGGCGTTTCAATCAATGCGCACGTTGCTATCGCCGCAGGCGCCAAAATCCAGGCAATGAAGCGATTTAAATACCATTTTCGACATGTTTTCATTGTAGAATTCTCACTCCTCGAATTCCTCAATGATTTTGGTTTTGTCTGAGGCTTCGGTTTTTGGCTTTTCGCTGAGTCTTTTCTGGGCGGCATTGTTCCGCAATACCCGTGTGGATGGTTGGAGGCCAACATCCTTTGTCGGGGTCGGAAATGGCGGCGGTGCTTGTGACGTCGTATTGCGCGCTGATGCCGTTGCCAACTGCACAGGAAGCTGCGACACGCCAAAGCCGGCGAACTTAGAAGACGGCATTGCAGATAAGTGATGCGCTTGCGTTGCGAGCGCCGCTGGGTCGTGTGTTGCATCGAATGGCAATGGCATGGTCTGAGCAACCAATCCTAGAATCAATGCGATTCCAACGACGGTCGCGATCAAAACGGGAAGCCACTGCTTTGGACGTTCTTGTGCGTGAGACGTGTGGCTGTGACGAGGAGTCCGATAATTGGCCCAGTATCCGTGGACTATGGATGCTCCTGGAGGGGTGGGAGGTAGTGCTGGCGCAATCTCGGGATGATTTTCGCCCTTGTCGACGTGGTTGGCTAGATGCTCGCTCGTTGGCTCGCGGACGCATGCATCTTCATTGAATGTGTCTACCGCGGACGCCGCAAATTCCAACGTAGGTTCTTCATAGCTCGCGCACGAAATGGCGCGTTCTTCCTCCGACGGCGGCCCGAGCATCTGCTCATCCAACTGCCGGTCGTTATTCAAGATTGCATCCATTGCGGCAAGCATCGCGCCCACATCGGAAAACCGACTTTCCGCATTGAGCCGCAGCGCGCGATGGACGATTGCCGCAATACCTGGAGATACCCATGGAGCAAATCGTTGTACCGGAGGTGCCAGTTTCGTCGAAATCGCAATGATCAAATCACCATGTGCGTCAATCCCTTGATGCGGCACGCGCCCCGCAAGACAACGATAAAGCACTACCCCAATCGACCAAATATCCGTTGCAAAACTAATTTCTCTCAAACCTCGCGCTTGCTCGGGCGACATATACAAAGGCGTTCCAATCGTCGAGCCCGACCGGGTCAATCCCGTTGTATCGACTTCGGGCTCCGCTTTCGTTTTGGCAATACCAAAATCCAGAATCTTGACGACGATTTCTCCGCCTGGACGTCTCGCCAGGAAGAGATTCGCTGGTTTGATGTCGCGATGAATGATCCTTGCCCCGTGAGCTTCAACCAAACCCGCGCAAGCTTGCGCAACAATCTTTAGCGCTGTTTCTGGCTTGAGCCAACGAACTCGCTGCAGGAGTTTGTCAAGGTCCTCTCCCAAGAGCCGCTCCATGACGATGAAGGACAGCCCCGTCGCTTCGTCCTCACCTGTCTCGAGGATCCGCGGGACGTGTATGCTCCTGAGCGCACCGGCTGCGCTAGCCTCTCGCCGAAAACGACTTCGCCGGTTCTCGTCATGTTTATCGGGCTTTGTCTCAAGCAATTTGACCGCAACACGCTCGCTCGTGTCGATACGGATCGCCTCGTACACCGCTCCCATTCCCCCCTTGCCAAGAAGCCCCAGGAGTTTGTATTTGCCGCCGACGACGCTACGTACCACGCTGGCGGCGTATACAATACGAGCATCGCCCGGGCCAAATTTTCGTTGTCGTTGACGACGAAGACAACAGTGCAATAACCTTGTGGCCAGGCTGTAGCTTGAACAGTTTTACGTCACACGCGCCAAGGCATTGCCAGGAACAATCGCTTAAAGCATTCTTGTTTGCATTTCAGCGTCGACCAGAGAATCCCCTCATCCACCCCGCCGCCCCGCTTGCCACGCCTTGGCCCGCGCCTTCACCATGCTGCGCGTTTTCGGATGTTGCCGCATCGTTTCCGCGATGTAACCGATATCGTCGTTTTCCGAATCGTAGTTCAGCAAATCGTACGGCTCGACGCGCAATGCTTGCGCTATTTTCATCAGCGTCAGCACCTGCATCGACGAACACCCCGATTCAATGCTCGACAAGTGCTCGACGGAGCAGTCTACCTGTTGGGCCACGCTGTGCAAAGACAAACCTCGTTCCTTGCGCAATGATTCAATGCGGGCCCCGATCAGCGCCACAATATCCCGAGAATCATTTCGTGTTTTCATCGAGTCTCCCTTTACGAGCTCCCTCGGGCAATTCACGGTACCACGAGCAAACGCACCCGCACGCGGTCCATATCGATCAATCGCGAGCCTGCCGTTCGCTCATGCGGCGCATCCAACGATACGACGCCTTGCTCCTCGAGCCGTAACAACACCGGCACGATACCCTTCGCCTCCGGGATATCCCGCACGCATTCACGAAGGTGTTTGACCTGTACACTCCCGTCCGCGTCCGAGGGCATGCGAGACAATGCAAATACGACAAACCCCTCGACGAATACGTCATTGCCCCGCTTTCGTAGAGCCCGCGCCGCGTGCGCCACGAGAATCGCCGCGTCGACGTACTCCGGAGGTGCACGCATAACTTCGAGCAACATGCGCTCTGCATGCAGGTTCGTTGCGAGCGTGGCAAATGCCGAGACAGGAGGCAAGTAATCGCTCAATCGGGGCGGCCGTAAAATAGACGCAATCATTCGCCCGATGGAAGCGACCCACGCGCTTGCCCGTACAACCCACGAACGCGGCGGATCCACGATGGTATCGCGTGCAAGCGCTTCCGGAAGCGTCGGTCGATCGTAAATCGAAGCTTCGTATGTGGTTATCGCTCGTGCCGATTCGTCGTTGTTATCAGTCCACATCTGGACGTGCTCCATGGGAAAAATCCGCTCCCCAAAGCCGACCACGGCAACGAGCTGCCCAAGCGAAAAGCCGTGGTCGGCTCCGGGGTTTGGGTGGGACGATGCCGCGATATTTGCCGTCCCCGGAGGATAGGCATGCAACGTTATGGCGTGACAAACACACCTCGTGCATGCAAACCCTCCGCGAACGATGAACGTTGCGGTGATGGAATTGGCGAACGTATGTCTTATGGCCGAACAGCCATCACCGCTTTGCCGCTGATCTCTCGCAGTCCAGCTCGCAATTCGGCAAATCGCGACTTCGGAAATGTCGCCTCGTGCTCGTCCAGCAGCGCATTCACCCTTGCGTAGTTTCCCTTGTTGTACGCCGCTCGCGCGCGGAGCAGCAATGCCTCGTCGAGCGGATCGAGACTCGGCTCGTTTGTCGTGGAACGCGCGTACGAATGCTCGTCGCTTGGCGTGTGCTTCGTTATTCGAGGCGCCACAACGGTTTGCGACGTTCGCGAAATTCCGGTACTTCCGCTTATCTCGGCGTGGCGAATTGCAGGCACGACAAACTCGCCGCCATTGGCCGCCTGGATGGGAACAGCGAGGTTTTCATTGCGAATCGTTGGGGGTCTCGAGGGGGCAAATCCCCAAAGGATGACCGTTGCTGCGGCGGCCACGAGTCCGGCAATGTTCGTACCTGCCGCACGGGCCTGTTGATTCTGCGCTCTTTGCGCCGACACCACAATTCTTCGCCAAATTCTCCGGATGAATAGAAACGGAAACAGCAGTGCAATGCGCTTCCGTACTGTTCCACTCAGATCCTCCCACTTCGCTCGCAATTCAATGCGTGTGAAGTGAATCCATGCGTAGACGGTATTTTCTTTGACCCCGTGTTCTCGGGCAACCTGTTTTACCGGAACACCATCGACCGTACAGGCTAAAAACGCGTCTCGACGCTCGCGTGGCAATCCATCGAGCATCATCCGAATGCACTGACGATCCGCAATTTGTTTTTCCAGATCGACCGTCTGCGCATGCGCAACGACACCGACGTCTTCGTAAAGTACTTCGTTCGCGAGTTTGCGCTTGTCTTTCCAATACGCCTTCGCCCGAAATTCAATCAATTCGCCCAGCCAAAGCTTGATCCGAGGAACCTCGGAAGACGCCGGCCTATCTCTTCCCGGGGTATGCGCATCACATAATGCCGCATTCGCCACTTGTTCCGCATCGTAATGAGGAACGTACAATCTCGCGCGACGCACCATCCACGGGTAATACTTTTGCAAATCATCAACTTGTTTTGCATTGCCGTCGCCCACGAGATACCCTCTCCGCGTTTCTTGCTCCGCGTCGTTCGTCGTTTCAGTTTCGTCCCGTGCTTCGTGCGCCATACCAGCTCCGGAGAGTAAGGAGCCAGTTTTGTCCATTTTCTTTCGAAAAATCGACGTGGCTCAAAAATAATTTTCGCTGGAGCGCAGCACCATGCAAAAAAACAAAGGGAGGCCCCGACGCGCCTTTTTCTGCGGCCTTTCCATCGCCGGCTTTGCGAGCGTCACGGCAATACCCGCGTACGCAAAGGACGAACCGCAGTATCGCGTCGACTTCACCGCGCCCAAGGACTTGCCGAATTGCAACGATCCGAACGGATTTCGCGCGCTGCTCGAACTCGCGCAACCTCGTGACTTGTTCGACGTGCCGGCTACGCGCGTGCTCGATGTGCGTCTTGATGCGCCAAACAACCGCGATATTATTGCGGAAATTACGGTCAAAGCCATCGACGGGGAGGTCCGTGCGTCGCGCTCTCCAACGTACCCGCGCTCGATGGAATGTTACAAGATCCTGCATCTCGTGGCTGTTGCTGCGGCCACCGAACTTGATCGCGATGCCCCCGTCGAGCTTCCCTCGAGTCCGCCCCCGCTCGCGAAACCCCCGGCGTCGGCACCATGTCCGCCTTGCGATGTGCCTTTAGCGCCACGTCCAAAACCGCAGCGTCGCTGGTTTGTCGGGACGGGTCTGCGCGTCGACTTCGGCGTTGCCCCGGACCAACTCTTCGGTGGCCATTTTGTTGCGGGATGGCGAGCGTCGCGGTCCTGGTCCGTCGAGGGACACTTGGGCGTCACAGCGCCGGAAGACACGCGGCCTTTGGGCCCAACGGTCGTACGAGTCTACTCGATCGGCTCGTTCGAGTTCGTCCCCTGTTACCGCAAGGAACCGTTTGGGTTTTGCGGAGAGTTTGTCTTGGGAAACTTGTGGTTTGCGCCCCGCAATCTTGCACAACCTCGCGTCGACTCGGCGTTGTTCCTGGGCGTTGGCGTTCGCGGATTCGTCGAGCAGCAACTCACGGATCGCTGGTCGGTGCGTATGGACCTCGGACTTTTCACGCCCATCGTGCCCGCACAGATCGACGACGACACACGACAAGAACATTGGATGACATCCATCGTTTCGGGCAGCGGAAATGTGTCGTTTTTGGCTGGATTTTGATGTTGTCAGATCGCTGACGAGCGACAACAAAACGTTCGCGCATCGTTCAAGATCAAGTCGCCAGTCAACTCGCCACCGGCAGGTTCACATGCACCAGGCTTGTACTCGAGCACGTCCGCAGTTTTGCCAGCAAGCGCAACACCCGACATGAGCGGAAAGCAGTTTGTACCCATGTCAAGAGAAATGTTCACTTCGAGTTGGGTCGTCGAACAAGCGGGATTGCTGAAGAGCTGAACCTTCATCGAGCACGTTGCACCTGTTGACGGCAGACACGAGCACTCCGAGCAGAAACGTTGATCATCGACAGAGCCGTAGAGCACTTGCTTTGAGTCCCAACCGTTGGGGCACAAAACATCGCCCTCGTGCATGAGACACGCGGCGAAAGGTTCAGGCATCGAAGGCACGCAGGTTTCGCCGGCTTTTGCGCATGTGGGCCACGGAGAGCCGGAGCATGCTCGGCCGTCGGTGGCGTATGGTTCGTCAGCTTTTGCTTTGGGAATGTCGAGAGGCGGAACTTCCGCGTGCGCGGTACATGGCTTTTCGTCGATGACCGGAGCGGAGATCGTGATTGATGCGACGCACGGTTTTCCACCGCAAAGAACACCTTCCGCGATGGCGGTGTTTGTCGCGCATGATCCGTCCCATGAAGCGGGCGGATTGAAGTTTGTCCAAACATCGTTTCCTACGCATGCGGACGAACCGAGGTATGGTTGCAGTGCACGCTTCGTACGATGCGGCTTATGGGAACCTCTGCGCAGAATCAACTGCGTCGTTTTCTTGTCCCACCGAAACAATGCGTTGTAAGACAGCAAAACGAGGTGATCGATGATAACGGGCGTCCTGAGCAAGTTCCGGAATTGCGTGGTTGGTGTCTTGGCTTTTGCGCTAACGACGACGATGGTCGCGCCAACGTATGCTGTGCAGGCGTGCGATGCCGAGCCTGCATATCGGAGCAATCTCGGATCGGCGGCGCTCCAAAAAGCAGTTCGAGCTCTCGCCAAAGTATTGCGCTCGCCGGCCATTGAGAAAGTGCTCACGTATGTGCGAGATGCGGGCAAGAAAGACATTGCGCGTGTCATTCAAAAGAACTCCGGGACAATCGCCAATACGCTCGACGCGGTTGCCGAATTGGATTATTTGACAGTGGCGTTTGTCCGTGACAATGTGATGAAAGCGCTCGTTGCGGCCGGTGTGCAACGGGAAACGGCCAGAATTACAGGTTTTTGGATCGAACAAGTGCTCACGATCGTGCCATGAATTGAGGAGCCGACAGATGAAAAAAAAGAAGCTTCTCCGAATGATCGAAGATTTGGAAATCCAAACCGAATTCCGAAAGGCGGCCGTGCTGGCATTGGTGGAGGCGGTCAAGCCGACGGAGACGTTTCGTTATCGCTATCTGCTGTATGCCATCAACAATGATTTCGTCGCCGCCGATGTCGAAGGCATCGAAGAATTTTTTCGGTGGGCATTCAGGCGCGAGGATTCGCAATGGGCTCGCGAGATGCACGGGCCATTAACGCGCGACGAAATGCTGGAGAAATTTGATGAACACGTTCCTTCGCGAAAAGGAAAGCTCGAAGAAATTCTTCGGGAGGATCGTGCGGACGGAGAAAAGGGAGTATGGGGCAAATGGGCGAATATTGTGCTCGGTCCCGACCCGAATCAACTATCCGATGACGATAACATGAACGAGCCGGAGTCGAAGTCATGAGGAAAAAAGCATTAAAGCGACGTATCGAGGATCTCAAAGCGCGGAATGCATTCCTCGATGAAATTTTGCGGTCGTTGATGTACACGGTCAATCCGCCTCGAGGTCATTACGCAGCGGCCATGCTGCTCAATCACCTGACGGCAAGAGAAGTCGCCGCGATTGACGAGTTTTGGAAATGGGCCGATACGCAGGAGCGCTCGACCCTGACCAAAGAATCGCTCATGGAGGCATTTCATGGG
>CAYSYX010000458.1:0-7705 GCA_964435055.1 uncultured Polyangium sp. | reverse complement strand
TAATGGTAGCTCGATGTATTCGAGCATCGTTAAAGGTGGCGCGTAGCCTTTGGATCTACGCGTAAATGGCATAGCTCCATATCGAGCCGGCGTGTCCGGTTTGCGAGGTATTTTCAATGCATCCGCTGGGTGATCGCAGGACTCACCTGCCGCGCGTGGACGCGCCCCGTTGGCTGGTGTTTGCTGATTTCGACGAAACGTATTTAGCGCACGACGGTTCACCGGAGAGGCGTCGGGATCGTCGCGCGCTCGAACAATTCCTCATTGAATATGCAAAAACGTTGGGCATTGCGTTTGGTTGGGTGACCGATGGTCCCGTCGACGCGATTGCGGATTCGTTTCACGAACATGGATTGCGGATTGTGCCGCATTTCATTGCGAGTTCGTGGGGAGCGGAGCTGGATTTCTTCTCTCGCGAAGAAGGAAGGCGATCGGCGGCGGAATGGGATGCGCGCATGGGCGTGGGTGGCTTTTCGTTGGCGCTGGTTTCCGAAGCTCGAGACGAATTGGCGAATTTGGGCGTGAAGCTCGATGATCGTCATGACGGCGGACCGAAAATGGACCGATTCATTTTCACGCCGCAACCGAAACAACGCGTGACGGATCTGGTCGCTCTCATTTATCGCGTCGCCGAAAAGCACTTTGTGGATGTTCACGTCGGCCCGTGTCATTCGGCGCTCGGCGAGCCCGAAGGAGCGTATTCCGTGGATTTCGTGCCGCGCGGGGCGAACAAACGCAACGTCGTGCAGTTTGTCATGGAACGTTTGGGGGTTCCGCGTATTCGCACCATGGCATTTGGTGACGACATTGGGGACATCGATATGTTGTGCGCCGTCGAGCACGGATATCTCGTCGACAATGCAACCAATGAAGCTCGCCGGCGATTTGCGAAGACGGCGGGTTCGAGTTACGCGCGCGGCATTCTCGATACGATGGAGCGTCGCATTACGGGCTCGTCATAACGACGCTCGGCGTTTCCTCCGTGTCCACGACACGGTTGTCAGACCTCAAAAATCTCCACACAGCACGATCGCTTCATTTTCCACTCGAATATCATCGTGGCATACGGCTTGCTGCGCGCTTTGGCTCGGTAAGCTGATTGCGACCCCTTACGCATAGGAGAATCTTGCCGATGGAACGAAAGCTGGCGCCGCACCGCGCGCTTTACCATCCGCTTTGGTTGGTTTCGCTCGGGCTACTCGTGATCAATGATCATTATCTCAAAGGTTCGGGGATTCTCCCGGCCGTTCTGACGGGCAAACTCAGCGATTTTGCAGGACTTGCCGTCGCTCCCGCCCTTCTCGCCGTGCTCTTGCGACTATCGTCGCGACAATCGTTTGTCTTGGCGCATGTCGCCACCGGGATCGTTTTTGCCGGTATCAAGGTTTTTCCGGGCTTCGCTCAGGTCTTCGAATCCGTCGCCGGTCTGGGACCGTTTGCTTGGCATATCGTCGTGGATCCGACGGACCTCGTTGCCCTTCCGGCGTTGATTGTCTCGTACATGGTGTTTGTCGCGGCGATGGAGCAGCCCATTCCGGAACGGCCGCTCACGCAGCGTGGTCTCATCATGGCCGGTTCGGTCGCTTGCATGGCGACGAGCCAACCTGTGGATCCGGGATGTGATCCCACGATTTGTGCCGGACCCACTCCTCGTGAATCCGCAGCGCTCGTCATTGGCAATACGACCGAGGCGCAGCGTCTCGTCCGGGTTCGTCCGTTCAAGGACACCGTGCAATACACGTGCTTCGATTTGCTGGCCGATCCGACGAAAGCTCTTTCGCGTGAACTGTTTGGCTCGGCGGAAGCTTGGCTGCTCGAACCGACGCGCGGTTTGCCCCTCATCAACAAATCGAATACGGACTGCGCCGCATATCTGATCGATGCGGATGGTTTGCCCCCGACGCTCGTTGCGTGGACGAGCTCTCAATTCCCCAATGGTGAATTGTCGACGTCCACGGCGGCGCCCGACGGCAATACGATGATCAACCTCGCGCTCGATGCGACGGGCAAGCTGGGTTTGTCCGCCCATCCGGCCGTATTCGACGCTCCTGCGGTCGAAGAACCGCAACCCACCGGCGTCTGTGCACCACCGGATCCCGGTGCAGGCATTGCCTGGTCCACTCCATTGCCCGGTGCGGGGCCATTCAAGGTCGTGAGCGTGGAATCGTCTCCCGATGAATGTCACATGATTGTCCTGGAAAACAGCCCCAGCCTGTTCGTGTGTCTTCCGACCGAAGCGATGCCCATCAAAGCGGGGGATACGCTCACGATCGAAACCGCTCAATTGCAGGGCGGATCGTATCCCGAGACGAACGGTGAAGCGCCCAAGGCTGAAGGTTTGCGCTTGCAAACGGCCACGCATATCGTTTGGGCCGTCACGGGCAATGTGTTGGCGCGTTATTCCGACGCCGGCGCAACCGAAATTCTCACCGAGCCGACGGTGGCCGGCGATCGCGTCAAAGGATGCGGCGGCAGCCATGACAAATGCGGCAGCTTGAACATCCCCGTCGAGGTTTCTTATTTGGGCGATCACGTCGACACCATTTCGTTCCTTCGCCCCGGTTCGAGCCTCGCGCTGAAAGACGGTTACGGCACGCTGCATGTCGTGCGTGCGGAAGCGTTGCCCATTCGCGATACGGCGTGTCCGCCGTTTGCCGAGGCTACGCAACATTATGAATCGGTTCTCGTCATCCCCACGGTTCCTTGAGTTTGGGAGGAAAAACGTCATGCTTCAACGATCCACTTTGTTCAACCTGGCAACGGGACTCTTGGCTTTGGTGCTCTCGGCGTGTGCGGCGGATTCGGCTGCGCCGACCAATGGAGGCGTTCCGGAACAGGGGCCGGGTTCGACGGGCATTACCCAACCCGGTGCTCAGGACTTTGGTTTGTTCCGACAAATCCTCGATGCGGGCAAGATTCCTGCGCCGAGCACGCTCGATGACCTCGGGTTTTTCGCGGAACACAAACTCGATTACCCGCAGCCGGCGTGCGGCAATGACGTCTGCATGCACGGCATGCTCGGCATCATGGGGAACATGATCACCGGTTCGTCCTGTACGCTCGTGCAAATCGGAATGAATTCACCGATTGACGTGAGCCAAATTCAGCGCCCGCCGTTGCACTTGGTCTTGGCAGTCTACACGAGCGGTTCCATGGCCGGAGCGGCGATGGATTACGTCAAAGCGGGCCTGGCTGCGATGATTCCGTCCTTGCAAGCGACCGACAAGGTTTCACTCGTCACGTATTCGTCGACGGCGAAAGTCGTCCTTGATTATGCGAATGCATCGGACGCCGCGACGCTCGAAAATGCATTCAAGAGCATTTATGCCGCTGGTTCGACAAACCTTTACGAAGGCTTGTTCCAAGCGTTCAGCATTGCGGACAAACACTTTCAGCCGGGAATGCAAAATCGCGTGATTTTCCTCTCGGATGGTGTCGCCACGGCCGGCATTCAAACCGATACGAAGCTCGTTTCGCTCGCGGCTTCTTATGCGAAAAAAGGCATCGGCGTCACGACGATCGGCGTCGGCAAAGATTTCGACGTCGAAGTCATGCGCGATCTCGGCGAAGTCGGCGCGGGCAATTTCTACTTCCTCGAAGATCCCAAAGCCGTCGTTGAAGTGTTTACGGACGAAGTCGATACATTCCTCGTCCCCGTGGCGCTCGACGTGAAATTCGACGTCTCCGTCGGCGGCGGTTATGCCGTGCGTGGTGTATACGGGACAAACGGTTGGCAAAGCGCCGAAGGCGGCGGAACGATCACGATTCCCAGCCTTTTCCTGGCCGGGCGCACGAGCGCCAGCGAGCCCATTTCCGAAGGTCGGCGCGGCGGCGGCGGCGCCATGCTCATCGAGCTCGTCCCGAAGCCCGGAGCCATCAGTGTTCCCGATCCGCTCGCGGTCGGAAATATTTCGCTTTCGTTCAAAGATCCCGCGACGGGCATGACGAAAACACAAACCGCGAACATCGTCGCTCAAACGCCGCCCGATGCTCCGCCCGTCGATGGTTACTTCTTCAATGACACCGTGGAGAAAGCGTTTGTCATGTTGAACATCTACGCCGGATTCAAGCTCGCGACGCAACTTGCCGCGGACAGCGATCCTCGTACGGCGCGACGAACCCTGGAGGTGTTGCGCCCGAACGTGAGTGGTTGGCTCGAGAAAAACCCCGACGCGGACGTTCAAGATGATCTTTTGTACATCGACAAGTTCATCGAGAACCTGAAGGTGGTCGAGGCCTTGTCGGTGCCCTACACGCCTGCCGATCCGCCGAATCCTTGGCCTGCCGACTGATTGTCCCGCCCAACGAAGCTTTCCGGAAAGACAAACCCGCCTGAATCCTTTCGACATCGAAGCAATTTCTTGATCGAAGCCCTGGCGTTACGTACGGGAATCGACTAGGTTTCGAGGCGCGGGCGTGATGTTCGATTGTCACGTTCGCCAAGAGGATCATGAACCGTCAACATCTCTTCATCGCATTCGCTGCGGCGCTCGCTTTGTGCGCACCGGCGTGCAAGAAGTCGAACGACGCGTCGGGCGAACATGGTTCGAAAGACGAAGCGTTCGGCCGCATGTCGGTGGACGAAGTGGAGGCGAAATTGAAGGAGGCGAAAGAAGGCAAGGCGGCCTTTTTCGTCTTCGACAACAACGCCAAGAGTGTCTTCGACAAGGGTCATGTTCCCGGTGCAAAGTGGGTCGATCACGAAAACATCAAGGCGACCGATTTGCCCGAGAACAAAGACGCAACGCTCGTTTTTTATTGTGCAAACGAGCATTGAACGGCGTGTCATGAGGGCGCCGGGAGCGCCCTGAAGCTCGGATACAAGAAGGTTTTCATCATGCCCGCCGGTCTTGCCGGCTGGAAAAAGGCTGCAAAAGCCTTGGAACCAGCCTCCTGATTCGTTCCCACCCCAAGCTCTCCGTTCGTATCCGCAGCGTCGCCTTCGCTGCTTCTTTCCACGCCGTTTGACGCTCGTTGCTTCGAGTCGCCTTCGGCGCTCGATGCACCAAACCCCGTCTGCGCGTGAAAGTACTTCCTCCGGATCGGGGGAAAGCGTTATGTTTGTCCTCGAGACGTTTGTCGGATGGATCAGCCATCGACATGGCGGAGGACTTCGCGTGGCGGAAAACCAACAAAAAGGCTGGGAAAAGAACGCTTCACCGGCTGATTCGGGCAAGTTTGGAGCTCCCTCCTCGGATGGATTCGAACCCCGCGCGATCGAACTTGCTCCGATGAGCATTCGCCGCACCGCGGGTACGGTCGTCGCCGAAAAGTTTGCACTCCAACGAGTTATCGCGTCGGGAGGCATGGGTACGGTCTTTGAAGCTTGGGACACGTACATCGAGCGCAAAGTGGCGCTGAAGATCATGCATCCGCAATACGCCGCCGATCCGGCGCTCGTGGCGCGTTTTCGTCGCGAAGCGCAAGCGGCGGCCCGGATTCAGCATCCAAACGTCGTCAATGTCCTCGAACTCGGACGTCAACGCGATGGCCTCGTGTACCTCGTGCAGGAGCTTCTCGTGGGCGATACGTTGCGAGCGCATTTGGAGGAGCGGTCCTTTCTGCCCCCCGATGACGCTCTTGCGATTACCATTCCGCTCATGAATGGATTGGCCGCGGCGCATGCGCTCGGCATCACGCACCGCGATTTGAAGCCCGAGAATATCATTTTGGCGCGTATGCCTTCCGGGGAAATCATTCCAAAGATCATTGATTTTGGTTTGGCGAAGCTGCAAGACGTGACGAAGCAGAGTTTGACGAGTATGGGCACGGTGCTCGGAACGCCGCAATACATGTCGCCCGAGCAAGTCATGGGCAAGCGCGTGGACAAACGGGCCGATATTTGGGCGATGGGCGTCGTCGTGTACGAAATGCTCTCCGGTATTTTGCCGTTCGATGGCGATTCGATCCCCGATACGTTGGCTCTCATTACGAAAGGACCTTTGCCGCCGCTCGATATCGTCGCTTCGCGGCACGCCGCGCCTTATGCGCCGATCGTCGCCAAAGCGCTCGAAAAAGACGTGGCCGATCGTTATCAATCCATTGTCGAGTTTCGCGATGCATTGTGCGATGTCGGAGGCACCGCGCGTGTGCTCGTCGCGCGCGCTCCGTCGCTGCTTGCGCCCTTGGGTCCGTCCACGCCCGGAGCAGTCCCCGCCGACGGCGATCCGGTCATGGATGAATCGCCGCCGGACGTCGATGATTTGCCGCCTCCGCCGCAGCAAGTGAGTTCGTCCAGGAAAAACATTCCGAAATTGCTGACGCCGCTGCCCGATTCGCAATCGGAATGGGCGCCGCGTCCGGTGAGTGCGCGAGCTCAACAAGAAGACCCATTGAAATTGGCCGAAGAAGCCTTGGCCGTCAATGCTTTGAAAGACGCCATTCATTGGGCGATGTTGGCCATTGAGAAGAAAAACGACGACGAAGACGCGCGAGGTCGAGCGTGGCTCGTGGCGACGGTGGCGCATCGGTGGCTTGGTAATTACGCGGAAGCTTTACGAGCATCCGAAGAAGCCATGGTTCGAGCGGCTCGCGGAGAAACGGTTTGGCATGCCGCATTCGGCCATCAAGTCATGGCGTATGGGTATCTCGGGCGAAAAGACCGCTTGTTGAAATGCGTCGACGAACTCGCCGCGCTCGCCGAAGAAGAAGGCGTTTCGACGGAAGCACACGTCGTAAGCGAATGTCGATTGGCGGTTTTCGTCATTCGTGCGGGCGTGACACAATTGGGCAAAAAGATTGCCCGCGAGGCTCATGCGCGCATTCCGAGCAAATCCGCGGCCGGGCCCATCGTGCGCGCGTGGCTTGCGTGTGCGCGGGCGGAAATCGCCTTGGTCGAAGGCGATCCCGCGGCGTATTTGCGCCGTTGTGAAGCCGCCGTCGATGCCTTTATGGAAGCAGCCGACGTGCGTAATGCCTGTTTGTCTCGAACGACCGTCGGCCATGCGTATATGCTGCTCGGTGGAAATGACCGCGCGAGTTTCGTATTGCGGCGCGCGATTGAAATTGCCGAACCGATGCGCCTCGATTTCACGCCCATCGCCAAAGCGACATTGGCGCATTGTTCCCAGCGGACGGGCCACACGGGCGAAAGTTTGAAGCTCATCGATGAGGCGCTGGAAATGTGTCGATCGCGTCAAGACAAACCGCGCGAAGCGGAAGTTTTGGCGATTGCGGCACGGATGCGCATGCAAAAAGGTGAATTCGTGGTCGCCGCGAATTTGGCGCGTTCCGCGTTGGCGCTCATGGATGCCGAAGAAACGACGGGCAAGCGAGCCGCGGCGCTGGCCGTGTTGGCCGACGCGCTGCTGAATGAAGGACAAGCTTCGGCGGCAATGAGTTTGGCGCAGGAGGCGTCGGCGATTCTGGATCGTATTGGCGGATTACAATCGGCGGAATCGCTCGTGCGCACGGTTCATGCCATGGCGTTGATTGCAAATGGCCAGGAATCCGAGGGCTGCAAGCGTCTCAATGATGCGCGTAATGCACTCTTGGCGAACGCGCGTAAGGTGACGGATCCTCGTTTCAAGCGTTCGTTCTTGGATGGATCGCCCGACCATCAGCGGCTTTTGGATGCCGCAGCGGAATGGTGTGGTCCGGGCTGACGTTTGTCGAGGCTGATCCCGTCGGCTGGGTTTCACCCCCGCCCACCCCGGGCGCCCCGCCCCCCGCCCCCCCCCACGGGGCGGCCCCGAGACCCAGGTAT
>CAYSYX010000457.1:2744-7731 GCA_964435055.1 uncultured Polyangium sp. | reverse complement strand
CAATAGGAGCGCGGAAAAACCCGCGAGCGTCGCGACGGACGATAGAAGAGCCAACAATTCGGCGGCGACGGCGAGCGGACGATGCGCAGCTTCACGTCGAGCCCGGGTCAGCTGATCGTAAAACGTCGGATCTTGAAAATGCGGCAGCGTCAACGTCGCGGTTTTTTGCAGAATTTGGTAATTGACCGTCAACGCGAGACGCACACCGAGCAACGATCGCAGCAGCGCGGCGCCTCGTTGCGCCGCAGCGGTCGAAGCCATCAGGAGCAATTCGATCGCGACCCAAGCCATTGCGCGCTTCACGTCCCGCGCGAGAACGGAATCCACAATGGCTTTGCCCGCCCAAACGATGACAATCGGCATCACGGACGTGATCGCAATGGCTGCAATCCACGCCCCCGTGGTGCCCGGCGAACTACGCCAAGCAATGGCCACGGCTTGCCCCCCGCGGACGAGGCGCGCGCGCAAGCTCTGTTCGTCGGCATCCGGTGACGTGTTCATGTCGGGAAGACTCGACGCGCGCCGGGTTCGTCCAAAAGTACGTCGGCCAGGGCGTTGGAGAGCGGGAAATGCGGTGCATTGTATTGCATCCAAAAACATTCGCCCGCCGGATTCGCTTCGAGGAAGATATGGCGCCCGTCCGGATCGACGATGACGTCGATGGCGCTGTATTGAAGCCCGATGCGATCCATGTATTGCCCAAGGCGGCGCTCGACGTCGGCCGGCAATTGGTATTCTCGCCACGATTGCAACAACGTGACGCCGCGGGCCCGCCAATCAATCGCGGCTCCGTCGGTTTTTTCGGAATCGACGGCGGCCGTGAACAGGCGATTGCCAATGACCGTGATCCGCAATTCGAGCTTTTTTCGGATTCGTTCCTGAAAAACCATGGGCGAATAACGCAAGCCGTCCAGTTTGTCCAGATGCTCGGACGTCAAGAGCGTCGTAAACACGACTTGTTCGACGCCTTGATCATCGAATACGGGAAACGCCGAGAGCATTTTCGCGACGACGCCACCGGGACACGATGCAATGAAGGCTCGGGCTTCTTCGGGATCGTTGGTCATGAGCGATCGCGGAATATCCAGTCCCAATTCCCGCGCAATATGCAATTGTCGCGGTTTGTGTTCATTGCTGCGCACTTTGTGCGGTGGATCGATCACGAAACACGGCGCTGCGCCGATGGCCCCATAAAGCAGCGCCTTGGATTCGAGCAGCGCGCCATGGCGGAGCTGAGGATCCATTTCGGGTAACTTTTCGCCGATACGCGCCCGACGATACCAAATGGCATCTTCCGGTCCAATGCGCATTTCGCGACCTTTGTATCGAAACCGCAATCCCTCGCCGGACGAATGTTGCGCCAGAGTGACTTGGGCTTCCGTGGGAAACATGTCATTGTCGAATCGCAAGACCTCGGCCCCGCGAGATTCGAGCGTTCGCGTCAGCTCCGGAATCATTCCCGTGATATCGCCCGTGTACGTCACGAACAGCACTTTCTTGCTCATGTCTCGATCCTTTCTCGTTGTCGTCGAACCAGTTTATCGAACGTCTTCGTTTGCCATGCGCACGAGCGTCTCCGCAATGGCGTCACCAATGGGCAAACCCAGATCTCGTTCCAGCATCCCCCATTCACCATGAGGGTTTACTTCCAAAAATACGTAATCGCCGTCGGGCGTGACAATCAGGTCGATGGCCCCTTGTCGCAAACCAAGGCGTTTCATCAATTCGGCGATGCGCGCGTGGACGTGCTCGGGCAGCGTGTACATTTCCCAGGGCGCATCTTTGGCTTCGTACCGCCAATCGACGCCGCACGCCGATCCGTCGAGCGCTCCCACGAATGCGCGGCCATCCATCCAGGCAATACGCAATTCTTTGGCCTTCGGGATGAAGCGTTGAAACATCATCGGGCATAACCGCAAGCCATCGAGGGCCGCCAAGTCCGAACGATTCAGTTTGCGCGTGGGAAACCCTCCGCCGCCTTTCATGGAATAACCCAGCGAATTCTGCAATTTCGTCACGACATCGCCGCCATGTTGCTCGTAAAACCGTCGCGCCGCGTCGGGATCCGCCGTAATCAGCGTCGGCGGAATGGACAACCCCACCGCTTGCGCCAGAACGAGCTGCCGCGTCTTGTTCTCCGCGGCCAGATTGACGTCGATCGGATCGATCCACGGCAAATGGGAGAGCAGATCCAGAAAACCACGCAATGTCGTCATGGACTCGCGCGCGGCGGCTTCCCGATGTTGCGCGGACATTTTTTCATCCAATCGCGGCGGCCATAATCGCCAATACCACACGGCGTCCACATCGAGGTCGTTTCCGTCGAGCAGAAGCCGCGCCCCCGAGGGATTTCCGATTTCCGCTCGCAAATCCAAGTCGCCAGGGAATTCATCGGTGTTCAAGCGAATCACACGTGCGCCACGATTCAGAAGACCGGTCGCGACCCGATCGGTGCAGAACGGCTCGTGCCGATGCGTGATGAGAAGCACGCAAACGTCGTTTTTCATTCCACACCTCCCGGGTCGCTACCACCCGCGCGTCACGCATTGCTGCATTTCGCGCTCATGAACTCATCAATCGCGATCGCCGAACCACGTCGTCGACTCGTCGTCGTCGCTCGGGTACTTCTTGGTGCATTCCGAATCGAGGCAATGGTACGTCGGTCCGGAACCGGCAAGTTCTTGTGCCGGATCGCTTTGCGAGGTGAGCAGGTGAGCGAAAAAGGGCGCGACGCTCGTGCCCGCGGCGGTTTCAGCAATTTTCTTCGACATGTGTTTCTCCTTTTGTTGGCCAAACAAAGAGTGCCCCCATTGCGAGCGCAATGGGGCACTCGTGCAATACGCGAGCGAATGCTCACGCAGCGAAATTCACAGCTTCATTGATGAATTCACGCCGATGGAGCATCACGCCGACGCCCATGCAGCGCCCGCAACGCTTCTTCGGTCCGGGACGAGGAACGAATTCGTTTGTTCCGCGTCTGCCCTACCCTATGCAGCGTCCTCGGTCGATTGGACAGGCGGTTGGAAAAATGTTCGCGACGCTTGGCGGGCCGTGTTGGAAAGGCGTTCGGACGGTCGTGAAACGAGCTACGCGCGGGCAGCCGGGTCCCCCATCTGGGCCGGGGCGTGAGGAGCAACTAGCAGGCAAAAAACGGCTCGAGTCTCCGCTCATGCGTCATCGTTACTTGAAGTGCAGCCCGTTTCTGCCGTTGATTCAGAGGCGGCAACGTTCCAAGCGCAAGCGGCTTCAGTAATAGAAGCCGACAGCCTGGGTACCAACGGAATCGGTAACCGTCACGCGGTAGGTGCGGCAGTTACACGAATGGTAAGGAAATTGGTTTGTCGGACTCTGTTGATAAGGTCCCCACCAGTAGCCGCACGGCTCGAGGTTCGTCGGTTCTGTCGATGCCCAGAGGTTGCTCACAGACCCATGGCTTTTTTCGCCGACCCCATCATCTGGCGTGGTCAGTTCGAGTTCCCCCCCGGCGCATCGCGAGTAATACGACCACGAATAGGCATAACCGGCGCGACCACCCGACGCCGTCGCCGTGAGTGTCGTGCCTGATTTGGTGACGGATACCGATAGAGGTGGCGTGGCGAGCAGCCAGTTTTTCGTATTCTGGTTCGTCGTTATGGTCATGGTCTCCGTACTCGACACCACGTTTCCAGCCCACGCCGTAACAGTGTACGTACCATTGAAGAGGTTCGTTGTCTTGTAAGTGCCGTCCGCCGCTGTTGCGACTTGCCCGGTCGTTGCGCCCGACCAGACCACCTTGCTTCCGGCCGGGGGATTGGATCCATCCAGCGTGACCCGACCCATCAAGTATCCAGAGGGGTAACCCGCTTGAAATGAACGCGTCCACGAATAAGTCAGCGGCTGCCCATTGCATTGCTCGCGCGTCGCATAAGCTGAATAGCTCCCGCCGATGGGGTAATTGTAGGTTACGTACGTCGGCTGATCGCCAACCGTGATGAAATAGCTTCCGTCCGGGGCAGTGTATCCCGAGCCGATGAGATTCCAGGAGGCAATGGTGCCGTTTTTATATACCTGAATAAGCGCCCCATCAACGACTTCGCCCGTATTGAACCGTGCCGTACCGGATACCCGATAAGGAGCCCAGTCGATACAAAAGGTCGTGGGAATAGGCGGGTCGTCGCCTGATTCCACCGCCTCGAAGATCGGGGCGGTTTCGGGATGCGCCTCTTCAATGACGTTCGAGCCAAGCAGATCCTCGGATGTTGCCACCACACCTTCATCGTTGGGGCTTTGGACTGCACATCCGGCAGAACCGACGCTCATGACGCCCAAGCCAATCACCACGCCAAGCAAGGGTTGGATCCATCGCACCGCTCCCGCCAAACATCCTGATGTCATTTGATTGCTCCTTTTGCGAGCCTCAGCATTCCCCCTCGAGCTGTCCGTGAGCTGCAAAAACAACCCGGGAGCAACAGGAGATGATGCATACGCTGGCCTTGTATATCCGCGTGCACCGCATGAGCAAGAAATCGACGAACAATAAGGTCCAAAGGTTTTTGGCCGCTGAAGACCTGTTGCTTTCTTGGCCCCAGGTTTCAGCTCGGATAATTGACTTGCGGTGAGCAGCGAGAAGCGCTGCCAACAAAGGACCCTGCCATGACGCTCTCTCGGTATCGTTTCGCCTCGTTGTATTTCTTGGTTGCCGCAATGCCTCTTCTTGGTTGTGGCGCATCACCCGATGAGGAAGTGACAACATTCGACCTCGAGCCCGGCAACAGCGAGCTTGGCTTGGCAAAGAAAGGGCGTCCGTGTAAAACGCGAACGACCTGTGCCGAACAAGGCAAGAATTGCGGCACCATTTCCGACGGTTGCGGTGGGTCCCTCGACTGCGGCACCTGTTCCGCTTCGCAAACGTGTGGCGGCGGCGGCGTGGCCAATGTGTGCGGCTGCATGCCGACGACCTGTGCCGAACAAGGCAAGAATTGCGGCACCATTTCCGACGGTTGCGGTG
>CAYSYX010000457.1:0-2644 GCA_964435055.1 uncultured Polyangium sp. | reverse complement strand
GGTCCCTCGACTGCGGCACATGTTCGGCTCCGCAAACGTGTGGCGGCGGCGGCGTGGCCAATGTGTGCGGAGGGCTTTGTGCCGATGGGACGGACGATCAAGTGTATGGAGCCGATATGGCAGGCTGTAATGGCCCGACTTCATCGGGACAAACGTCGGCGCTTTGTGCCGCAGACGCCCACGTATGCTCAGTCGCGGAATTCGTTGCTCGCGGAGGATCCGGCGCTGCCAATATCAACAACGCGCACCGTTACCTATCGAGTACGTATGCAAGTCAGAGCTGGTGCTATCAAGGAGGCTCGGCCTACCCGACGATTCTCGTCCCGGGGGGCACCGGTGGTATTTGCACGTTGCTCTCTTCGGACTATGGTTTGGATCCCGTTTACGGTGCCACGCCGCAGAAGTATTACTACACGGCGTCTTGCGGCGACCTCACGTACGGTGGATGGTTTGGCAACTGCGGCGGTCTTATGAATGGAGTCGTATGTTGCCGTTGAAGACATAAATGCTCGCCGCGTGAACGCCGTATTTGGCGCAAGCACAAGCCTGGTCCGGTCGCCGGCATGGCGTCGAGTCTCGATGGCAAAGCGTTGGTCCTGTTCTGCATTTCGCTCGCATTGGACGTCATCGCCGCATTTCGTTGAAAGCTAACGCCGGACCGCTCGAGCAATTCGCCGAGAAGTCGCCGGCGTGCGTGGCGCGATGCTCGAATCGAATTGAAAACACGAGCTTTCTGCGCGATCGAGCGGGTGACTCCCACGTTCGTTCGTCCGGGTACGCGCACGCGCCTTGCATGAATCCCGGACATGCGTTACGCCGTGCCGATTCTCGTGTTTGTCCTGCCCCTCCTGACCGGATGTGCCAATCGGTACTATTACGTGCCGGCCGAGCAAGCCAATGCCACCATGTCGGGTTCGCCCGCAGCGCGTTACGACATTCCTCCCGATACTCGTCTGGGCGATGTCCGGATCGCTTCGTTCGGCATTGATGAAATTCAGCTCGGCGAAGACACCGAATCCGTGCCCGCATTACACACGCGCTTGATCATCGCGAACGAGCGAGGACGGCGCAATTGGACCGTGGATGTGCGACAACTTGTCATCCAATTTTCTTCGCGCCGTCCGCCCGTACCTCCTTCGCTGATCAATTCCACCGGCGCCGGCATGCCCGTCATCACCATACCCCGAGGCGAGTCACGCACGATCGACGTGTATCACGTTTTGCCTGGCAATCTGGACGACGCCGACGATTTGCCTCAATTCGATCTGGTTTGGCAAGTTCAAACCGATTCGGAGCTCGTAACCGAAAGAACGCCTTTTGATCGCCGAGAAACCGAGCCGGCTCCGCGGGCGTCCTTGTATGGCGGTTGGGGAATGGGAATGGGAATGGGTCCGTATCCTTATGCTCCTTGGGGGCCGTGGTATGACCCTTGGTACGGACGCCCAATCATCATTCAGCGCGTCGTTCCGGCTCCGCGGGTTTATTATTCCCCTCACCGCTGACGTTGCGCGTGATCCACCGCGACGAACGGCGTCGCGCCCCCGATTGTTCCAACATACTTTTGCCTCCGCCCGGTGCGAGTCCACGCGATTGGCAAATCGCCCGAATGGATCCGCATGGCCACGGGACCTTTGGCGCGAGCCGCGCCTGCATTCGCGGCGGGTTCGAACGAGGCTCGACGCGATCTGCGCGTGCGGATTGGTTTGTCTTGTCGGCGTGTGATTCATCACGCCCCGGGAAACGTATCATCCAATTCCGTGCTTGACAGTCGGCGCCCGACACGAAAACATCGCCCTCCTCGAAAGAACCTCGGCACCGGACAGCTTGGGGCATCGAACGATTGAGGAGCGCTTGTCAATGAAGTACAATCGAATCAAATCCGCACCCACGTGCATTGCATTGCTCGGAGCTTCGTTTCTTTGGTCGAGCTCGGCTCAGGCGGCGCCCAAGTCGGAGCAGCTGCCACGAGCGTTTAATGTATTCGTGAGTGAGCCGGTGGCGCCGGTCGTGAGCATGGCGTTGCGCGATCTTCCGCCCGCGCGACTCGGTACGCTCAAGCCCCGTATTTCTCCGCCGCGGGTTGCTCATCCTTCGCTGGGGCTGGGCATTGAAGAAGAATTGCCGGCGACCAATCCAATGCTGATGCCGGAGATCGCGCCGACGCCGAAAAAACGTACACCGAATCCTCTGCAAGTGTTTCAGGGCATTCCCTTCACGGGCAGTCATCCGCCGGATACCGTTGGAGACGTCGGGCCAAACCATTATGTACAAGCCACCAATACGCTCATCGCCATTTACGACAAAAATGGCACCGAGATCGTGGCGCCGCATCAAATGGGCGATCTTTGGGCGTCGATCGGCGGCGATTGTGCGCTCGATGGCGGCGATCCCGTCGTTCTGTACGATCAAGCGGCGGATCGTTGGTTCTTGAGTCAGCTCGGATTGAATCAAAACAACGTGTGTATTGCCGTATCGAAGACCTCGGATCCCGGCGGTCAATACAATGCCTATCGGTTTGGAGTTCCGCAGCTTCCGGACTATCTGAAGTTTGGCGTATGGCCCGATGCGTATTACATGGGCTCGAACGAGAATTCGTATACGGCGTATGCGTTTGATCGGGCCAAGATCCTGGCCGGGCAAATGG
>CAYSYX010000456.1:0-7742 GCA_964435055.1 uncultured Polyangium sp. | reverse complement strand
AGCTCCTCAGGCAGCTCAGGCACAGCATCACGCACGTCATCCGGCCCCCCCGTCACATTCTCAAGCTCAAGGCCAAGCTGCTCGATCGAACCACATCCGAGATCGTACGCGAGGCCAACCACGCCCGCTTCGTTCCAGGCCACGACTTCGTAACTTCCGCATCCGTCGTCGTTATAGAATGCGCCACGGTGGACATCGCCCTCCCATTCCGCCCCGGAGGAGCTTAAGAATCGATGGCGCTTGAGCGGATCGATACGAGCAAGGAAAAGCTCGACGTATGCGCGCAACGCGGCGCGCACGATGGCATCACGGTCAAACACGAGATGCCCATGATAGTGTTGTCGCTCCACCATGATGCTGCGGCTATCTCACGTTGATCGCGGTGTCAAGGTGCACGTGACAAACGTGATCCGTGGTGCCTCAAGGTCAGTAGGGAGGAACGTTGTTGATTTGCAGCACCTCGGCCGCGGTCGGGTATTTGTTCCTCAAAAAAATATTGAGCTTCCGCGAGATAACTGCCGCGTTCTTGTTCGAGTTTGTCCCCCATACACAACAGCGTGTATCTTTCGCGCGTATGACATGATGTACTTGCGCGGCATCTGCGTCGTTTTGAGACCCTTCAATGAGCACATCAGGCTCAGTACACATCTTTGCAGGATCTGTCTTGTCACAAGCGTACATGAATCCCGCAAGGTCGGACCGAATCTTCCCACCGTTCGCGTCCCGGTTTGCATTGCGAATCTGGTCCTTCTGCTTCTCGCTAAAAGGCTGTCCCGGTGCCACGATCTCCAGCTCTGGCAAATTCCGATACGGCCCGTTCACCGCTATCATTGGCACAGCATCGACTTCGATGAGCGGGTTTTGCAGGGGCGCGTCCATCAGGTCGATATGGACCACCTGCGCGGGGTCAGGACCAACCTGAAGGGTATACTTCTCTTTGTTCGTACCGGGTACTTCTTGGCACGTATACCCTGTCGCATAAGGCGCCGCTCCGAAGACCTGGGCGACCATTTGGGCATCTTTGCAGGCTTTCCCATCCTTCCCCGACTTGGTTTTCACCTCTTCCGCCCTATAAAAACAGTTAAACGTGGGATTGATGTCTGCGGACATGTAACAGGACGAGCCAAACGCGGCCTTATACTTGTTTCGCGTCTCGATGTTGTTCGTCGGATCCCCTTGAAGCTCGATTTTATACCGCCTGCACGGCTTCTCAATCGTCGCCGAACACTCAACTGCCGAGCATGTATCCGTTGCCCCTGCCGTTTCAATGCTTTGGCCATCCATCGGCACGGGGCACTCCGCCCCCATACCAGGCACCGGCGTATCCGACCCGCATGCACCCATCATCCATGCACCAGCAAAGCCCACGACCAGCATACCTAACATTGTCCAATGGCGTTTGGTGATTGTTTGCATGAATTGCAGCATCGCAACTTGATGAGGTGGACGGCAAGGGAATTTAAATCCTCTTCGCACGACGAGGAGCCTATCCCCTTACCCTCCACGCGTACTCGCCAACCCTTCCCAACAAGGCGCAAAGCGAAAAGCCCTTCTCTCCTCTCTCCAATCGTATCCTCATCCCCCATTTCATCATCTCCCTCATTCATTCACCCATCCCCCACCTCTGCACGCTCATCACCATACCCTTCCAGGCTATCGCCCTCTCCTCAGAAATAGCCCATCACCCTGCAAGCCTATCGGGCTCCCCTCCAAAGCTCGGCAGCTAGCCCTGAAGCATTGGAAGATACATTCTTAGACCAGTATCCGTTCTCTCAAAACAAGTGGCCATGCCTTGGAAATGATGATAGAGACCACCAAGTTACCTTGCAGTGCGTGCTGCCAGAATCATTCAACCTGCAAAAGCAACAAGAGAAAGGCCAAAACCATGGGCGACCCGAAACACCCGATCATCGGAGAGCTTGCCATTGACGCAACCGACGTCGAAGTCGTCGACATCACCCCCGATCAGGTTCAGAAGCTCACCAAGCTCCGCGACGGCTTCGAGCAAGCCATCGACAACCTCGTCAATCTCAAAGCCGCCGATATCGAGCGAGCCGGCCTCAACGATAAAGAAATCGCGCGCCTCCCCATCCTCCTAGCCAAAGACGCACGCATCGCAGAGCTTCTGGCCCCCGCCCAAAAACTCGCCGAGCTTCTGCACGAAACAAGGCAAATGACAAGGCACGAAATCGCAACAATCCTCGCAGAATCCGCCTCCCAAGCACGCCGCCGCGCAGACCGAGTGCCAAACACCGCCGAAGTCCTAGGCCCCGTCGAACGCCTCCTCAACTACCAATACGGCCCCGCCACAAAAGCCTCCATCACCAAAGAAAAAGCAAAATCCCAAGACAAACCCGAATAAAAGTAAACCAATCCCAACCATTTGGGCGGCATTCGAGTCGGACAAGGGGGCTCTCCGCCCCCTTGACCCCGGACCAGCGAGTCGCTGGACCGAGGTCAAGGAAGTGTGTTACACACACTTCCTTGAGCACGTTCAGGCAAGGCAGCAAAACTCGGCGCAACGCCAAGACGGTTGTCGCGGCATGTTGCTAGAAAGCGCGACGAGGCGCTTCCTAGCACAAACGTTTCGTTGAGCTCCCCCCCAAGCGGCATGAGCAAATCGGCCCGTTTGTCAAAGTGCATTGCACTTTGTCAATATCGGTCCAGCGGCACGCTGGTCCGGGTCGAGGGGCGGATAGCCCCCGCGGGGCCTGGGGCGGCGCCCCAGCGCGACGCGTCACCATGGAACCCAACCGCCTCTTTCTGTCGCTTGACAAGCTGGCAGGCTAATGATATTGAAAGTTACCTTCAACAACGGACGCAGGTTTGGGGCTGGAAAGCGTTGGGTAACATTCGAAAAATGGGTTTGGGCGCATGCCTCATGAGCTTGCTCGCGACGGCCCAGGCCCGCGCGGAGGAGGCCACGCCTGCACCCCAAAGCCCGCGGCCTGCGGAGGTTGTCGTGACGGGGACGCGCTCGCCGGAGCAGAGCCAACGCGCGACGGTGCGGGTCGATTCTGTGAGCCGTGAGGAGGCCGAGAGGCGCGGCGCGACCAACGTGGCAGAGGCGCTCAACGGACAGCTCGGCGTACAAGTCAACCCCGCAGCATACGGCGATATCGGCAATCCAAGCGCGATTCAAATCCAAGGGCTCGACCGCCAACGCGTGCTTGTGTTGGAGGACGGCGAACGCGTCATCGGCGACGTGGGGGGAGCGATCGACCTTTCACGCATGCCCCTCGCCGATGTCGCGCGTGTGGAGGTCGTCGCCGGTCCGATGAGCTCTTTGTATGGGACGAGCGCGATCGGCGGTGTGGTCAACATCGTCACAGGACAACCTCTGCGCTCGGGTTTTCAAGGGCGCGCTCGCGTCGAAGGGCGCAGCCGACGCGGGCTTATCACACAGGGAAACATCTCATGGCGCGGCGAACAAACATGGGCGACTTTGGATGGTAATTTCGCACGCTTTGATGGTCTTTCGCTAAGCGAAAACAGCTTGGATCTGGCGCTCCCCGAGCGTATGCAAGGCATGGTTGGGGTCCGTCTTGGCACGCGTATCGGGCCACGCACCAAGGCACAAGTGCGGCTGCGTTGGATCCACGATGCGTCAGAGGGACGCATGACCCAGCTCATCCCGAGCTTGGGCACATTCCGCATTGATTTGCCAGAGCGCACAGATCGGCTCGCATTACATCTCGTCGAGCTGATGGATTTGGGCCGTGGCTCCTCGTTGCGCGTGGCGCTTGGGCATCAACACGCATTCGATACGACGCGCAAAGATCGATATGAATCGCCGATTGATGAAGAACGTGCGCGCCGCTCTAGGCTTTCGAGCTTCGAGACGACGGCGACGCTCGCCGATGGCGCCCAAAGAACATGGGTGATAGGTGTGCGGGGTGAGGTGGAGCATCTCTCGCAAGACCTCACGCGCACAGAGCTCATCAGCGGGCAGATCCGCACCAACACACGTGAGGAGCTCACGCCCGCGACGCTCGGGAGTATTGCGGCCTACGCGCAACTTGGTTGGAAAATCAGGGATTCCCTCACCTTTCTGCTCGGTGGACGAGCGGAATATCATCTTCGTTATGGGCCCGTGGCGGTGCCGCGATTGGCGATTGCCTTTCGCCCTTTGGAGACGCTGACGATTCGGGCCTCTGTAGGGCGCGGTTTTCGTGCACCTGCGGCGAAGGAAATTGGTTTTGCATTTGATCATGGGGCCCTTGGATATCGTGTCCTTGGCAATCCCAACCTTCTTCCAGAGACATCATGGGGCACGAGCGGCGATTTGAGCTTTCGGGCGACGAAGGGCCTACTTCTGCGGGGTGGAGTCTTCGCGAATTGGGTCGATGCGATGATTGATATCGATATCCGGCCGACCTCGAGCCAAGGTGGAATTGACGATTATACATACCGCAATATCGGTCGAGCGCGTACGTTTGGCGCCCAGATCGATGGGGTTTATACACTTTCGAGCAAGATGCGCGCAGAGGCAGGTTACGCTTATCTCTGGACGCGTGATGACGAAAATCAGCGTCCGCTCGAAGGCCGCCCACCCCACACCGTCTACACGGCGCTCCGGGCCCATTTGCCGTGGAAACTGGAGGTTGTGCTCCGGTATCGCATGGTGACGGACGCATTTCTTGATGAGGGGCTCCGCACGCCTGGATTTCAAACGCTGGACGGGCGTATCGCGAGGCCCTTATGGGCGGGGGGCAGGTTTATGCCGGGTTGCTGAATGCGCTCGGTGTGCAGAAAGATCCCACGCGGCTGGGCGATCAGCGTCCAGCGCAGGGGCGAACCGTTTACCTCGGCCTGATCGCCGAGATCCCATCGGAGGACCCGTGAAACAACGCTTCATTGCCATACCTTTTGCACTTCTCTTGGCTGCATGCAGCGAAGAAGTAGGAAAGCCGTCGTCGAGTGGGACCCCCACAGACACCGAGCCGGGCTACTCCCTTGAGGTCACGGTGCCGGAGAGCGGCCGGGTCTTCGTTTCGTTCAAAGAGCCCTCGATCGTCGTCCCTTCCGGCGATCCGTCCGCCGATTTAGGCTGGGATCTCGCCTTTGAGGGATATGATATCTTGACCAATAGCGGTGTCTCAGGGAGCGGTGATGGGGGTGCGTTTGGCCCGCTCGATGCAATCACGTATGAGGAAGGAGTGGCTCCAACCGTACCCTTCATGATGACGGACGAAACAGGCGGACCATTCCGTGATTTCTGGGCGTACGATCCGGCCACACATGTGCTTTGGGTTCGTTACCATGTCTTCGGCGTGCGGGAGGGCGAGAAGCTCTGGAAGGTGCAAGTGCTTGCCTATTATGCAGAACAGCAAGGCGCGCCTGTTTCCGCGATGTATCGCTTGCGTTGGGCGTCTGTTGATTCGTCCGGCGTGGGAATGACGCAAGAGCTTGCGGATCTCGATGGCACAGCAGGCGGCTCCCAGCCCTCCGACGACACGCCGAGCGAATGCTTGGACCTTGAAAGCGGCGCGCGCGTGATGCACACACCCGAGCAGGCGCGTAACACGAAGGACTGGCATTTATGCTTTCGACGCGCGGCGATTAGCGTCAACGGTGAGCTTGGAGGACCACGCGGCATAACGGCGGTCGATTTGCATGCGAGTGAGACGAGCACAGAAACGCTCGAAGCCTTGAAAGAACGCACCGCAGAGAGCGAGCTTGCCCGATTTGACGCCATTGGGTACGCAGAGCTTGCGGCAAGCCAGCTGATCTGGCGTGGAGATCGCGTGTTTAGCGCGTTTTCCGATGTATGGGTGAAGCCGGGCTCGAGCCCCAAGACGCCTGCGGAGTATTCTTGGCTCGGCACTTCGGCAGACGGGCTCTCGCGGTATCTGTTGATCTTTGATGGATTGGAAGGATCCACAGAAAAAAGCCCCGGCAAAGTGCTCATGCGCATTCGACCTGAAGGGCTCTGAGGGAGAGGAGGGTCATCGTGTCAGAGCATTCCAAATGGCTAGGCTTGCTCGTGCTTGTTGCAGCGGGTTGCGCGTCGGCGCCCCCGCCCGTCGTGGACCAAGGACATGTTGCGAAGGGGATGCCCGCATCATGTGATCGCGAGCGCGATCGCGCAGCGATCCTTCGGCTTGCGGGTGAATATTGGGTCGATTTCCACTTTGAAGAGACCATCCCGCTCGTCGCCGGATACACGCCAGCACCTGCGTATGAGACGGCGGGGCGGGAATTGGTGGTGGTCATCGAGGACAGCCCCACGCGCCTCGTGTTACAACACATCCTCGTCGTGCCGATGGGGGATAAGCACCAGGCAATCAAGCATTGGCGAGAGGACTGGCAATTCGAGGATGATGAGCTGTTTGAGTTCCGCGGCCATCGCGTGTGGGAGCGAAAGAAGCTCAGCCGCGAGGAGGTGGCGTGTCAGTGGAGCCAAGCCGTCTTTGAGGTCGACGACGCTCCTCGTTACGAAGCGACAGGGCGTTGGAGCCACGAGCGAGGCCTCTCGACCTGGAGCTCAAGCACCACCTGGAGGCCTTTGCCGCGGCGTGAGTATACGAAACGATCCGACTATGAAGTGATCGTCGGCATCAACCGCATCACCGTGACGCCCGAAGGTTGGGCGCACGAGCAGGATAACGAGAAGCGAACGCTGACGGAACAACACACTGGGCTCGTGCGGGAGATCGGGATCAATCGTTATATGCGAGCCCCCGACCCCAGCCTCGCGGAGGCGCTTTCTTATTGGCAACAAACAAACGGCTATTGGGCGATCGTGCGCGCGGAATGGGCGAAGGTCACGTCCACACCGCGCTTGAAGCTCGCGCAAGAGGTCGATGGGAAACCACTGCATGAGCGGCTCCTGGCATTGTCGAAAGAAAATGCAGCTGGGGAGGCCGTGCGCTCACGCATCCGCGAGACGATTCAAGCGTATCTGGTGGTAGAGGGGGATCGCGTGAAATAAGGGGGGACGTTTGGGCGAGCGAGGCCCTCAACGAATCATTTTGCCGAGTGCCGTCGAGATCGCGCTACAATCGGGCTCCACACCGCTAAACAACGAGGCCGAATCGGCATTGAGCGGATGGAACCGGACCTGCTCTGGCGGCAGGCTTCGCAGGTGCACCGTGTAGGAAGTGTTCATATCGAGCTCCAGCTCGTTATGCTCTCGCCTGCCGACCAACAGCACCTCCACATCGCCACGAAAGCGCTTCTTCGGCTCGTAATGGAGCATCGCGCTCAGGCCTGCTTCATACATTTTCATCCGATGCCGAAACAAGTGCTTTTCGGCTTCCCCCTTCAAATACCCGCCTTGTGTGACGAGACCCGTCACGTAATCGTAACGCTCCTCCTCGGGAATGGCGCGGATTTGCTCCATGGGTAGCGGGACTTGAATGCCAATCAGCCGCTCAAAAATGAAGTGATGATCCTCGATCGCACGGAGCTGGAGCGCGCTGGTCCCCGGCAAACAGGCCCAGGGGCGCAAAAACACAGGCATGATCTGCACCAGTATCGCGACCTCCTCCCCTTCCTCTTGCAAGCGACACGCAAGCTCATACGACGGCAAGCCACCCATGCAGAATCCGCCGATATAATAAGGTCCACGAGGCTGCACCGCGCGGATGTTGCGGAGTGTGTAGTCGACCACCTCCTCCACCGTGCGCAGAGGCACACACTCTTCGTCAAAACCGGGCGCCTGGCAGCCATAAAAGCCCATTTCTTCAGGCAGGTGCGGCACGATATGCCGGACGTAAGAGACGCCGCCGTCCGTGGCG
>CAYSYX010000455.1:0-7743 GCA_964435055.1 uncultured Polyangium sp. | reverse complement strand
CGTGAAATGACCGCGACGGCGGAAAAGAAAAACTACGAACCGATCGATCCGGCCACGGTTACGCCGAAGTTCATGGGCATTTTCGATACCGTCGCGCAATTCGGCTGGGGAACGGGCGATTTCTTGCTCGACGTCGATCACACCCATGTCGAATACTGCGTGCATTTCATTGCCGAAGACGAATTCCGTTTTCTCTTCCCGGTCACGTCGGTCTTCATGGATCCCAAGACGAAGAACGATTGGTTCTCGGGATACCAAGAGCCGCGCGATTACAAGCGTTGGATGAGCGAATTCTGGTATCCGGGTTGTCACAGCGATATCGGCGGCTCGTACCTCAATCGCGCCGACATTCCCCCCGGGAAATTCCTCGGTATCACCTATCGTTCGCTCACGAAGGGAAAGCTGGGGGATCTGCAATTCATTCCGCTTTACGACATGTACTTGGCCATGAAACGGGCCAAGGTTCCCGTCGACGCAATCCCCAAGCCGTCGGGTCGGTGTTACGAGCTTTATCAGGCATATTGCTCGTTCCGCGAAGACAAGGATTGGGCAAACCACATGGAAAACGCCAAAGGGCAATACATCCATTGGTACGAGTCGGACGATTACATGAACAGGTTTTACGGGCCAACTGGAATTACCAGCCTGTTCAGCAGCGTCGTTCCGCGTGACTCCAATAAGGAATACCAGGAGCTGCTCGCGACGTACATTCATGATTCCGCGACGGAATCGCCCGGTTCGACGATTCTCGGCGAGCGTACGTATTTCGGAAGTCGTCCACGTCTCCAACGCAAGGTAATCGCCGCGGCGGCGCAACCCAAATATACTCGTAAACAACCCGTGCGTCCCCATTACCTCCCGAAGCCCGGGAAGTGAGGCGAGCGTCTTATGGCCTTCTTCGAGCTAAGCTTTGACTGCGGCGAAACATCCCTCACGGTACGCCGGTTTTCCATTCACGAAGCCGTTTCGACGCCTTTTACGGTTTCGTTATGGGTTCGTAGTGAAAACCCCGCCGTGAACATCGAAGCCATTGTCGGACATGCGGCAATCTTCAAGGTGCGTTCCGGTTACCTGAACCTCACGGGCGGAGGACTTCGTGTCTGGAGCGGATACGTGAGTTACATGGAGCAGACGCATGCGGAACATCGGGACACGAAAGTGCTCTCGACGTACCATTTTCGTATCGTTCCGCATTTGTGGATCCTGGATCAACGGCGCAATCATCGCATTTTCCAGCATCTTTCCATTCCCGACATCGTCGATAAAATCCTCGACGCGGGCAATGTCAAGCGCACGTGGAAAATCGACCGCGGTCTTTATCCGAAGCACGAATTCCGAGTGCAATATGGCGAAACGGATTTCAAGTTCGTCAGCCGATTGCTCGAAGAAGCGGGCATTGCGTATACGTTTCCGGATGTCGACGACAGCGGTTCGATGCTCACGTTCAGCGACAAACTGCACAAGAATCCGATGCGTCCCGGGCCGCCGGTGCCTTATGAGCACAACCCGACGATGGAAGCTGAAAAAGAGTTTGTCTCGGAAATCTCGCCGGTTCGGGATGTACGTCCGGGCGCGTTGATCATTCGCGATTACGATTTCCGCCGCCCCGATTACAAGCTCATCGGCGAAGCCCCGAAGTCTCCGGACGAAGCGAAATACGAACAATACCATTACATTGCCGGCGGTATGTTCGTCGAAGCGGGACAAGGCGGGGACACACCCGTCGCCGATGACAAGGGCATTGCGCGGCATCATCAGCCGACCGGCGACAAACGCGCCACGCGAATGCTCGAAGCGGCTCGCGCCGATCGCGGCGGATTGGCGTTCAAGTCGAACCTCAATGACTTGACCCCCGGCGTTATTTTCAAAATCGAAAACCATCCGCATCCGGACATTGCGCGTCCGCTGCTCACGACGGACACGATCTTGGAAGGCACGGCCGAAGGCGAATGGAGCGTTTACGGGCACGCCGTATTTGCAGACGTTCCTTTCCGTCCACCGATCGTGACGCCGCGGCCCGAAGTTTTGGGCGTGCAATCGGTACGCGTCGTGGGACCGAAATCGGGCACGGATATCGATCAATCGGTGCACGTCGACGAGTTTGGCCGGGTACGCGTGCAATTTCCGTGGGATCGCGACGGAAACCTCGACGACGACAGCTCGTGCTGGATTCGTGTCGGTGAAGGTTGGGGCGGCGCCAGTTATGGTTGGCTCAATCTGCCGCGCGTCGGCCACGAATTGCTCGTCACGTTCATCGAGGGCGATCCGGATCGACCGATCATCGCGGGCCGCATGTACAACGTGGAAAAACCCGTTCCGTACAAGCTGCCCGAACACAAGACCATCAGCACGTGGAAGAGCCAATCCGTCCCCGATTTGAATGGTTTCAATGAAATCAAATTCGAGGACAAGAAGGGCGACGAACTCTTCTACATGCAGGCCGAACGCAATCGGCGACTGCTCGTCAAGAACGACGAATTCCTCACCGTCGGACGTGACCGTGACAAACTGGTTCAAGCTTGGGAAACCGAAGAAGTCGGCGGCACGCGTATTCAGCATACGGAACGCGAACGACATGAAATGACCGGCCGGATGCATCACACGCATATCAAGGGCAACCGCCGGCAGCTCATTCGCAAAGACGAAATCGAATACAACTTCACGCATCGTCGCTTGCTCGTGAAGAAAAACCTCGACGCGGTCGTGAAAGGTGAAAAGCGCGAACGAACGGAATGGGATTTCGATCATCGCGCCAAGGAAGATCGGCACGAGCGCACCGGTAAAGACCATTCCCTGATGGTGTACCAAGAAAAACACGAAAAGGTAAAGGGGAACTACGCGCGCCACGCGGGCAAAGAAATTCACTTCAAAGCCGGAAACAATACCGTCGGCGAAGCCAATGACGTCACGATGAAAGGCCCCGGCGGATTCATCCGCATCGATATGAGCGGCGTCGTGATTTCGGGGACCAAAGTCGATATCAACGTCGGCGGATCGGCGGGACACGGTCATGGCTCGCGTCCGCAGCCGGTCGCGACGGCGAAGGAAGCCATTCCGAAGGTCGGGCATGTGCACGTGCAGCCGGATTCGCCGGCCTTCGCCACGATGAAATCGTTGTGGGATCAGTTTGTCGCCGATAAAGCGGGCAAACCCAGCGATCTGAAATATGCGGAGCTCAAGCGGCGCGCGGAGCTCAACGATTTTTCCATGGTGGCGGACGTGTCCACGCCGATGAATGGAACGGTGCTCTGGTCGGGCGGCGGTATGGGCGTGGCCGGCAAGATCGCCGCCGACTTTGGCGCGGCAAACCCCGTCGACGGCAAACCGCGCATTACGCTCGAGCAAACCGACGCGGGCAAGGAAATGACCAAGATTTCCGAAAAAGACCCGCACGCCGTCAAAATGGACGCTTGGACGAACCTTTCTTTGCGACTGGCATCGGGCGCTCGAGGCGAAGTCAACGTGATCCTCGGCGAAATTCCGGTTCCTCGCCACAAGGTCGTTCGCCAGGAAATCGAGGAATTGACGAACAATCCCAATGTCACGGCAATCAAGTTGCATCAGCTCAAGCCGAGTCCGACGGGCAAATACACCGATGCAAACGGAAAAACCTACGACCTCGTGCCGATTTCAATGACCGAAGCCCTTGGTATCGGCAAGAAGCCGACTATCTTTGAATTGCCCGAAGCTGAAGAAGAGGAGGGTTCGTCGTGACGACACATTCCGACATGTACAAGCGTTTCGCTACGAGCGTGGAAGGTGTCGACGTCAAGTGGCGTGAAGACCTCGATATGGAGGCTTATCAGGCGCTCGATAAAGACGAACGGCGCGAAGCGGACGAATTGATGATGACGCGTTTGGAGGAGAATGACACGCGGGCGGCGATTGCTCTCGGGCAGGTGAAATGCCGAGGTGCGGTGGCTCCGATGCAGCGAGCATTGCCGAATGCATCGGCGCGAATGAAAGTGGCCATTGCCGTCGCATTCGATGAGCTCGAAGTGTCACCTCCGGACGAACTCATTGCGGAGGTCATTCGATCGGGCGATGTGGATGGAGCAAAAGCAGCAATGCCGGTTGCTCGAGAATTGCGGTCGGATGTCATTCGTAACGTGCTCGCCTGGGCGTGTATGCATCATCCGGATGCATCGGCGCGACGAAGTGCCGGATCGATTTTGATTTCGGCGTCGGGCGTGACGGATGATCCGCTCGTTTGGGAGTTTCGACCGCTTTATCTGCCGCTCGGTTCGGAAGACGAAGCGACAAGGCGCAAGCATTTCGAGGAGATTTGCGATATTGCGCAAATCGATCCTTCGCTCGCTGATTCATGAAGGTAATGGAGGCTGGACATGTATCGTCTCACCGGATCTGTCGGGCAAGGCGGGCGCAATGCCCATGACGACGTGGTGCTCGTCCAAAAACAACTCAACAAAAATGCGCAAATCGCAGCGCTTACCGGTTTGGTGCCCGAAACGGGCATTTGTGATGAATCGACCATCCGCGCCATTTTGAGTTTCCAACGCACCGTGGTTCGTCTCGGCAATCCCGACGGAAGAATCGATCCCCACGGACGAACCTGGCGCATGCTCCTCGGTGAACAACCGCAAGCGACCAACGTCGCCTTCGTGCAGCTCTCCGGGGAAAACGGCAATTTTTACTTGTACGAACCCAACGACCGCGTCTGGGGCACGCCGTCCACCATTCAAACGATCAAGAACGTCGCCATTGAGCTCAAACCTCACGGTTTTGAAATCGGCGTCGGCGATATCAGCTTCCAACAAGGAGGCCGCATGTCGCCGCATGGATCGCATCGTCGTGGCGTCGATGTCGATATTCGACCCGTCCGCGCGGACGGAAAACATGAACGCTGCACCATCACCGATCCAAACTACAGCCGCGAGCGCACGAAGCTGCTCGTCGAAGCCTTGCACGCCCTGCCAAACCTGAAGCTCATCCTCTTCAACGATTCAAAAATCGCCGGCGTGCGTTATTACGAAGGCCACCACAATCACCTGCACGTGCGGTTCGAAGAGTAAAACCAACAACGTTGGTGCTCCAAGTTCATCCGTTAGGACGAACCCCTCCCCTCAGCTTCGCTTACCATCCTGCGGCACTTGAATGCGGCCCAGCGCCAATGCCTTGAGCGCCGCCGGATGCTGCTCGTATTGATCCTCTTGCATGTACAGCTCGACGATCACCCGCGCCCGAAATCGCTGAAACAACGGCAACTTCTTCGCAATGTCTTCCGGCAAATACAGCGGCGCCGGCCGAATGCTCGACGAACCCGTTCCCGTGCACAACAACGCACGAATCGCGCTCATGCCAAGAACCTGACGCTTCTGGTAACAACGACCTTCGAGCAACACCCGCTCCACCTGCGCCTCGAGTTGGTCGAACGAAACCGCACGACGCGCACGCTGATACGCGTCACGAATACGCGTGATGTATCCGTCGATCACGCTGCCGGGACAAAGCTGATCAGGCGAATTGAGAAAATCCCGAGCGTCTTTGATCGCCGCTTTGAGCGGTTCGTCATTCCCAACCATCGGCGACGTCGCCGCAACCGTGGCCTTGAGCGTCTCGCGTTCCTCGAACGGAAAGACGAGCTCACCCGCCAAGAGCAGTAGCGACGGGACAAACTTTCCGCCCGGACGAACTGCACTCTGAAGCTCGTCGTTCAGTTGATCGATGTCTTGCGACGCCGCGCGAACGAGGATTTCGAAAATATCGCGCGTGTCTTCGATTTCGATGGGATCTTTGTTCGGCGCGGGATCATCGAGCTCGTCATCGGGCGCGTGACCCTCCATGTCTTGAATGATCGACCGCCAAACGGGGACTTTGCAAATTCGAGCGACGCTGTCGGGCTGATACCAGATGAGGTGCAACACCTCGCGAACATCGAGCTTCGATGATGCTCGCACGCCGCCCGTCGTCGAGGTCCCGGGCCCGCCGGTGCCCGACCCCGAAGGTTTGTCTTCGCGCTTGGACAAACTCGCCGTGTTGGCCGCCGCGGCGTTCGACGCGCCGATGACGCCGCTCGATCCGTCTTGTACGGCAGCTTGAGCCGCCGTCGCCGCAGCCGCCGCGGCCAATTGCCCCATGGTTTGTCCGGAAGTTTGTCCAGCCGCACCATCCGCTCGAGCCGGTGCTCCGCCCGAAGCCCACACGCTGCTTTCCGACGCGGCGGAAGGCTGAGCCCCTTGCATTCCTTGGGGCACCAACGGGGGCGGCACGGCCGGCTTGTTGACGGGCAACGGCGGCGCAAGCGGCGGCTGCGCCGGAGCAATGGGCGGTACGGCCTGGGGTTTGACGGCAACCGGGGGCAACGGCGGTATGGGCTGGGGCATCACCGGCACCGCTTGCGGAATGGGCGGAGCTTGCGGAATGCCCGGAACGCCTTGTGGAACGGGCGGAACCGCGGAAGATGGCGAAACGATCCTCCCGGGAACACTCGAACGGGCTGGAGGCACCGGCGGCGCGGGCGCGACGGGAGCTTGAGGGGTTTGGCCGGGTACGGAGGCCGCGGGCCATGAGCCTGTCTGGACAAACGGCAGTCCGGCGCTCGGCACCGCTCGCGAACGTTCGTCACGCGGCGGCGCAGGTGTCGCCGCAAAGGGCAAACCGATACCCGAATACGTCCGCTCTTCACTGATGACGGGTTGCGTGGGGGCTTTCGACGCAAACGGAAGTGCGGGAGCGTTTTGCGGGCCAAGCTCGGGACGACGATCGGTCTGCGGAACGATCGTGTCGATGCCTTCATCCTCAGGCGACAGAAAAAGCGTTCGCGCCATGGGCCTCGACGCGGGCGGAGGCGCGGGTTTTACCGCGGGAGCTTCCGTGATGCGCGGGCTGGGAACGATGGACGGCGACGAGTCGCGCGTGGATTCTTCGAGCGTGACGATCACGCGACCGGGTTCATCCGCCGCATCGAGCGCGACTTGACCCCGAAACGTCATCGTCGCGACGCCGTGATCCGTGTCGATCCACAACATGTCGCAACGCATTTTCACCGCATGATTTCCGCTGCGTCGCTCGACGAGCGCTTGAGGACGCAAGGCGGAAAAATTGGTCACGAGACGCGGAACTTGCGGATGAAGGTTTTCCAGGACAAGCCGTGTTTCTTCAGCGACTTCCGACATCTGCTGATCCGTCGGCGCGACATTGAAGAACGTGTAGTCGAAATCGTCCGGCATCGGGCTCGACTTGATCCGCTGCCTCGACCACACCGCGGCATGCCGTCCGAGTTTGCCCAGACGCATGGGCCATTTCGGCGCGACGGGACCAAACCCGATCGAACTGATCACGGCCGGGATCGCCGTGTCTCCAATTCCCACCGGCAAAAGGTTGGGCAGTTTCAATCGCCCATACATGTCGCGTTGGTCGAGACGCATCCCGACCGGGTTTGTCGTGTCCGGACCCCCCGCGGCGCGTTCATACGCAAGAGGCATCCGAGTGAAGCGTTGACCATCGATGAGCGTATTGTCGATGCCGACGCTGCGGTCGAGACAAACCTCGATCGATTTGTCGATTTCCCCGAATGCGAGGCGCGAAATGAGCGATCGAACCGCGCTGCCTTGAGGCGCGTAGGCCGAACCGACGAGGACGATATCGACCCTGGTCTTGAGCGGCTCCATGTCGCTCGGCGCATAAAGACTGCGCGCCGGATCATCATCCCAATACTTGTCTTCTTCGTGAATCGGCAGCTGCGTCGCGGCGAGCGTCGATTTCCCCGGTTGAAGCTGAAAC
>CAYSYX010000454.1:2128-7754 GCA_964435055.1 uncultured Polyangium sp. | reverse complement strand
CCCTTGGGAGGCATGCGCGGCGCGGGATGTAGCACCAAACGGTGGTTCGACGCCAGCAGCCCGTTGATTTATCTGCTCGCACCCGAAGTCGTCGGTCAGTCGCGCTGGCTTTCGGGCACTCGCTACGATAATGCAACGGGCTGCCAGGGTCAGGGCTCGTCGTCGACGAATTCGTCTTCGCCTTCTTCAAGAATGCGCTCGGCTTCGGACCAAAGTTCGTCCAGGTCAAGCGTCAACCCATCGAATCCAGCCACTTCCACGCGTCCTTCCGACGCGCTCTCCGTTTCTTCGCGCCATCGGCCATCCGGTCCGAGCGTCAAAAATTCAAATAAGCGGGCATCGGGATCGACAAGCCAATAGTGTTGCACGCCAAACTTTGCATATTCGCGCCGTTTTTCCAGACGATCGCGCTTGACGTCGCGCGATGCCCTCGAAACGACTTCGACGATCAACATCGGCGGCTTGCGCGAAAATGCCGCATCACGAAAGCGCGTCCCCGCTGGATACATGGAAACATCGGGCTTACGCCCACGGGCCTTTGCAACGCGAACCTTGAGTTCCGAACCAAAAACAGGGTAGCCACGTGCCGGGCCCCATGCACGCAGCACGCCAATGATCCAGCTAACAATGATCTCATGAAGAATCGAAGGCATTTCTTCCTCTACGAGTTTCCCATCGACAAACTCCCCCGGTTCGTCCTCGTCCATGTTGGCCCACTGCTCGAACGTCATGGACCGCGATGAAACAGTGGACGGAGTATTCGTCGGCTCGGGAGGCAAGATTTCGGCCGCTGCAGCTGCACCCATGCGCGCGAGCCTAGCACGATTTCCATCACGCGGGCAACCCTCTTTCCCCCGCAAACCATCTCTGATATCGTGGCCCATCCTTTATGCGGTTCGTCCTTCCTAAAGTCCGCTCGGTGGCTCTTTTCGCAGCGACGATGATATTTCCGGCGTGCGACCCGCCAAAGCAGGAATTGATTCCCCCGGCTCAAGCGAACATTCAACCCGTGGTTCAACCCGTGCCTCAGGATGACCCCATGGCCAAATACACGTATGCCGATATGAGCCCCACGCTCGGAACGATTACCACTGTTCCCGTTCGCGGCAGGCTGATTCATGAGACCACCAAACCCGATCCGCGCGAAGCGACGCCTTTGCAGCAAGCATCGCAGCAAGAGCTCAAGGAGGTGGATTTTCAAGCCTTTTTATGCGACTCGAAGGGCGCTGACATTCTTCAGCTCGGCTCGGCGAAAAACGATTCGGAGGGCTACATCGACGTCGCTTTTCCGGTCAAAGAAGGCGCCGTCAAACCCGGTCGATACGTCGTCGACATCCGCATGAAGAATGGTTCGGTTGGAAAAACTCACGTGCAATTGTTGAGCAATGACGATACCGGCTTCGTCGTGCGCTCCGATATCGACCTCACGTACCTCGATACGCACTTTCAGCACAAGCGCGACATGCTCAAGCTGCTCACGCAAAAAGGTGCCGATCGAAAAACCTTGCCGGCCATGGAAACGGTGTACCGAGCGCTCCGCGGCGGGGCCTCGGCGCGAGAAGATCGACCGCTCATTTTCATCAGCGGCAGCCCCCGGTTTTTCAAACGAATTCTCGAATCGAAAATGGAGCTCGATGGGGTCGAGCACAATGGCATTCTGCTCAAAGCATTCGAGGAAATCGCGTTCACGCAAGTCATCGGCCTCGACCCGGAGCGCATCGTTCCGGCCTTGAAGGAGCAGGTGGGATACAAGCTCGGGCATCTTTTGCGCGGTCGAATGGAATTGCCGCGACAAACTTCGGAAATTCTCCTCGGTGACGATTCCGAAGCTGATTTCGTGGTCTATTCGATTTATCATCGCCTCATGTCCGGCGAGCTCGACGGCGAATCCGGGCGGCTGGAAATGGTCCGCGGCGGCGTGGATGCGAATCAGATCTCCGAATTGCTGACGTTGGCCACGAAGGTTCGGCAATCTCTGGGCGGGTTTTCCCCTGTCAAAGCCATTTACATCAATCTGACGGGTACGCCCAATGAAAAGCTGAAAGTCGCCGAATGGCCCGTCAAGGGAATCTTGCGCCCGCATCGCGGCGCTTGGCCCCTCGCGCTCGACCTGCACGAAGAAGGTTTCATTTCCAGCGCATCCATTGCCGCCGTACGTGCGCGCCTCGTTCAACTGGGCGCAACGCCCGAACAACTCGAAGCAGCCACCGCAGAAGCCGTCAAAAGCGGATATCTCAACAAAAAAGCCGCGACACTGTAGCTCGCTTCGAGAACCACTTCGATAAGTTTTGGCTTTCGTCGCCAAATAGTGGGCCAAAGCGAAGGGGATGCGCTATGTCGTGATCATGCGTCGACGCGTTGGTTCGTGGCTCGTGGGGCTGGTCCTGGGAATGTCTTGTGTGGCGGGGCCGGTGCTCGTGGTGGAGCATTCTCAGGAGGCATTTGCTTCGACGTCGTACGAATCGCCCTACACGTTCGATCAGACGTGGGGGACGGCGGTGCGGCTGATTCGCGTCGATATGGGCCTCGAAATTACGGAGAAGGATCAAGCGCACGGGTATTTGCTCTTCAAATACACGACGACCGGTGCGGGGCAGAAGGTGCACACGGGTTCGATGGAAATGGTCAAGAGCCCGCGGGATACGGTTCGAGTGACGGTGCAACTGAATTCGCTTCCGAGTTACCACGAGCAGCTCATTATCGACAAATTGGCTCGGAAGTTATTGAATGAATATGGCGAGCCGCCAAAGAAGCCGGATCCTCCGGCCAATCCGCCCAATGACGGTGGTCCGGAAACCGACGGCGGGGGAAACTGAGGTCGACGTATGCTCACTGTTTACGGATTTGGACCTGGTTTTGGTTTGGCCGACATGGGCCCTTTTGCGCTCAAGCTGGAAACGTGGTTACGGATGGCGAAAATTCCGTACCGCAAAGAACCCGGGAACATGCGCAAAGCCCCCAAACGAAAAATACCCTATGCCGCCGACGGCGATCGACTGATGGCGGATTCGAGCCACATCATCGAGTATCTCGAACAGAAGCACAATGATCCATTGCGTGAAAAACGCGTCGGCGTGCAAGACAAGGCTTACGCCCAAGCACTGAAGTCATTGTTCGAAACGGACCTTTATTTCATCATCGTGTATTTGCGTTGGTGGAACGACGACGATTTCGAGATCCTCAAAAAGCCGCTCACCGAGGCGCTCGTGACAAGTGGCGTACCGAAATTTGCGGCGCCGGCCGTCGCCGGCCTGGCCCGCCGCAGCGTACGGAGCATCATCGACGCGCAAGGCACGGGGCGGCATGCGCGCGAAGAGGTGTATGCCATGGGCCGGACGCTCGTGGAATCCATATCGGAACTGTTGGGGGACAAAAAGTTTTTCCTGGGCGATGAGCCGACCAAGATCGACGCCACGGCGTATGGAATGCTGACGTCGCTCACGGCCGATCCTTTTGACAATCCGGTCAAAGCGTGTGCGCTGGGTCGAGCGAATTTGGTGGAGTATTGCGCGCGTATGAAAGCGACCGCGTGGGCGGCGTGAGACGCGCGAGCCGTTACGGAGAGTAAAACACCAGATCGAACGTCGGATAAATATCGTTCGTTCGAACGTGAACGTTTTGCGTCCGCCCGGTATCGTCCGCTTGCTGCTCGACGGCGTGCGTGTCGTAATTGTACCAAACGCCGCCGATGGCCAGGCGCATTCGTTTGCCCAGGCGTGCTTCGAGCCCCGCTTCGGCGCTCACGTAAAACGGCGACAAGTCCGACGTCGAGCTGCCCATCAAGTAACCATTCAATCCAACGCGCCCGCGTAACCAATCAGTCAAGGGGTGATCGTACGTTCCGCCCAAGTGCCAACGCGGTTCGCCGGTTGCCGGGCCAAACCATAAATTGAAGGGAGCGTAGCTGTTGAGGGGCCCGAAGTTCGGGTCATTCGCGAAAACGCCCGTCACATCGATACGCGCCGTCCACGTTCCCTTGGATCCACCGGACAACCAAAAGCCGGCATGTTGCTGCAAGAGAAACCCGGGCTTGATGTTTGTCACAGCATACGATGGAAAGAGGTACCCTTGGGTCAACCGCATGGCCCCCGAAGGAACGGCCAATCCATATTCCGCCGAAAATACGAGACCTTTTTTCTCGAGAAGTTGTGCGCGCACCGAAAGGTTCGGCGAAATCAACAGCCACGGAATCACCATGGTCGTGACTTCCCAACCATGTCCAAGGCCATACGCCGAAGGGGACATGAGCCCCACGGCGATGCCGGATTTGGGAAGAACTCGCGCGGTTTCGCGAGCGGGCATCGGATCGGCTGCGGCGGAAGCGGCGAACGTCGACAATGCCAAACCAATTGTCAGCCCCAAGGTTTTACGAAATGTACCGTTCACGGCGTACCTCCACCAATCACCCACGTGCCGACGACCGGAGCGTGGTCACTGAGCCAAAGCGGATTGCTCTTGACGCCCAGCCTGCCGTCGGTTTGCAAAACATCCGTGCTGCCATCTTTCCACGCCTCCGTTTTGGGAAGGAAAAGATAATCGAGCGTGCGATTCCAGAATTGCGGTTTGCCTTCGGCGTCGACGTGTCCCGGTCCGGCAATCGTGTGCGTGTAATACGTCGTTTGTTCCGCTTCGGTTTTACCGTACCGATCCAGCGTGATGTACGGGAGAAAGTCGTCGTAGAACTTTTGCATGATTTGCGGCGTGTACGGCGGCTGCTCGAATTCGGTGCCTTGGGTGGCGGCGAGCTCGTCGGGAAAACCTTGCAATCGGACGGCCGTCGGGGGCAATTCGTTGAAATCACCTCCCAGGACGAATGGATTTCGCTCCTCTTTGACTTCGTCGTAAATCTGTTGGATTTGTTTTCCTTTGGTCCCGTCCTGATCGTAAGCCTCGGTATGCACGACATACGCCGTGATGTTCCGATTGTTCCCCACGTCGATGACCGCGCGACCAATTGAACGGTGCAGATAGAACTTCGCGGTGACCGGGTCTTGATCGGTCCGATCGACTTGGCGAATTTGCTCGGCGAACGCAATCGGATACTTCGAGAAAAGCGCATTACCGAGATCCATGCGCCCCACACCTTCGGACGGGACGTAGCGGCTGTTCCATGTTTGGAAGTACGCACCATAATTGAGGCGCGTATTGTCGAGGATCCCCTGAACCATATCGTAATACGCGCTGCGCTTCGAATTGATCTCGATTTCCTCGGCCATGAGAATGTCGGGATTGTATTCATTGAGCAAGGCATAGATGTTGCTCATGTTGAGGTCGACCTCGCCTTTGGTCATCTGCGTGCGATCGCTCCAATAATCTAACCAAAAAACGATTCGTCCGGCGAAGTATTTGATGTTCCAAGCCATGACCTTCAATTCGGAAGGGGCGACGTTCGAAGGCGGAACGATTTCGCTTCGTTGAAAAACGCCGACAGGGCGCCGATCGAAATCAAAGTCATCCGCAAGAGGTTCACACGCGCCCATCGCCATGGACAAGGCGCCGACAATCGCGAGGGAAAGTCGATTCTGTTGGATCATGATCCCGCATCATACGCCCGGCGCACGTTCATCGAAATATTTTGATTTCGTACGATTTCCAAGCCTGCCAGGCTCCGGACATCGACGTCCCG
>CAYSYX010000454.1:0-2118 GCA_964435055.1 uncultured Polyangium sp. | reverse complement strand
TTCTCGGCAAAACGTCGGCCCTCGTCACGCGCCTCTTCCGTCCCGCCCCGACACTCGTCTAGCATGCGCCGAATCGTCCCCTCGTGACGAAGAATGGAAAGGTACGCGCACGATGTCTCTCGAAACCACGGCGCAAGCAGCGACCCATGTAGGACGCAAACGTCGACGAAACGAAGACAGTCACCTCGTGGATGAGGAACTGAGCCTCTACGTCGTTGCCGATGGCATGGGTGGTCAAGCGGCGGGTGATATCGCTTCGCAAAGAGCGGTCACGACCGTGCGTACGTACGTGAACGAGCGCAAAGGCGTCATCGAGAAGCTGCGCAACGATGCCTCGCAGGAGAACAAAGCCGCGGCGCAAGAGCTTGTCACGTCCGCGATCCAAGCGGCGTGCGCCGACCTTTGGACGATGGCCGAAGCCGACGAAAAACTTCGCGGCATGGGCACGACGATGGTGTGTTGCATCGTCGCCGGCGAACGGGCGGTGTTGGGACACGTCGGCGACAGTCGCGCGTACTTGATTCGCCAAGGCGCCGCGCACTCGCTCACCGAAGATCACACACTCGTTGCTGCTCAAATCAAACACGGCACGATGACCAAAGAGCAGGCGAAAAAGAGCGCTCTACGCAGCGTTCTCACGCGTGCCGTCGGTACTCAACCGTCCGTGCAAGTCGACACGTTGATCGTCGATCTGATGCCCGGCGACGTGGTGCTCATCTGCAGCGACGGCTTGCACGGCTATTTCGAAGATGAGCAGGAACTCGCCAATCTTTGTTCGAACATGAACGATTCGCTCGCGGAAAAACTCGTCGAAATGGCGAACGAACGCGGCGGACGCGACAACATCACGGCGATGCTCGTGAGCGTGAAGAGTCAAGTCGAAGCCGAAGGGCCCGAGAGCGTCATGTACGAGTCGTTGCGCAAGCACGAAGCGTTGCGCGGCATTCCGCTCTTCATGCACTTGACCTATCGCGAGCAAGCCGAGCTCGTGGCGATTGCCACGGTCAAGTCGTATCCCGAAGGCGAAGCGATCGTGGTCGAAGGTGACGTCGGCGAAGATCTCTACGTGGTTCTTCGCGGCCGAGTGGCCGTCGAGAAAAACGGCACGGCGATCACGACCATCCCTGCCGGCGGTTACTTCGGCGAGATGGGCCTCATCGATGATTCGAAACGATCCGCGACCGTCAGCGCGCTGGAGCCCGTACGCACGATGATCATCAAGCGTGCGGACATGATGAACGTGATGCGTCGTGAACCGGTTTTGGCCGTCAAACTTTTGTGGAGCTTCGTGCAGGGTTTGTCGCAACGACTGCGCACCGCCAATACCGAGCTCACGGAAGCTCGCGCAGAGCTCTTCGCTGCGCAAGGCGTCGCGCCCTACACCTGAGTTCATCGTTGCCTTCGTCGTGAGTTTGTCCGCGGACGGTGACCAATCCGGGCCGGACAAACTCACCGTTCAGGTTCGACCAACCCCATCGAATCCGCCCCTACCCGTCGCCCCGATGACGCCGTCTGCGGTCGTTGTCAACGCAGCACCAAGACCATCGTCAACAATCCGCCACCGCATGCCTTTGCGGGAGCCCAACGAAACGTCGGCGATGGTCATTGGAGCGTGCTCGATGAGGGAAGCGCGGCGCGAGACTTGTGTTGGAACAGCTGGAAAAGATGCGGATCTCCAGGGTTTTACGATTGCCGAAAAACCCTGCGGTTTTTCTCGGTCACAGGCGCGTGGCCATGCGTTCGACGAGCGCCCGAACGACCGGTCGATACGCGTAATCGGCTTGCGCGGCGTCGTTGATTTGAGCGGGGCAAATCGAGGTGAGCACGCCTTGATCACCGAGCGACTTCACGAGCTCGATTTCACGCAGACCGGGATACGCCTTCGCTCCGATCTGCAATGTTTTCGTGTTGGGATCGCACAACGGATTCGATGCACTCGGATCGACGCAATCACACGCCGACAAACTCATGTCCGTGCAATCACGCGACACGGCGAGATCGAAGATGCACGCATATTGGAGATCATCCTTCTGCGGGATGGGCCGATCTCCGCCATTGTAATTGGCTGCCACTTGCGATCGCGGATCGATCGATTCTTTCATGTTTGCAGCCGTCGCC
>CAYSYX010000453.1:0-7761 GCA_964435055.1 uncultured Polyangium sp. | reverse complement strand
CGACCAACCCGGGCGAGTTCGATGCAAGGCGGTCACTTCCGGAAGTGGTGCTGTCTTTCGTCGGGATACGTAATCAACCTTGTGTGCCCGGACAAGCCCTCCGTGCGCTCGGACGCATGGGCAGGGTAGGGAGAAGCCCTCGATGAAGCGTATTTCTTGGCTCATGATCGTTCCGCTTGTGCTTGGGGCTGTGGCCGCGCCTTTGGCGTGCGTCGAGAATCGAAATTACGTGCTCGACCCCAACGCCGGCAGCAGCAGCAGCAGTACCAGTAGCAGCGGTGGTGGCGCGGGTGGCGACGGCGGAATGATGTCCACGTCCTCCACCAGCAGTGGAACGGGCGGAATGGGCGGAACACCGGAATGCGTTACCGTCACGGATTGTCCGAAATACGAATGCAAAAACGCGACGGGATGTAATGCCGGCTCGTGCGTTTGGCAAAACGACGCAATGGGCGCCAACGTCCTTCCTCAGCTGAAGGGTGATTGCAAAATAGCTGTGTGCGATGGTAATGGCGGAATCACATTCGTCGACGATCCTGGGGATGTTTATGACTGGATGAATCCTTGTTTGCTGAAAACATGTGATCCGTCAAAACCCGCCGAGCTCGATCCGAACGTCACGATGTGCACGCCCGCGGGGAGCGCCGTGATGGGTAAGTGCGACCCGATGTTGAAGACTTGCATCGAATGCTCGGCGAATGATGAATGTTTGTCGAACGTTTGCCATGTTCCGAGTGGTCGATGTTATCCGGCCACGTGCGGCGATTTGGCGAAAAACGGCATGGAAACCGATGTCGATTGCGGCGGTATGGAATGCCCCGCCTGCGTCGATGGTTTGGCGTGCATCAAAAATGCGGATTGCATGGGATCATGCGATATGGGGACGATGAAGTGCATTGCCGCGACCTGCACCGATTCGGCTCGTAATGGTGACGAAACCGACGTTGATTGCGGCGGATCGTGTGCGGATAAGGACTCCAAGAAATGCAGCTCGGGGCAAAAGTGTCGGGTTCCGGCCGATTGTCAATCCGGGGTTTGCATCGCCAGCATTTGCGGGGAACCGGATTGCTTCGATGGGACGCAAAATCAAGGTGAAGCCGGCATTGATTGCGGCGGACCGTGTCCGGTCCTCTGCCCGTGATCCGCACAGAAATGGTGCCGATCCATTTCGTCGGGCGATGACGACACCACGTGTATCGCCGTAATGCAGGGAGTTCGTCGCGACGTAGGAAGGCCGAAAATGTCGCGGCGATTGATGAATTCAACGTTCGTGGGTAAACCATTCGCCGCGCCGGGCGCGGCACGGGAGGAATACTTGTCATGAAACTGGAACGAGCTTGGTTGATTGCCGCCGCTTTGGGCCTCGTCGGGGTTCAATTCGCCGGATGCAGCGATGATCCCAAACCACAGCAGCAAACGAGCAGCAGTTCGAGCAGTGGAGCCGCCGGTGCGGGCGGTGATGCCGGCAATGGCGGCGCGGGCGGCGGCGCGAGCAGCAGCAGCGGAATGCCGCCGGAATGCACGACGGCCGCCGATTGCAAAAACAACGGCGCCGCGGATTTCTGCGGCGAACCGTCTTGCGAAAGTGGAAAATGCATTCGCAAGGGTTTGCAACCCCCGGGGACGCCTTTGCCTTCGCAGCTTTATGGCGATTGCATCGAACGTCAATGCGACGTGACCTTCAATATCGGCCAAGTTCCGGCAAACGATCCGTACGACGATGCCAAAGATTGCACCACCGACGTTTGTACCGACACAGTATTGACCCATGAACCCGTGGCCCAAGGGACGCTCTGCATTACGCCGACCGGTTCCCAAGGGATTTGCGACGCCGGCGGCTCGTGCGTCACGTGTATCGAGGGCGTGCAGGGCTGCGCCGGCGGGTTCGTTTGCCAAATGAATAAGTGCGTCGGTCCCAAGTGCGCCAACGGCACGAAAGATGCCGGCGAAGGCGATATCGATTGCGGTGGTTCGTGTCTTCCGTGTGTGGACGGAAAAACCTGCACATTCGGTACACAATGCGCCAGCGGCGTTTGCGGAGGCGGCACGTGCTCCATCGCCTCGTGTATGGATACCGTGCCGAACGGTAAAGAGACGGGTGTCGATTGCGGCGGTCCGGATTGTGCCGCATGCGATGCGACGGCTCCATGCTTCGTACCCAACGATTGCAAGAGCGGCGTATGCAAAGCCGGCTATTGCGAGGCTCCCGCGTGTAACGACGGGGTCCAAAATAGCGACGAAATGGGCGTCGATTGCGGCGGTTCTTGCCCCTCATCGTGTCCGTAATCACGACAGTTCGTCCTTCATGAACCTCCCGCCCCCCATTCCCTCCGATTGCCTGCTTTGCGGCACTTGCTGCTTCTCCACGCTCCCTGAATACATTCGCGTCTTCGGTGTCGATTACGAGCGCATGGACGACAACGCCCGGGCGCTCACGCATTTCATCGGCAATCGATGTTACATGCAAATCGACGAAGGGCATTGCGCGGCTCTTTCCATCGAACCGAGCGGTCGATACGTTTGTCGCATCTATCCAATGCGTCCCGACGTTTGCCGAGCCCTCGAACGCGGATCGGGCGCTTGCTCCGGGGAGCTCTCCGAAAAACGACAAAGACCCCTCTTGGCCCTCGAAGCTTTGCTGCGCCGTCAATAATCGAGAATCAACGCATCGATTACGGTGTGGATGTCGCGTCATTCGAGGCGTCCACGCCGGCGTCGATGGTTCGACGGTCGATTCGCATGGTGACATCCACGAAGACCGTTTGTCCTGACCCAACCGTCATTTCCCTCTGTTCATCCGGTGCATTGGGATGTTTGAACGTGACGTAATGCCTTCCCGCCGAGACGACGATGGGTTTGGCCATGGGCGTGGCATCGATGAATCGCCCGTCCACGGATACATCCGCCCACGGATGCGCCACGACGCGAATATATCCACGCTCGGATCCGGCCAATCGTTCTTCGGCGATCGCAGAAATCTTCGTATCGCGCAAAAAAACCTCGAATACCACCGCGCCGCCGACGATGAGCAGCGATAACAATCCCAATCTGCCGGCCAGTTGTCGAAGAGGGCGCTCACCCAGCGTTCGTTTGCGTTTTCGCCGGAGCTTGTCGTCCGTCGGCAATTCACCAAGTCCCGCAATGGCCAATGTCTGCATCACGAGCGTGGCGGAAGCGGACGAAGTCGAGGCATCCAAGACCTCTTCGAGCGCTTTGGCCAGCTCGGTTCCGTTTTCAAAACGTTCTTCCGGGCGTTTGGAAAGACAACGCATAACGATGTGTAGAAGCTCATTCGGCAAACGCAGGCCGTGCGTGGACGGTAATGCGGGGTCTTCCCCGCGAATACGTCGCGACAACTCCGTGGGGGATGGTTTTCCTTCGTCCCACGGGCCTTTTCCGCAGAGCATTTCGTAGAGGAGCACGCCCAAAGAAAATACGTCCGACGCGGGCGTGGCCGGTTCTCCCATGATTTGCTCCGGCGCCGTATAACGATGCCCATAACGGCCGTCTGCCGAATCATATTGGAGCCTGGTCGTCGTATTGGTGTCTTCCGCCAAACCAAAATCCAAAAGAACCACACGTCCGTCGCGCGCAATCATGATTCCGTGCGGTTCGACATTACGATGCACGATATGCTGCGCATGCGCGTGACCCAAGCCGTACGCCAATTCGACCGCGATCGCGACCGCGGCGACCATCTCGACGCGCGGGGTCCTTTGCAGCAATGCCGCGAGGAACGGACCGTCGACGTTTTCCAAGGCCATCCAGGTCGGAGGTGCGTCGGGAGAAACTTCGAGCAGACGTGGAAGGGATGGATGCGTCAGGCGGCTCGAGATTTTCGCTTCGCGCTCCAGCGCCGCAGCAAATGGCGATCCTTCCGCCAGATTTTTTTTGATCGTTTTCAGTAAGACGACCCGCCCGAGCCGCTCATGGGTCGCACGCGAAAGGGACGTGAAGGTGCCTTCAGCCAGCGATTCGCGAATTCGATACGGACCCGAGTGGCTCGGCACGAGGGGTTCCTTCTACCGTGGGCAACGCAACGTCCGGCCGGTCATGCCTTCGGGTTTTTGAATGCCCAACACGTCGAGGATCGTCGGGGCTACGTCTTCAAGGCGCCCGCCTGTTGCAAGTGACGAACCTTCGTCCCGGGCATCGGCGTACAGAAAGGGCGTCGGGTTTGTCGTGTGGGAACCTCGAGGTTTGCCTTCCGCGTCGAGCATCATCTCGGCTGCACCATGCGTACCCACGACAAAGAGCGCGCCTGCGGCCGTTTCGGTCGCGGCGGCGATCCGCCCAAGCGCCGTGTCGATCGCTTCCATCGCCGCCGTCGCCGCCGCGATGTCGCCACGTCGTGCGGCCGAATCCGTCGCGGAAAAATTGACCACGACAAACTGCGCCGTGCCTTCACGCAAGGCTTCTTCGACCGCGTCGGCTTGCTCGCCCTCCTGAACCAACTTCACGGCGTCCTCGGACGAACGACCTCCGTCGAAGTAGGACCCGACATGCATGGATCGGTCCTGGGTGGCGATGCGAAGCCCCGACAAACCATGTCGAACCAGCGTCCGGCTCAGCGTGTCGTCGATCGTTTGGCGTGGAAATGCCGGTAACATGTTCTCGAGACGCGCGTCGATTTCCCCGAGCGAAAGCAGACCGAATTCATCGAATGCGCGCACCGCTTTGCCTCGATCCGTCAAGAACTCGACGACGCTCGGCGGGACGTTTTGCCGGGCAAACATGGCTGCCAATTGTCGCGCGCGGTCCGGACGGTGAAACATGAACAGCCCCACCTCTTCACCCTGCCACTGCCACTCGAGTTTGTCCGAGGCGAAGTCGGCCATGAAGTCGCCGCGGATGCCTGCGTAGTCGCCGATCCGTACGGGTTCGATCGTGCTGTCCGTGTGCTTTTTGTCGTACGCCGCGCGCAACGCGTCGTGCACCGTTTCCTTGGGCTCGCCAGTGCCGCGAACGATCGCCGTGTACGCCTGCTGCGTGGCCTCCCAGTTGCCGCTGCGATCCATCGCGAACGCGGCTCCGGAAATCGTTCCGAGCGTGCCGCGTCCTTCGAGCGTCATCAGCAATGCATCGAGGACGCGGGCCACGCTTTTCGGCGCGCCGGGACGTTCCTCGACGAACGCATGGACACACACCTGCACGTCGTACGCTTCGCACACGCGCAGCAGCGTGTGCAGATGATGCATCGATGCGTGCCCGCTGCCGTCGGAGATGGGCATGAACAAGTGCAGGCGGCACTTGCGATCGTTGGCGATCCACATCGTCCGCTCGATGATCTTGTTGGCGCCGAGCTTCTTGTTCGCAATGACTTGATCGATCTCGGCGAGCAACGGTCGAGGCACGCGTCCCGTCCCGATGGCCTCGCTTCCGAGCGCTCCGGAGCCTGGTTTGTCCTGGCCGAGACCTACGGCTTCACCGCTCGCGGCGATGGTTGTCCGGGCAAACTTTCGCGTCAAGGCATCGATGTGCGGGGTTTGAGCGAGGCGAACGGCGTTGCCGGCGGATGCGTCTGCTTCGCCGACTCCATCGAGCAGACACAACACCACCGGTCCTGTTTTTCGTGCTGCCAGCATGCTTGGTTTTTCCTCTACGCGTTCGCTTCGCCGCCCGAAGATTTTCGAGTGGTTTTTCTTGACCGTACGGCTTCCCGAGCCAGCTCGTCGGCACGCTCATTTCCCGAGACGCCCGAATGACCTGGAACGTACACGAGCTTCGTTTTTTTGCGGGTGGCCAGAGCGCGCTTGACGTCGGCGACGAGTTCTTGATTCGCCTTTGCTTTCCAGCCTTTTTGTAGAACGCCGATCGCGTACTGGCTGTCGGTGAAGACGGTCATCGGCACGTCGTCCGGGACTGCGTCGACGGCGCGTAAGATGGCCGTGAGCTCGGCGATGTTGTTGGTGCCTTGGCCGAGGTACTCGCTCAGTTCGATGCGTTTGGGTCCGTCGATGATCATCACGCCGAGGCCTGCGGGGCCTGGATTTCCCGTGCACGCGCCGTCCGCGTACGCGATCACCTGACCTGCGGGAGGTGGCGGAGCTTGTTCGTGGGCGACTTTGGCCGCGGCTTTTCGTTCCTCGGACGTTGTTTTCGAAGCGGTCGACGCGGTCGCTTTGCCGGCGGATTCCTTTTTCTCGACCGCGTCGGCCGGACCGCAGTGTTCGTCCGGCAAAACTTCACCGGGAGCAACGGTCAGGTTGTCTTCTCGAGCGCCGTATTTGCGCCCATCATTGGGTTTGTAGCGAACTTCGACGCGACCTCCTTCGGCGACGAGCCGTCCGGACGCATCCGCGCGCGCAAAAACCTTTTGACCTCGTAACAATGCTCGGACCCAGGGCACGCGCGCACCTTGCCACGAACCCCCGCAGATTCCATCCCCGTTCGTGTGGGCATGATGGATGTCGCAGCAATGCTCGGGGGACGTGACGAGCATCTCGGACGTGACACGGGCGCGCCTTCGTTGTAAACGCCCGGCGTGAACCCTCGTTCGTTCTTCGCTCCAGACTTGTTTCAGGGTCAAGTTGCCATCGTCACCGGCGGTGGCAGCGGTATCGGTCTCGAGGTGGCTCGAGAGCTGGGAAAACTCGGGGCGAACATCGCGATTTGCGGTCGCAAGCCCGACAAGATCGAGGCCGGCCTTGCTTCGTTACGCAGCGCGGGTTTGTCCGACGAACACCTGCTGGGCACCACGTGTGACATTCGCGACGTCGCGCAAGTCGAAGCGTTTGTCCGGTCCACTCGCGAGCGATTCGGGCGCATCGACATTTTGATCAACAACGCCGGGGGACAGTTTCCGAGCCCGGCGCAGCACATTTCGCCGAAAGGGTTCGAAGCGGTCATTCGCAACAACTTGAACGGCACGTTTTTCATGACGCGCGAAGTGGCGAATGCAGCGATGATTCCGCAAAAACGCGGACGTATCGTCAACATCACGGCGCAGGTATTTCGAGGTTTTCCCGGAATGGCGCATACGGGGGCAGCCCGAGCGGGCGTGGAGAACCTCACGCGGACGTTGGCCGTCGAATGGGCTTGTCATGGGATTCGCGTCAATGCGGTAGCGCCTGGAGTCATTCGTTCGTCGGGTACGGACCAATATGGCGAGGCTCTCTTGGAAAACGCTCGAAAATCCAATCCGCTCAAACGTTGGGGTACGGTCGACGAAGTCGCTCGATTGGTGGTATTTTTATCAAGCAACATGAACGATTTCATTACTGGTGCAATCGTTCCCATTGACGGGGCCGGGTCGCTCTGGGGTGACATCTGGCCCATCCCCGAATCCTAGCGTGACCGAGCATCAATCTCCTCAACCTCCCCAATCTTCTCCAGCGCCCGAGCAGCCGGAGGTCGACGAATCTGCCGTCGCTTATGCTCCGCCGGCGTCGCCGCCGCCGCGAAGACCATTTTGGTCGGTGGTCAAGGGACGTTTGCAAGCGGTCGGTGATTGGTGTCGCGATTATGTCATGGGATACGATCCAGGGTTTTTCTGGGTCCTCGCGCCATTCATCGTGCTCAGCATGATCTTGTTCACGCGATATCCCACGACAAACTATATTTTCGACGAACAAGAAGCGTTGCTCGCGAATCCTTATGTCAATGCGACGGGGGGACTCAAATACATCGACGCGATTCATCGCGATTTTTGGGGTTTGCCTGCGGATCGCAGTGTCGGATCGTATCGGCCGCTGCCGAATTTTCTTTGGCGAGCCTTGTGGGCGATATCGAAGCAGACGTTTTTTCACCACTTTTACAATG
>CAYSYX010000452.1:0-7774 GCA_964435055.1 uncultured Polyangium sp. | reverse complement strand
CGATTCGCGGCCAATCCGAAATGGCTGATTTACTTGCCGCCTACGATGTCGCCCTCGGACACCGCGCCCGAAGGCCCATTGCTCGAACATCCCGCGCAAGCGTTTGCATATTATCGGCACGAAAGCGTGCCGCGGGTCATTTGCGAAGAAAAGCACATGGGTTCACGGGCGATTGTCATCGTTTGTCGAGACGCGGATGTCGCTCGACGACGATTCGGCATTCTCGAAGGCGAAAGCGGCATTTGTCATACTCGAACCGGGCGCAAGTTTTTTGACGACGAAAAACTCGAAGCGCAAATGATCGAACGCGTTCGCAAAGCCATTACGGCGGCCAATCTCTGGGAAGAACTGGCCACCGATTGGATGTGTCTCGATTGTGAGCTCATGCCCTGGTCGGCGAAAGCGCAGGAGCTCGTGCGCACGCAATATGCGGCCGTGGGTGCGTCATCGCGCGTGACGCTGGAAGATTCGATATCGACGCTGGAAAAAGCGGTCGCGCGAGGCGTGGATCTGGGCGCGCTGCTCGAAAAAACGCGGACGCGATCCGAATTGGCGACGAAGTACGTCGCGGCGTATCGGCGTTATTGCTGGCCCGTGCATTCCCTGGATGATTTTCGATTGGCGCCATTTCATTTGCTCGCAACCGAAAACAAAGTCCACATCGGCGAAAGTCACTCGTGGCATATCGATATGCTTGCGCGCCTGGCAAAGACGGGCGATCCGTTGCTCATGGCGACGGCCCATCGAATCGTCGATGTGACCGATGCCCAATCCGAAGCGGAGGGAATTCAATGGTGGCAGGACCTCACCGCTCGAGGTGGTGAAGGCATGGTGGTCAAGCCGTTGGATTTCATCGCGCGAGGTCGACGCGGATTGGTGCAACCGGCCGTGAAATGCCGCGGTTCCGAATATCTGCGCATCATTTACGGAATGGAATACACGCTGCCCGAGCATATCGAACGATTACGTTCGCGAGGATTGTCGATCAAACGCTCCTTGGCTTTGCGTGAATTCGCGCTGGGCATCGAAGGATTGGAGAGGTTTGTCCGCAAAGAACCTCTGCGGCGCGTGCACGAATGTGTATTCGGCGTCTTGGCCCTCGAAAGCGAACCCGTCGATCCGCGCTTGTGAACGATTCGCACGAATTGCTTGCGTTCGGCGGCATTCTTCGGTAACGTCGCCGCATGATCATCTCGGGCCTTTCCGGCAATGAAATTTACTGTTTGTCGCTCAAGGGCTTCGCGCCCGGAGAACTCACCGTGGGCAACAGCGTCCGGTCGCTGGGTATTGCCGGATCCGTTGGTTCTTCATTAAAAACGTTGGCGGGCGGCGAGATTGAAAATATCACCCACATGATCTCCGAAGGCCGACATGCAGCGATTCAGCGCATGGCGGAAGAAGCGCGAAAACACGGCGCGAGCGGCGTCAGCGGCGTCACGAGCGAGCTCAAGACATTGTCCGGATACATGGAGTTTCTCTCGCAAGGCACGTCCGTCGGCGCCCAAGGCCAATTGCCATTTTTCACGTCGTCGGCGTCGGGCCAAGAATTGTATTGCCATCTCGATGCGGGATATCGCCCCATGCATTTCGTCATGGGTAACGTCGCCTATGCATTGGGCATCGGTCGCGGGGTCCTCGGCGGATTGCGCACGATGGCCAAAGGCGAAGTGCGCGAATATTCCGAAATGTACAATCGCATTCGGCATTTGGCTTTGTGGCGCATGAAGGAGGAAGCGTCGCGGATCGGGGCGAACGCGGTCGTCGACGTCAAAATCGAGATTCGGCCATTCGGTCCGGGCGTCGTTGAATTGTTGATGACCGGGACGGCCGCATTTCATCCACGATTTTCTCAAGGTCCCGTACCGCCGCAACAAGTGGTCACGAGCGAGCTCACGGGCGCCGAATTGTGGAATTTGGCGAAACTCGGGTATGCGCCGGTGGAACTGGTCATGGCCACGAGCGTGTATTCCATCGGCCTCGTGGGCGGGATTGGAACGATGTTTTCCGGGTTTGTCCAAGGCGAGCTCGAAGAACTGACCCGCTTGATTTATCACGCCCGGGAAAATTGTTTGCAATTGATTCGTCACGAAGCCCAACAGCTCGGGGCCGAACGCGTGGTCGGTAATCGATTGCAAATTCGAGAATTGGCGCCCGGATTGATCGAGCTCATCGGCTCGGGAACGGCTTTGCGGAAACTCGATAACATCACCCCGCATTCGCCCGAGTTGATTCCTCAGGCCATCATTCGTGACGAAGAAGCGCTCACGGTCAATGGCGGAGGTTTGGCGGGGCTCGGTGCGAGCGTCAGTTTTGGGAGCGGAATGGAGCAACGCCTGCAAAACCGCGCCAATCCTGCCGGATGCATCATCGCGATCATCATGGTTGCATTCATGACGCTCATCCCGGCCGTGATCGTTATCCTCGCCAAACTGACGAAACCGTAGAGGCCTGACATTCGCATGAGAAATGAGACCGAAATGCAACCTTCGCATTCGAATCTGCAGAACCTTTGGCAACCCACGCTCGTTGGGAAACACTTTGTCGCTCGCCCGCTGCGGGAAGACGACTTCGAGGCGCTTTTTGCGGCCGCATCGGATGCGAAGATATGGGAACAGCACCCGGTCCCGGATCGAGGTACTCGGCCCAAATTCGAGATTTATTTTCGTACCGGAATCGAATCTCACGGCGCATTGATCGTGCACGAATCATCGACCGGAGCGGTGATTGGTTCGTCGCGGTATACCGCGTTTGATCCGGCGAAACGCACGGTGGAAATCGGCTATACGTTTCTCACTCGAAACCATTGGGGCACGGGAACCAATCGAGAATTGAAGACGCTCATGCTGAATCATGCGTTTCAGCATGTGGACACGGTGGAATTCGTCGTCGGCGTACGTAATGTACGCTCGCGCAAGGCCATGGAGAATTTGGGCGGTAAGTTGACGCGAACGCTCGTCGAGCGCGAACCGGAGGGCGATTTGCGGGAATCCGTCGTTTACATCATTGAAAAGAACGAATGGACGTCCCGCGGATGAGCCGCCGACCATTCACTTCCGGACATTCCGATGGCCGTGGTGATGCCGATCGTACCCCGACGGCTTCGTATTGGGCGCTCCGGAGCTTCGCTGATAGGTGTAATAAAGGGCGATGCCGGTAAAAAGGCTGCCTCCGGCATAATTGCCCAATGTGACGACGAGCTGATTTTTCCACCACCAATCGGCGAAGCTCACATTCGCGCCGAACATCATGCCCGCCGGAATGACGAACATATTCACGACGGAATGCTCGTATCCGTGGGCGAAGAACACCAGAATGGGCAACCACGACGCGGCGATTTTGCCGACGGTCGACGTGGAGGTCATACCCATGACGACCCCGAGACAAACCATCCAATTGCACAGAATGCTGCGCACGAACATGGGTCCGACCCCCCATGCCGCGGGATATTGCGCCTTGGCCTGCGCGATATTGACAATGGCTTTGGTCACCTCCGTCGACGATATGGATCCGGCGGCCGTCACGGAGACCCAAAACAAGGCGGCGTAGAACAATCCGCCCAATAAATTGGCGAGAAATACAATTCCAAAATTACGCAACATCTGCGAAACGGTGCACCGCCCGTCGATGAGCGCCATCGTCACGACGGCAAAGTTGCCCGTGACGAGCTCGAGGCCGAGCAACAAGATCATGACGAACCCGACCGGAAACAGAATTGCCCCGACGATGGGCAGGTTCGTTTGTACAGTGGTTATGACCGCCAGACTCGTCGCAAATCCCAACAATGCTCCGGCAAGAAAACCGCGGATCATCAGATCACTTGCGTGGGCGTTTGCTTTCGCCACGCCGGCTTCGAGCAGCGCGGCAACGATTTTTGTGGGAACGACGTTATCCATGAACCGACTCTCGTCGAAACGAGATCGCGTACATAACGCATTGTCAACGCATTTACCATAGGCATGTAGCACCAAGAGATACGGCTTCCGAGCTTGTCACGCGTTCACCATTGGACATGCGTTCGGATGGTGGACAATGTATTCAGTCGCCGTCGACAAGCGCAAGAAAGACCACAAAACCCGGCCACAATTTCTATGCAGCGCCAATATCGTGGCGCTTTTTTCCATTTCGGGCACGCATCGTGGCGCTTTTTTCAAAATCGGACATACCTCGTGGCGCCTTTTTCCATTTCGGCCCCGCGTCGTGGCGCCTTTTTCCATTTCGGCCCCGCATCGTGGCGGGTTTTTCCATTTCGGCCCCGCATCGTGGCGTCTTTTTCCATTTCGGGCACGCATCGTGGCGCCTTTTTCCATTTCGGCCCCGCATCGTGGCGCCTTTTTCAAAATCGGACACACCTCGTGGCACCATTTTCCATTTCAATCCCACCACGTGGCGCCATTTGTCAAAACAGTCCCACCACCGGACCCCGGCGAAAATGAGGCGAATGGTCAGGTCAAACAATGATCGCTTGACTTCTCGCAACGTTCGCGCAACAGTTGCGCCCGCCGACGGAGGTCGTCGACGCGAGTTTCCCACGTTGAAATGGGCGATTTGCGTAAGCACGAATTATCGAAAAATGGTCCTCGAAGCTGATGCGCGTACCGCTGGTTGATTTACCGAAGCAACATGCCGCCATTCGCGCGGAAGTGAACGCCGCCGCACTGCGCGTCATTGAATCGCAAACATTCATTTTGGGGCCGGAAGTCGCGGCATTCGAAGCGGAAGTCGCGGATCGATTGGGGGTCGCTCACGCCGTCGGTGTCGCTTGCGGCAGCGATGCATTGCTTTTGGCTTTGATCGCCGCCGGAATCAGGCCTGGAGACGAAGTCGTCACGAGCCCATTTTCATTCGTCGCCACTCCCGAAGCCATCGTGCGCGCCGGGGGTATCCCCGTTTTCGCCGATATCGAAGAAGACAGTTTTAACATGGATCCAGCCAAAGCGCTGAATCGCGTCACGTCTCGCACGCGCGCGATGCTCCCCGTGCACTTGTTCGGCCAATGCGCGCGTACGGAAGCACTTATGGAAGCGGGACAAGCGCGGAATTTCGCGGTAATCGAAGACGCGGCGCAAGCCTTCGATGCTTCACGATGCGAAAAAGTGGCCGGGACGTTGGGGGACTTTGCGTGCTTTTCGTTTTTCCCCAGCAAAAATCTCGGCGCGTGGGGCGACGGCGGCATGGTTGTCACGCAAAACTCGGATGCCGCAGCTCGAATCAAGCGCCTACGCGCTCACGGCGGTGCCAAACCTTATCGAAGCGACGAAATCGGCCTCAACAGCAGGCTCGATGCGCTTCAAGCCGCGGTTCTTCGCGTAAAACTGCGCCACTTGACCGACTGGACAAACGCCCGGCGCAACGTCGCCGCTCGTTATCGATCTCTTTTTGCCGCCCACGATCTCGCGGATATCGTTCGATTACCGCCCGACGATCCCAAGGGCGTTCATGTCTACAATCAATTCACGTTGCGCGTCGATCGTCGCGACGAGCTTGCAACGTATTTGGCGAGCGCGGGGGTCGGGTCGGCGGTGTATTATCCGCTCGCATTGCATCAGCAACCATGTTTCTCCAATCTTGGGTACAAATCCGGGGATTTCCCCATTGCGGAGAAAGCTTCGCGCGAAGTCTTGTCGATCCCGATGCATCCATTTCTCGAGGCGGATGAACAGGCGTACGTCGTCGAAATGATTGCCGGCTTTTACCGTGGAGTGCGGTGATGACGCGGCGATTGGCGACGGCGCTGGTGGGAACGGGCAAGTGGGGGCGGCATATCTTGCGTGCGCTTTGTGCCATTCCGACGATTGATTTGCGTCTCGTCGTGGATACGTCGGCGGCGGCGCGGCAACGAGCGTTATCGCTGGCGCCGAAGGTCGCCACGACGGATGATTTGGCGCGGGCGGTGGGCGATCCGGCGATTGAAGCGATTGTTTTGGCGACGCCCGCCCCGACGCACGCGGAATTGGCGATCGCGGCGCTCGATGCGGGAAAACATGTTTTTGTGGAAAAACCACTTTGTATGAACATGGTCGAGGGCGAAAAGATCGCTCGAGCCGCATTGCGGGCGAATCGCCAGGTCATGGTGGGGCATTTGTTGTTGTATCATCCGGCGGTGCAAAAACTACGTAATGTCGTGCACGCCGGGGAATTGGGCACATTGCGGTATTTGTATGCCACGCGCGTCAATTTGGGGACCGTGCGGCGGGAAGAGAATGCTTGGTGGAGTTTGGCTCCGCATGATGTCTCCATGATTCTCGATTTGGTCGGAGTGCTTCCGGTGCGAATCGCGGCGCATGGGGCGGCGTATTTGACGCCGCATGTCGAGGATGTCGTTTTTGCGCATTTGGTTTTTCCGGGCGGTATCGTAGCCTCGATTCACGTCTCGTGGCTCGATCCGCACAAGCGTCGCGAGCTCACGGTCGTGGGCGACCGAAAAATGGTTTGTTTCGATGATGTCGAGCCCGGAGAAAAGCTGCGGATTTACGATAAAGGGGCGGATGTTCATACGGAATTCACCAACTTTGCCGAATTCGTGGCGTTGCGTCAGGGTGACGTGACCATTCCGCGCCTCGATGCCATTGAACCATTACAAGCTCAGCTCGAGCATTTTGCGGCGGCGATGCTGGCTTCGACGGAACCTCGAACATCGCTCGCCTCGGGATTGGATGTCGTGCGCGTCTTACAAGCGGGTCAGCAATCGCTCGATTCCGGGGGTCTTCCAATAACGCTGGTTTGATTTCGAACGGCCATGACGTAGCCCACCTCGCCTTTGCGGCTTGTCCTGCGAAAAAAATCACAGCCGATATCACTTTGCTGTCAAAAATCCATTGCACGTGGCGCCCTCGTCGGTAGACCTCGGGTTGTCCACCCCTGACGCGAGAGCAGCGATGTCGAAAGCGCTTGAGACCGAGTCTTTGGAAACGACACTGTCGGCAAATGCGGCGAATGCGGCGGGTTCTTCGGAATGGGCCGTTGACGTCGAGATTGTCCCGCGTGATCGATATGCGACCGGGGATGAAATCGCCCATGGCGGAATCGGCCGCATCATGCGGGCCAATGACAAGCGTCTCGAACGTCAAGTTGCATTGAAGCAATTGCTCGACCCGACGCCCGAACATGAAGCGCGTTTTTTGCGCGAGGCGCTCGTGACGGCCAAATTGCAGCATCCGGCCATTGTGCCGGTTTATGATGTCGGACGTTTTCCCGACGGAGAAATCTTTTATGCGATGAAGCTCGTCTCGGGTCGATCTTTGGGCGAGGTTGTCGAGGAGGCTCGAACATTCGAAGAGCGGCTCGCGCTTTTGCCGCATCTGATTGCCGTCGCCGAGGCGATTGCGTACGCGCATAGCGAAGGAATCGTCCATCGAGATCTCAAGCCGGCGAACGTATTGATCGGGCCTTTTGGCGAGACCGTCGTCATTGATTGGGGCATTGCCAAAGATTTGCACGAACAGGAATCGTTGGATCGAGCCGTCCAGAGGATCTCCGGAAACTCGTTTGGCGGGGATGCATCGACCTCGCTGACGATGGCCGGAGCGGTCTTGGGAACGCCGGGATACATGCCGCCGGAGCAAGCAGCCGGGGATCCTGTGGATGAACGCGCGGACGTGTACGCATTGGGCTCGATACTTTATCAAGTCATTGCGGGAGCTCCGCCTTATGAAGGCAAGAATGGTTTCGAGGTCCTGACGCGCGTTTTGACCGAGCCTCCTCCGGACTTGGCCCGACGTGAACGCCGTGTTCCGCGGGATTTGCTGGCCATCGTGCAAAAGGCGATGGCTCGTGA
>CAYSYX010000451.1:889-7777 GCA_964435055.1 uncultured Polyangium sp. | reverse complement strand
GCTCCCGGTATGGGAAGTCAATTCATGTCTCTGCATCTCGTCGACCCCGCGCTCGTACAAGCGCGCTTACGCGGGGACTTTGTCGATCTCGTCGACACGTTGTACCGTGCGGACAAACCACCCGACCAAGAGCTGCGGCCGGCGTTCGAAGTCATGGCGCGTGCGACATTCGTGTTTTTGCCGAAGAGGCAGATGCATCCCGAGGGGTTGATGTATTGCCGCGCCGTGGAGTACCTCTTGCGAACCTTGGGCAACCAGCGTTGGGAGGTCGAGTTTTACCCGGACGAAGGAGAAGCACCGTTGTGGGAGCTGGCATTTGGCCGATGCGAAGCCTCGTGGCTCGATTTACCGCAAAGCGAATCGGGCATCGGCATCATTTCGTGGAAAAGCCCCGACACGTGTCGTTCGTACGCGTGGGAAATACAAGACGGACGCCGACAGAATACGTACAACCCTCGCTACAGCCCTTCGGTAACGCTCGAAGAATGCCTCGCGGCGCTCGAAGCCGGACATCGATCCGGGCACGGTTTATTTGTCATTTTCCAGGGGTGAGTTTGGCGATGCAAACGATCACGACCAACGAAGTACAAGCTTTGGCTCCGGATGCGCGAGCATTCGCCGATGCAAAAAAAATCGCCAAGATATCGGCATGGCGACGATTGGGACGCGACGGCGACGCCATCTGGGGCGTGGCGCTCGGGTCGAAAGGCGACGCGTATGCGGTTTATGCTCGGGCGACAAACGATGTCCGTTGCAGTTGCCCGAGTCGCAAAAAGCCCTGCAAACATGCATTGGCATTGCTTCTCGTCGCAGCCGGCGGTCATGCGTTCGTCGAGGAAGCTTTGCCCGAGGGGCATCGATACGCGTGAAACGGCGGAGCTGTCGACGTATGCAACGAAGGGTGACACCTTGCCCTGCCAACTCGAACCTTTTGCCCGGCCAACCTCTTGGCCAAGTGCCCGGACATTTTCCCCGCCAACCTCTTTCCGAAAGTGCCTGGCACCTTGTTGCTGGACCAGCTTGACAACCGCGGAGGTTTCGGGCATTTATGGCGTTGGATGTTGGTTGTCGCAGACGTCACGAAGACGCGCCATCATAAGGGGAGACTTCGATGCTCCTTCTGGTGATGTTCGCCAGTCTCGTCCTTTTGATGAGCTGGGGCGCCGACGTGACCTCGGCAAGCGGCGTGGCTCTTATCTTGTTTCTTGGGGCTTCGTTTGCATTCTTGTTGCGACAGACGGGTCGTCGTGAACATATCCCATCGCTTACGATTCTGGTTGTTTTCATTGCCGCGTATTGCCCCAGTGCTCTGAAGTGGATCGAACAGGGTTTTTGGCGTCCGCTCCAAGCCTCGAAAGACGCCGTTTCGTTGGCGTTGCTCGCGCTTTTGGCTTTTTTGGCGATCGCCGTCGGTACGGCTCGAGTCGTGGCGCGAATCTTCGAGCGACCGGCGAAAGCGGTCGAGTACATTGCCACGGCGGGACGACCGGAGCTCGGGGCCATCGGGGTGAGTTGCGCAGTGGCCATCGCGATGATTGCCGCATTCCGTACGGGTTTGTGGAGCCATTACGCCGAAATGGTGAAGCTGCAACGAGGCGGCATTCGTCTCGAGCTGCTCTATTATCCATTTCTATTCGGTTTTTCCGCGGCAATCGGTCGAGTGGCCTTGAAGGAAGTGATTGGGGAAAAAATCAATACGTTCAAGGCGACGGTGTGGACCTCCTTGTGGGTCGGTTCGATTGTTTTCTTGTTTATCACGCAGTCGCGCCGGATGATGGTCGGCGCCTTGGTCTTGGCGATTGCGAGCGCTACGCTCGAATCGGAACATATCTCGAAAGTACGTGCGGGCCTCGCCGCCGTCGCCCTGCTCGTGCTCCAAGGCCTCCTTCTCGTCGGCAGCTTCCTTTGGCGGCAACAAGGCCCGACGAAAGACGCGTTCGAACAGATCTTGACCATTTCCGATCGCTCCGTGGATTTCGATGCGGCGGCACAAAGTTTTTCCCAGCGATTGACCTATTTGTGGATCGATTCGACGAGCATTGACCATTTTGATGTTCTGTCGGAACGGTATGACTTGTGGGATGCCTTCAGTTCGCACATCATCAAGGCGACGCCGGGCTTGCTGTTACCCGACAAGTACTTGACCAACAAAATCGTTTGCGAAGACGTGTACGAATCGCTCGGCCTGCATATCGACCTGCCCTGTACACCCATTACGGAAGGATTGCTTTTCGGGGGCATTGGAGGGTTGGTCGTCACCGGAGCCATTTTTGGATTTGCTCTGGGCATCATCACGGCGATCTTTCGTCAAGGTTCGTTTACGAGCACCGCGATCGCAGCGATTACGATGATGACGCTCGTGCTCATCGAATGCTCGGCATTCCCCATCATCGACGCTTCGCGCAGTTTTGCCTTTATCTTGACCATGTCCGCGAGTATTGCGTGGCTGCTTCGACTCGGGTACGAATTGCTTGGAAAACGCACCAAAGCGCGACAACCGGCCTTGCTTCCCCGCTCGAATGCGGCGTCGTAGCACATCGCGGACCTCCGCTCCATCGCCGTCCTTGACGCACGGGGCGCCATCGACCAACACAATGCGTCAGAAAATGCCGCGCACATCCGACATTTCGTTTCGTTTTTCTTTCAGCTGCCCGTCGCTTCGTGGTAGGCTCGCGCCGAACCGACAAAGGGTCGAAGCATCATGCAGCTCGTACAGCCGGCCAACCACCGCGAGTTTTCCCTCGAACACGCCTCCGAAGTCGTCGAAGAATTTCGCGGCCAACCCAGCGCGTTGATCAACGCCCTGCACAAACTCCAAGAAACCTTCGGCTACATCGACGAAGCCGCCATGCCCATGCTGGCGAAACTGTTCAACCTCTCCCGCGCCGAAGTCCACGGCGTCACGAGCTTCTACCACGACTTTCGCCGCCAAAAACCAGGCCGCTTCACCATCAAAGTTTGTCAAGCCGAAGCCTGCCAAGCCATGGGCTCCGAAGCCCTCACGGACGCCATTCAAAAACACCTCGGCTGTTCGTTTCACGAAACCACCGCGGACGGCATGTTCACCCTGGAAAAAGTGTATTGCCTGGGCAATTGCGCCTGTTCACCCAACATCATGGTGGACAAACAAACCTACGGACGCGTGACCGAAAAATCCTTCAAAACATTGACCTCCGCGCTCGCCGCGAAAGCCTCCGGAGCGAAATGACATGACCACCCGCATTTACGTTCCTCGCGAAACCACCGCCTCGTCGCTCGGCGTGGACCTCGTCGTCGAAGCCCTGCTCGCCGAAGCCGCTCGCCGAAACCTCGATATCGCCATCGTGCGTAATGGCTCACGCGGCGCTTGTTTCCTCGAACCGCTCATCGAAGTCGATACTTTGGACGGTCGCGTCGGATATGGTCCCGCCACTGTCGACGACGTCCCCGGCTTATTCGAGGCGAATTTTTTACAAGGCGGAAAACACGCGTTGGGTTTGGGAAACGTCGCGGAATTGCCGTGGTTCAAGAATCAAGAACGCCTCACGTTCGCCCGCTGCGGATTGATTGAATCGACCAACGTCGAGGAATACAAATCGCTCGGCGGATTCGTCGGATTGCAGAACGCCCTGCGTTTGTCGGCTGCGGAGATTGTCCAGGAAGTCATTACGTCAGGATTGCGTGGTCGAGGCGGCGCGGCATTTCCCACCGGTATCAAATGGAAAACCGTCCTGCAAACGAATGCGTCGCAAAAGTACATCGTCTGCAATGCCGACGAAGGCGACAGCGGCACGTTCTCGGATCGCCTCATCATGGAAGGCGATCCGTTGAGCCTCATCGAAGGCATGATCATCGCCGGAATCGCCGTCGGGGCCGATAAAGGATTCATTTATCTCCGCTCGGAATATCCATTGACGCACACCATCCTGCTCGAAGCGATCGCGAATGCTCGAAAAGCCGGGTACCTCGGGACGAACCTTTTGCAAAGCGGCAAGAACTTCGACATTGAAATCCGCATCGGCGCGGGCGCGTATATTTGCGGCGAAGAAACCTCGCTGCTCGAATCGCTCGAAGGCAAACGCGGCGAAGTTCGCCCGAAACCTCCATTGCCCGCGCACGAAGGATTGTTCGGTAAGCCGACCGTCGTCAACAATGTGATTTCGTTGGCGACGATTCCGATCATCCTCGAAAAGGGCGGCAAGCATTACGCGAACTTTGGTCGCGGGCGTTCGCTGGGAACAATGCCGTTTCAGCTCGGCGGCAACATCAAATACGGCGGGCTCGTGGAAAAAGCGTTTGGCCTGACGTTACGCCAATTGATCGAAGACTTCGGTGGAGGTACCGCGACGGGCAAACCCGTACGCGCGGTGCAAGTGGGCGGGCCGTTGGGAGCGTATTTTCCCGCATCGTTGCTCGATACGCCGCTCGATATCGAAGATTTCGCGAAGGCCGGCGGCATGGTGGGTCATGGCGGCGTCGTCGTCTTCGACACGTCGGTGAACATGGCCAAAATGGCCCGATTTGCGATGGAGTTCTGCTCGGTCGAATCGTGCGGCAAATGCACGCCGTGTCGAATTGGTTCGGTGCGTGGCATGGAGACGATCGACCGCATCTTTCAAGCGAAAACGCAGCCGGAACGCGAAAAACAGCTCGTCATCCTCAAAGATTTGTGTGAAACCATGGAATCGGCTTCCTTGTGTGCCATGGGCGGCCTCACGCCGCTCCCCGTCATGAGCGCAGTGCAACACTTCAAAGGGGATTTTCAATGAGCTTCGAACCGAACATCGTGCCGCCCGAAGTCGATTACGGTACGCCCGAGAGCCCCAGCAAAGAGCTCGTTACGCTGCGGATCGACGGCCGCGAAGTCACCGTGCCCAAAGGCACGAGCATCATGCGCGCGGCGAAGCACCTCGGCGTGACCATTCCCAAATTATGCGCCACCGATTCGCTGAAAGCCTTCGGTTCGTGTCGCTTGTGCATCGTGGAGATCAACGGTCGTCGAGGGACCCCCGCGTCGTGCACGACGCCCGTGGAACCGGGCCTCGAAGTGACCACGCAAAATGCCAAGCTCGCGAAATTGCGCAAAGGCGTGATGGAGCTGTACATTTCGGACCACCCGCTGGATTGTTTGACCTGTTCGGCGAACGGCGATTGCGAATTGCAGGACATGGCCGGCGCCGTTGGTTTGCGCGAAGTGCGTTATGGTTACAGTGGGGCAAACCATTTCGATGCGAAAACGGACGACAGCAATCCGTACTTTTCGTTCGAAGCCAGCAAATGCATCGTGTGCTCGCGTTGCGTCCGCGCGTGTGAAGAAGTCCAAGGCACGTTTGCGTTGACCATTCAAGGCAATGGATTCAAGTCCAAAGTCAGCGCCGGCGTCGATGAAGGTTTTCTCAAGTCCGAATGCGTATCGTGCGGAGCTTGTGTTCAAGCGTGTCCCACGGCGACGCTCAATGAAAAATCCGTGTTTGTCTTGGGCACGCCCGATTATGCCGTGGAGACCACGTGCGCGTATTGCGGCGTTGGATGCACCTTCCGCGCCGAAATGAAAGGCGGCGAAGTCGTGCGTATGGTCCCGTCGAAAAACGGCAAAGCCAACGATGGCCATTCGTGCGTCAAAGGCCGCTTCGCTTGGAGCTACGCGACCAGTCGCGAACGCATTTTGCACCCGATGATCCGGGAAAACCCGACCGATCCTTGGCGGCGCGTCAGCTGGGACGAAGCCATTCGATACACCGCGCAGAAATTCCTGGAGATTCAAGGCAAATACGGCCGCACGGCCATTGGCGGGGTCACGTCGTCTCGCACGACGAACGAAGAAGTCTGGGTCGTGCAAAAGATGATTCGTACGGCGTTCCGCAACAACAACACGGATACCTGCGCCCGCGTTTGTCATTCCCCAACAGGGTACGGCCTCAAGCAAACCTTTGGTACGTCCGCAGGAACCCAAGACTTTGCCAGCGTCGAAGAAACGGATCTGGTGTTGCTCATTGGCGCCAATCCCACCGACGCGCATCCCGTGTTCGCATCGCGCATGAAGAAACGATTGCGTGAAGGCGCCGAGATCATCGTCTGCGATCCCCGCCGCATCGATTTGGTCGAATCGCCGCATATTCAAGCAAGCGTCCATATTCCGCTCTTGCCGGGCGCAAACGTCGCGCTCATCAATGCTCTGGCGTATACGATTGTCGAGGAAAACCTGGCGGATTGGGACTACGTCAAAGAACGCTGTGACGCCGAAGCATTCGAGAAATGGCTTGCGTTCATCAAGGATCCGAAGAACTCGCCGGAAGCCGTGGCGCATCTGCTCGGAGGCAACGCCGAACGTGTGCGGGAAGCCGCTCGACGTTATGCGAAGGCGGAGAAGGCAGCCATTTATTATGGCCTCGGCGTGACCGAACATTCCCAAGGTTCGACGATGGTCATGGGCATGGCGAACTTGGCGATGCTCACGGGAAACGTCGGGAAAAACGGCGTCGGGCTGAATCCATTGCGCGGGCAAAACAACGTGCAGGGCTCTTGCGACATGGGTTCGTTCCCGCATGAATTCTCGGGTTATCGGCATGTCAGCGACGATGCGACGCGAAACATGTTTTCGGAAGCTTGGGGCGTCGAGCAGGATCCGGTGCCGGGGTATCGTATTCCGAATATGCTCGATGCAGCGGTAAAGGGCATTTTCAAGGGCATGTTCATTCAAGGCGAGGATATTGCCCAATCGGATCCGAATACGCACCACGTCGAAGCTGCGCTGAGCAACCTCGAATGTTTGGTCGTCTGCGATTTGTTCCTCAATGAAACGGCCAAGTTTGCCCACGTGTTTTTACCGGGCACATCGTTTCTGGAGAAAGACGGCACGTTCACGAATGCCGAGCGGCGTTTGGGGCGAGTTCGCCCGGTCATGCCGCC
>CAYSYX010000451.1:0-879 GCA_964435055.1 uncultured Polyangium sp. | reverse complement strand
ATGGCAAATTCCCATCGAAATTGCGAAGGCGATGGGATACGAAATGCATTACGACAGCGCGGCCGACATCATGGCCGAAATTGCGCGGCTGACGCCGACGTTCAAGCTCGTGACGCATGATCGCTTGGACCATGAAGGCAGTATGCAATGGCCGGTGACGGACGAAGCGCCGATGGGCACGCCGATCATGCACATCGGGAAGTTTGTCCGCGGCAAAGGCAACTTTGTCGTGACGGAATTCGTGCCGACGGAAGAACGCGTGACGCCGAAGTTCCCGCTCATTTTGACGACGGGGCGCATCTTGAGCCAATACAACGTCGGCGCGCAGACGCGGCGCACGATGAACAATGTTTGGCTTGACGAAGACGTGCTCGAGATTCACGCGGACGATGCCGCGGAACGGGGCATCAAAGACAACGATTTGGTGACGGTGCGCAGCCGCAAAGGCGAAACGACGCTGCACGCACGCATTTCCGAGCGGATGCAACCGGGCGTCGTGTACACGACGTTCCACGCGCCTGGGTCCGGGGCGAACGTGGTGACCACCGAATTCAGTGATTGGGCGACGAATTGCCCCGAATACAAGGTGACGGCGGTGCAGGTGGCCACGGCGGAGAACATTTCCGCTTGGCAGAAGCGGTATTTCGACATGAACGAGAGCCGCCGGAAGCTCGAGGAAATGGTCGGCTAGCTTCAAGCGAGCAGCTGTCCGCCGGTCACGCCGAGAATCTCTGCACCCCCAATACCCCCTGCACAGAGCGAATTACATGCAAGTCCATTGAATTGGGAGCAAGGGAATTGCGCGCGAGTCCGGAGATTTGCGCGCAAGGGAATTGAAAGCGCACGCGGTGATTTCCACGGTCGCTCCGCGCGCTAACA
>CAYSYX010000450.1:662-7783 GCA_964435055.1 uncultured Polyangium sp. | reverse complement strand
GCCGACGGAGCCTTGGTTGCGGATATGGAATCCGCCGCTTGCAAGAATGCTCTCGCCGCGGCGGGTATGGAGCCCGGAGACATCGACGCGGTGCTCGTTCATTCGCTGATTCCGGATTTGCTTCACCCTTCCAATGCCCCTGCGGTTCAAGAAAAAACGGGCCTTACCCGGGCGGTGGCGATTGCAATCGACAATGGTTGCGCCTCGCCTCATGTCGGAATGGTCCTTGCGCATTCCATGGTTCAAAGCGGCACGTTTCGACGCGTTCTCGTGGTTTGTTCTTCCGCAGCCTCCCGAGCCGTGGACCTGATGAATCCAATCTCGCCGGTATTCGGTGATGGTGCGGCGGCGTTCGTCATTGGTGAGATTCCTGCGCCTTATGGCTTGATGGGCCATTACATGCGTACGGACGGTTATTTTCGCGATGCCATGGTTCATGCGAGTATGGTCGAGGGGCGTCCCGAGCGTGAATGGCACAAATATCCGGGACAAATTCGATTGGCCACGCTTGCGCCGGATCGGGCTCGTGAAAGCGGTCGTCGTCAGGTCGAATTTTGCCGCGATGCGTGCGAAGGGGCGCTTGCTCATGCCGGCATTCGGATCGACGACGTGAATTTCTTCTTCGGGCCGCAAAGTGTTTCTTGGCTCAATGATGCGTTATGCAAATCATTGGGGCTTGGTATCGACCGCACGCTCGATACATTTACCGAGGTCGGCAATATCGGTTCCGCGACATTGCCGCTCAACCTCGAGACGGCCTATCGCCAAGGGCGCATCAAAGACGGCGACGTCGTGCTTGCATATACGCCCGGTGCCGGGCTCACGCGGGCAAGCGTCGTATTTCGTTGGAAGGCGCCGAGCGTTCAGCTGCAAAAATAAGGGCGAATGCCCTCTGCGATAACGGTTCATGGATTCGAGGTTCATTGCTCGAGCAAGGAGAGTGCATGATGTCCACCATTACGAAATCCACGCGTGTTCTGGTCATTGGCGGCGGCCCGGCGGGAGCGACGGCATCGGCGTTGCTCGCGCGGGGTGGTTTTGAAGTGACCCTTCTCGAAAAGGCCATTTTTCCGCGGTATCACATCGGCGAGACACTTCTCGTCTCCGTCCAGCCGCTCATTGATTTGATTGGTGCGCGGGAAAAAGTCGAGGCCGTCGGTTTTCAGAAAAAGGTCGGCGTTCTTTGGCAATGGGGCGGCGAAGAGTGGACCTTCGATTGGAGCAAACTCAATTGCGATTTTCGCAGTTCGTTCCACGTCAAACGCGAAGTATTCGATGATGTGCTCTTGAAACATGCGGCGAGCCAAGGGGTGCGCGTGCATGAAGGCACGTCCGTCACGGAGATTCATTTCGATGGCGAGCGTCCTGTTTCCGCGGATTGGCACATCGAAGCGACGGGAGAAAAAGGCAACATTGCCTTCGATTACCTGCTCGATACATCGGGTCGCGCCGGCTTGATGGCCACGCGATATCTAAAATCGAGGCGCTTTTTGTCGGCCTTTCAAAACGTCGCCGTCTGGGCTTACTGGAAAGGGGGTAAACGTCCCGAGACGGGCTTCGAAGGACCTCTCACCCTCGTGAGCGTGCCCGAGGGCTGGATTTGGTACATTCCCATCGAGGACGATCTTCATTCGGTGGGTTTGGTTTGTCATGCCGAAACATTCAAAGAGGCCAAGCAAAATATGCCGGTCGAACAGATCTACTCGAAAGCGCTTGCATCAAACGAGCTCATTCAAAGTTTGCTCGAGCCGGCAAATCGGACCACGGACATGTACGTCGAGCGCGATTATTCGTATTCATCGGATCGATTGGCCGGACCGGGATATTTCCTCGCGGGCGATGCCGGATGTTTCATTGATCCGTTGTTGTCGAGCGGCGTGCATTTGGCCATGCATAGCGGGACCATGGCGGCGGCGAGTCTGAGCAGCATTTTGCGGGGCGAAGTCGATGAAGACCGGGCGACGCGTTATTATCACAAATGCTACCGTGCTCATTTCGTCCGGTGGGCGGTGATGGTTTCCACGTTCTACGACGTAAACAACAAAAAAGAAACGGCATTTTGGCGCGCACAGCAGCTGTCCAAGGAGGATTTGCAGGGCGCGGAATGGTCCGAGCTCAAACCGGCATTTTCGACGCTCATGTCGGGCCTCATCGATATGCGTGACGCGCAAGACGCCGATCTGCTGCGCCAAACCAAAGAGCGCATGGACACCATTTTGCGCCAAATCAAGGAAGACCACCCGGCTCCGAACGATCGCTATTACAAGAATGGCGAAGAAAAGTTCGATTGGGGGCGGCGTCCCGAAAATGCGATCGACGGCCTCTATTGCCGTTATCAGCCCACGTTGGGTTTGGTGGAAGTGACCTGAACGCGGCGCCAAGCCGCATCGAATGACCCCGCCAAACTGCTTCCCGCCAATGAACCGTCAACCATCCCGCCACGACGAATCCTCTGCCTGCGCCACGCGAAGCGTTTTTGTGTCGGCGAGGTGCGCGTAAATGTGGTCATCCACCGAAAACCCGCGTATCATGCGCGGCCATGGTTTTCCCTCGTCGCGCCGTCGTGGCGATATCGCTCCTGTCCGCCGCGTGTTCCGGTTCGTCAAAAACCGCGCATTCCGCGGCCGAAGTCCTGAAATCATTGCCGGACGAAGTGATCATGCAGGCGGATCTGTCCACCTTGCCGCGCGTGGATGGGCGTCTCGACGATGCGCTGGGAGCGGCGACGGCGGTGGTGCTCGGTTTGCGTCGAATCGATGATGAATGTGGCTCGTACATCGATCTGCGCCTGTTCCCGGAAGTGCGCCTCGGTGGTCGGCAAGTGTCCGAACCACTTGACACCGACGAATTCGTCGAGCTGCGAGCGTTGATGGCCCTGCCAAACCCCAAAGGTTCCTGCGACGAACCTCGTGCGCGGATCCTTGAAACCAACGCGTTGAACGTAGGCGATCGGATCGTGGTCGTCTTGGGAGCGGCGACGCGGGTGACGTCGGAAACGCCGAAGTGGAAAAGGAAACCGCGTGTATTGGCTCTCGCGCCCATTGAAGTTCTGCCGACGGTGATTGCCGCCTTGCCTTCGACGGAATACTCCGCGGATAGTGAACAGTTTTTGCCCGTGCCTCGCATGCCCGGCGTCGGCACGCCGGCGTCATTACGTTTATTGGGGAAAAGAGCGCGGTTCGAAACGTCGGGCGAAGAAATCGTCGATCACGCTTTGGGAATCGTGTGGCAACGCGACGAAGCGAAATACAAAATGTCTTGGGAAGAAGCAGATTGGTATTGTCAAACGCAACGTACCGGCGGACACGACGATTGGCATTTGCCGACGGCGGTCGAAATGCAGGGGCTCTTTTCTCCGTCGATTCCTCCGCCGGCGGTCGTAGATGCAAAATTATTTCCGGCTGCCGAAGGGGAGTTGTATTGGACGCGTACGGATGACGATGGCCCGTGGGTCGGTTCGCTTTACGAAGGAATCATGATTTCCACGCATTACGACGATCCTAGTCCGTATGGAAATTACCGCGTTCGTTGTGTTCGTCCGGGAAATGCGCGAGCGACCGAAATGGCTGATCGTTTCGCTTCGAACGCAGGTGTCGTGATCGATGCTGCGTCCGGTTTGTCTTGGCATTTGGGCCCGCAAAAGGACGGCGTGACCCGAGACGTGGCCAAGAAGTATTGCGATCAAGTCACGTTCGGCGGTTTCGACGATTGGCGTCTGCCTTCGCCCGAAGAGGCGTTCTCCGTCATGAGCGGTTGTCCAAGCGAACTCGAAGCGTGGGAGGGAAAAAGCGACGAAGTTTGGACGTCGATGATCGATCCCGACAAGAATGTGGGAGGAACATTTGAGGTTTGCAATTTGTATCGATCGGTGCCGTTGGCGTCGATTTTCGAAAAAGAAGGCATTGATCCCAAAAATCCATTGGCTCGTGTGATGTGTACGCGCACGACGTCGATGGATGCTCCTCCCGAAGCCGCGGCGTGCCCGTTGGGGACCGAATTGAAAAATAGCTCGCATGTTGCGACTTGTGAAGAAAAAGGCGTACGTCATGGCCCCTATCGTTCGTCATGGCCGAGCGGCGGCGTGTATGAAATGGGAATGTACGATCATGGAAGTCGGTCCGGCGCGTTCGTTTCATTTCACGAAAATGGCGCCGTGTATAATCGACGCGATTATGTGAAGGGAAAACTCCACGGTGAAGTGTGGGCGAAGCGGCATACGGGCGTTTTCTTGTTCAAAGGAACGTATGAAAATGGTTTGCCGTCGGGGCGCTGGACATTTTTCGATCCTCGGGGGCGGGAGGTCGAGTCCATTGAAATGGTGTCGGGGAAATGCGGCCCGGGGCGATACGTACGTCATGACGATGAAGGCGCAAAAGCCGTGGAAGGTGCGACGTTGGGTGGTTGGCCGCATGGTCTCGAGCGATACTTCGACCGCCGCGATGGGCGCGTACAAGCCGAATTCAATTATCGAGGTGGGTGGCTCGAAGGTCCGGCAAAAACATTCGACGGCGAGCTGGGTGGCGATACCGGTATGCATCATCGTGACGAACGGGATGGGATATGGGTGTCCAAGAATCGCGAAGGATTTGTTGCATTCAAGCAATCGTGGCGTCTGGGCAAACTCGACGGGGTGCAAGAATCATTCAATGATCAAGGCAAGGTGACCTCGTCGCATCGATTTCGAGACGGTCATCTCGTGGGTAGTTGGGAAACGAAGTCCGGCGATGGTCATATCGATCAACGCGTCGCACTGGACGAAGAAGGTACGGGTACGGTGACGACGTATTCGCTCGGGGAGACGAGTCGCGAAGAGCATTACCTGCGGGGGAAAAAGCACGGGATTTGGCGTGTTTATGGCGAACCGCAAAAACTACGCAGTCAGGAAGAATATCGCGACGATGTGTTGGTCGGTGCGATTGAATGGTACGAAAATGGTCAAGTCCGCGAACGGCGGAATTATTTGAACGGTCGAATGCACGGATTGTTCGAGCAATTCGATATGCAGGGGAAATTGCGCCGGCGCGGCATGTTCGAACAGGGCCGGCAGGAGGGTCATTGGGAATTCACGGCCATTTCGGGGCGACATTTCGAGGTCGACTTCGTCCATGGGAAAGCCGTCAGAATGACGGAAGGGACGGGGGGACGATAATTTGGTATTGCCGCGACCAACCGGGGACCAGACGTCGAGACGAAGTGCATGAGGATATTGAATCGGCCGAAAGCAGGCCGATTCGATGCGGCGCTCGGGTTTGCGAAGCTCACCCGCGCACCGCTTCGAGTCGGGCGCGAAGTTTGCGCATGAATCCAAGTTCTTCGTCGTAATACGTGGCGGCTTGTTCCGTGACGGACGGCTCAGCCCGCAATCGTTCAACCTCGGCAATGAGTGGATCGAGCACGGACAGACCTAGGTCGGTTTGCCCATGCTCGCGACAAGTCTCCGCAAACATCCAAGTATGGTCGCATCGTCGTTCGATGCGATAGAACCCCAATTTCTGCAAGTCGTTCCAGTATTTCCAGCACTCTTCGAAGGGTTGATTCATGTCCCTGGCGGCACTGAAAAGCATTTCGGTGACAATCCGTCGAACCTGCCGGATGTTTTCTTCGTTGTCGCCCACGCGCGCCACGAACTCGCTTTCGAGCGTGCGGAACATCGTGACAACAGGAAGGAAATCGCCCTTCAGATCCTTGATGTATTCGAGCGAGGCGGCGCCTCGCGCTCGCTCGAAGTCCATGGCGACGTCTCGAGGCCATTTGTCGTAGCCCATCATTTCGCCGAGGGCGTCGTCCCTATCATTGGATTCGTCTGTCGATTCTCTGCTCATGTTCTTTTCTCGGAAGTTTGTCGTCGATGGAGTTCGTATAGTCCTCTTGCGCTCCACCATATCCGAGCGGCACCAGGACAAACGCAACAACTGCCGCAAACGCACTCGAAAACATTGTGTCAACGCGCATCCTGCTCGCCTCACGCGCCAGACGACCCTACGGCGTTCGTCGGGGCCAAGAATGTTACCTCACCGCGAATCATTGCTGAATGGAGCAGGCACCGACCCTCGGTCGATGTGAATCGAACGGAGAAACTTTTGCGGTCATGCGTCCCGCCGCACGTCATGTCGTGAGACGTCCAAACAAGTAGCGTCGCAAACGGAAACCTTGTAACTTCGGAGTTCGTATCAGTCCAAGGTGATTGGTTTGAACCGCAACGAACTCGAACAAGAGATCAAGTACCGGCTCGAGCACGCGGATCATGACGGTGCCGCAACGATGGCACTGCGTGGATACGGTCCGGAGATCTTCGGCTTTCTGCACGTGTTTCATCGCAATCCCCAGGACGCTGCCGAAGTGCTTGCCATATTCAGCGAACGGTTGTGGCGCGACCTGCCGACGTTTCGCGGCGATTGCACCTTTCGTACGTGGGCGTGTGCCGCCGCGCGCCATAGTGCACTCAACTACGCGCGTGATTCGCGTCGGCGTCGCGGGCGTGAGGAGGGCTTGCCCGAAGGTTCGGAATTATCGGCTCGTCTACGAAAACGCTTCGAACTTCTGAAAAATCGACTGCGTGAACAACTGCGTTCGTCGGAATAAACTGTGGCCATGACAAACAAGCCCGAACAGCTCGAAGCCGAGGACGACGCTGACGGTCGGGCGTCCGATTCCGAATCGGACGAGTGGCTGAAAGGCATTGCGCACGTGCCGTCGCAACCTCCCCCGCGGGATCGCACGGGCGAGAGAATCGGTCGCTACGATTTGAAAGGGCGGCTCGGTAAGGGCGGTATGGGGGTGGTGTATGACGCATTCGACGTGCGTTTACAGCGAAACGTCGCATTGAAATTGTTATCGGATGACGTCATTGACGATGTCGAGCGCAGGCGGCGGTTTTTACGCGAAGCGAAGCTGACGGCGAAATTGAATCATCCGAACATCGTGGCTTTGTACGAGGTCGGCGAAATCGACGGGCTCATATTTTTGGCCATGGAGCGGGTCATTGGCAGCACCCTGCGCGAACGATTAGACGAAGCCAAAGGCGGCTTGCCCGTATCCGAAGCCGTGCGCATAACGCGGGAAATTGCGCTGGGCGTGGCGGAGGCGCATCGGCACGGAGTGATCCATCGGGACATCAAGCC
>CAYSYX010000450.1:0-652 GCA_964435055.1 uncultured Polyangium sp. | reverse complement strand
GGACCAGTTGATCAAGCGCCAGCGGAGTCTGTCCAGCGAACTGGCCCTGGTCATCTTCCTGGACGCCTGCCGGGCCCTGCAGTACGCCCACGGGATGGGGGTGATCCATCGGGACATCAAGCCCGAGAACATCATGATTTGCCGTGATGGCAAAGTAAAACTCTTGGATTTTGGTTTGGCAAAAGCGCTCGAACGAGTGCAACCATCGGTTGCGTATCAATCGACGGAGATCTCTGCGGTACACGGGCGCGTGGTGGGCACATTGCGTTATATGTCGCCCGAGCAAGTGCGCGGAACGGGTGTGGACGAGCGGTCGGATGTATTTGCGATCGGCGTCGTTTTGTATGAAATGCTGAGCGGCACGAGGCCATTTCGTGGGGCGACGAATACGGACGTCATGGCCTCGATTCTCAGGGATTTGCCCGTACCGATAAGTCACGTTCCGCCGGCATTGTGGCGAATCGTCGCCGGTTGTTTGTCCAAAAATCCCGAAGAACGATATCCCAATGCCGCCGAATTGGCGGAAGCTCTCGATTCGCGCCGTTGGGCATCTCCGTTCAGGCAACGTTGGGCGCGTTATTGGTTGCCGCTGCTTTTCTTGCCGCTGCTCGTATTCGCGATTTCCAAAGTGGTGATCGTCGACCGAAAAATC
>CAYSYX010000449.1:0-7788 GCA_964435055.1 uncultured Polyangium sp. | reverse complement strand
CTGCGGGATCGATCTCCAGTGCTGCAAGAACTGCGAGCACTGGGATATCGCGGCGCACAACCAGTGCAAGGAGCACATCGCCGAGTACATCCCCGATCGCGAGAAGTCGAACTTCTGCACGTTCTTCACCTTCAAGAACGGCGTCCCCGAAGACACCTCGTCGGCGATCGCGAAGTCCAAGTCGAAACTCGACGATCTTTTCAAGAAGAAATAGCGAGTCTTCGCGGCCGTTCGCGCATCCTATCCAACATGAAGAACGCTCGTTACCTCGTGACCGGCGGAGCCGGGTTCATCGGTTCGAACATCGTTGCTGCGTTGGTCGCATCCGGCGAACGCGTTCGCGTACTCGACAACTTGTCGACCGGTTCCTGGGAAAACCTTGCGGCCTTCGATGATTCGACGCTTGTCGAACGCATCGATGGAGACATCCGCGATGCCGACGTCGTCGCGCGAGCGTGTGCGGGCGTTGAAGTCGTGCTGCATCAAGCGGCGCTGGGATCCGTTCCGCGAAGTGTCGACGATCCCATCACGAGTGATGCGGTGAATGTCGGGGGCACCGTCACGGTGCTCGATGTCGCGCGACGTTCGGGCGTGCGTCGCGTCGTGTTTGCCGCGTCGTCGTCCGCGTACGGCGATACCGAGGTTCTGCCGAAGCGCGAAGACATGCCGGCGATGCCGCTGTCGCCTTATGCGGTGACGAAACTCGCGTGCGAACATTATTGCGGGGTGTTTGCCCGAATCTACGGACTCGAAACAATTTGCTTGCGGTACTTCAATGTTTTCGGGCCGCATCAAACACCCGAAGGCGTTTACGCCGCGGCGATTCCTCGGTTCGTCGATGCCGCCCTCGCCCATCGGCCCATTCGCATCTTTGGCGACGGTGAACAAACGCGCGACTTTTGCTTCGTCGACAATGCGGTCAGGGCAAACCTTCTCGCCGCGAACACGTCCCGAAAACTCACCGGCGAAGTCGTCAACATCGCGGGCGCTCGTCGCGTCAGCCTCAACGCGCTCTGCGACGAGATCGGCCGGGCCCTGGGACGCCAAGTGGTTGTCGAGCACGGACCGCCGCGGGTGGGAGACGTCATGCATTCGCTCGCGGATGTGTCTCGGGCGCACGAGGTTCTCGGTTACGAACCGCTCGTGCGGTGGGAAGACGGCCTGGCCCCCACGATCGAATTCTTGGAATCTTTTCGCGCATCTGGCTTAGCCGAGGCGTCTCGACGGGTCGCCCTCGCCCGATTGAACCGGACAAACCTGCCGCGAAGCGCGTAATCACGGTTGCAGCGCGAGCGCAAGCGACGTAGGCGACTGTGCATGCGGAGCATGACGGGATTCGGGATTGGCGAGGTGCCGCTTGGACAAGGCCGTGTCCTTGCTGAAATCCGTTCCGTCAACCAACGCTTCCTCGACATTCGCACTCGTTTGCCGCGAGAAATGGCGGAATTGTCGCTGTTCTCGGAACAAGTCGTGCGTGAGAGGTTGCGCCGCGGACGTATCGAACTCGTCGTGCGCACCGAAGGTCCCGTGATGACTGCGGCGACGCTCGATGTTGCTCGCGCGCGATCGGTGTTTCAGCAGCTCGCAGCGTTGCGCGACGAACTCGCGCCCAAAGCCGAATTGCCCTTGTCGCTCCTTGCTGCCGTGCCCGATTTGTTTTCGCCTCCTGCGGGTCCTGAACTTGCAGAAATTCGAGATGTGGTTCGTCGTGCGATCGAAGCTTCGATCGTGGCGATGGAGGCGATGTGTCGAGCTGAAGGCGATGCGCTGCTCAACGATCTCACGACGCGATGTGAGGCTTTGCGGCGACTGCTCGATGAAGTCGCCACGCATGCGATCGCGTCGCGCGAGATTGCGCAGCGTCGTCTGCATGAGCGGCTCGAGCGGCTGTTGGCGGCGACGGATGTGACGCTCGATCACGGGCGTCTCGAGCTGGAGATTGCGCTGTTGGTCGACAAGAGCGATTTCAGCGAAGAGGCAACGCGTTTGCGTAGTCACCTCGAGCAGCTCGAACGTGTGCTCAGTTCCGGAACGACGGAACCTGTTGGCAGACGACTCGACTTCCTTCTTCAGGAAATGGTACGCGAGACCAATACACTCGGCGCCAAGGCGCAAGATGCGGCGATTTCGCAGCTGGTGATCGGCATGAAGGTCGAGCTCGAGCGGCTTCGCGAGCAAGTGCAGAACGTCGAATGACGAGCAACGACGACGAACGGCAACGACGAGACCCTAGCGCAACGACATGAGCGATTTTCTTTTACTCATCGTCTCTTCTCCGTCGGGGGCGGGCAAGACGACGCTTTGCAACCGCTTGCGGGCGGAGTTTCCACAGATCCGTTTTTCCGTGTCGCACACGACGCGCAAGCCGCGTCCGAATGAGGTTGACGGGCGGGAGTATCACTTCACGGACAAAGAAACGTTTGCCCGGATGGTCGAGCAAAACCGGTTCGCGGAGTGGGCGCACGTGCATGGCAACATGTACGGCACGAGTTTGTCCGAGATCGACATCGCGCGGGAAACGGGCAGCAACGGCGTGCTTTTCGATGTCGACTACCAAGGCGCTCGTCAGATCAAAGCGCGCATGCCCGAAGCGATCGGCGTCTTCATTTTGCCCCCTTCCCTTGCGGAGCTCGAACGGCGTTTGCGTGGACGGGGAACCGAAGACGAACCCACGACATTGCGGCGATTGCAGGCCGCCAAGGGCGAGATCGAGCACTATGGGTTTTTCGAGTACGTGATCGTCAACGACGACATCCAGCGCGCGTACGACAGCCTGCGCGCGATCGTTTTTGCGGAGCGTTGCAAGCGGGATCGGCATGCGATCTTGTGCGAGCAGTTGCTCGTCGAAGGAAAGGTCGGCAATTGAGATGCAGTACGTCTTGGGTGTGATTGGTGGCAGCGGCGTTTATGCACTCGAAGACCTCGAGGGGGTTGAAGAGATCGACGTCGACACGCCCTATGGTCCTCCGAGCGATCTCGTGATTCGCGGACGAGACAAACAGTCGGGCGTGACGATGCTCTTCTTGCCGCGTCATGGACGAGGTCATCGCGTTTCGCCTTCCGACATCAATTACCGGGCAAACATCTGCGCGTTGAAGATGCTCGGCGCCACCCACCTCGTGAGCGTCAGCGCGGTCGGTTCGATGCTCGAGGAGATCGCGCCGGGGCATTTCGTCTTGGCGGATCAGTTCATTGATCTGACCAAGCGGCGGACATCGACGTTCTTCGATCGAGCCATTGCCGCGCACGTTTCGTTTGCCGATCCGGTGTGCAAGCAGATGCGGGGGGCGTTGCGAGACGCGGCGCATGAAGTGCTGGGACAAACCACGGTGCAAGTGCACGACGGCGGCACGTACGTGTGCATCGAGGGGCCGCAATTTTCATCGCGTGCCGAGAGCCTCGTGTACCGGAGCTGGGGCGTGTCGGTGATTGGTATGACGGCGATGCCGGAAGCCAACCTCGCCCGCGAAGCGGAGCTTCCGTATGCCATCTTGGCGATGTCGACCGATTACGACTGTTGGCACGAAACGGAAGAAGCGGTGACGGTCGAAGCGGTGGTTGCGGTGTTGCGTCAAAACGTCGAGCATGCGCGCAAAGTGCTTCATGCTCTCGCGCGCCGATTGCCGGATCCGAAACAAAGCAACGCCGCGGATGCTTTGCGAGGAGCGGTGATGACGCGTCCTGATCTCATTCCAGTCGAAGTCAAAACGCAGCTTCGCTGGCTGTTGCCGAATCTGTGATGGGAGAGTCCCCCGTGACTGCAAATTCTTCACTCTTGATCATCGGTTCCATGGCGTTTGACCATTTGGAACTGCCGTCCGGAAATTTCTTCGACGTGGTGGGTGGTTCGGCGACGTACGCCGCCATGGCCGCGTCGGTCTTTGCGCCGGTCCGGATCGTGGCTGTCGTCGGCGAAGACTTTTCCGGCGAAGTGCTGCACGACATGCGTAACCGCGGCATCGACACGAACGGCGTCGAGCGTGTGCCGGGAAAAACCTTCCGTTGGGCCGGACGTTACTCGAAGGATCTCACGTCTCGCGAGACGCTCGACACGCAGCTGAACGTCTTCGCGGAATTTCGTCCGCGTTTGCCCGAGGCGTGGCGACAAACTCCCCTGCTTCTGCTCGGCAACATCCATCCCACGCTGCAAACCGACGTGCTCGATCAGCTCCGATCGCCGAAGTTTGTCGTGGCTGATACGATGAACTTCTGGATCAAGGGCGAGCCGGAAGCGTTGGCCGCGATGCTTCGCCGCATTGATCTGCTCATCATCAACGACGAGGAAGCGCGGCTTTTGTCGGGCATTCACAACATCCGCAAAGCGGCGCGGGACATCATGGCGCGAGGTCCCAAGCGGTTGGTCATCAAGCGTGGTGAACACGGCGCGTTGCTCTTCGACGAGCACGGTGTGTTTGCCGCGCACGGTTTCCCGCTCGAAGACGAAGTGGATCCCACAGGCGCGGGTGACTCCTTTGCCGGCGGCTTCATCGGATACCTCGCGACGATGCTGGAGATCACGCCGCTCGCACTACGTCGCGCGATGGTGCACGGAACAGCGACAGCATCGTTTTGCGTCGAAGGTGTCGGGACGACGAAGATGGCGACCTTGACGAAAGCTCAGGTCGGCGCGCGGGTCGCAGCCATTCGTGAGCTTTACGAATTCGGCGCTCACTCGATGTGACGCAACCATCCCGTACATCCGTTCACTGAGCACTCCGTGATAACCTCCGCGCGTACTTTTCGCGGAGGAGATTCATGCGTTTTACGACTGTTGCAGCTTCGCTTCTCGTTGGATCGGCGGGCCTCTTCGGCCTTGCTGTCGGGTGCAGTGACGGCACGACGAACAACAACACCACCAGCGGTGGCAACACGGCCACGTGCGAACTGACGGACAAGTGCGTCACGGCCGATCCGACGTGTGTCGCCATCGTCGACAACAAAGACAAGATGCAGTTCGGTCTGCGCATGTCGCAGATCTTGATCAGCAAGCCTGTGACGCTCGGCCCGTCCAAGTTTGTCGGGAAAACCGTGGCGAGCGGTGTGTCTTGGAAACGTCCGGATTGTTATCTGAACGGAGATGCAGCGGGCGGAAACTTCTCGTGGCTGCTCCACATCGATCTCGCGACGAACACCGTGTGCACGGGTGGAGCGAAGCCTCCCGTCGCGGCCGAAGACGGGTACTCGTTCGTGAACGAAATGCTCACACAGGCGGGGCAAACGTTTGACATCAAACCGATCAAGTTCTCCGCGCCCGAATTGGCGATGGGCAAGTTCAGCGTGGCGGTCGCCGATGCTCAGGACATCATCGTGCCGATTTACACGGCGGAAGGCGCTCCCATCCTGTTGCCGCTGCGCAAGGCGCGCATCACGAACGCCACGTTGTCTTCGAACAACAACTGCGTCGGTTCGTTCAACGGCTCGGGACTTGATCCGTTCAACAACTGCGGACCGAGCCCGGTGGACAATCAGTTCTCGTTCAACAACGGCGGGAGCCTCGAAGGCTACATCACGCTGGAAGATGCCGACGACATCGTGGTCGATCTGGCGAATGCTTCGTTGTGTGCGTTGCTGACGGAGGACGGTGATGGCGCGATGCCGACGTCCAAGTGCAAGCGCGATCTGATGACGATGAAGATTATGTACAAAGGCGATTGGTGCGACGCCACGAATGCGGCGGCGGACGCAACTTGTGCCGATGCTGTACAGCTCGCTGCGGATTTCGCCGCGAGCGCCGTGCAGATCAACGGCGGCTGTCCGCTCTAGTAGACCTTGCGGCAGGCGTGAGGCCACGCGTACGATCGTAAGGATTCGTCGATGAAAACCGGCCTCTCCGGCATTCGGAGAGGCTTCGTCGGCGGCCGTCCTTGGAGGTCTTCGCCATGCCCCGCTTCCTCAAACATATCATTGGGATCATGCTCGTGGTCCTCATCGCCGGATGTGCCGGCGGTGGGTGCTCGAGTGGTTGTTCAGGGTGCGGAATGACGCCCCTGCCCGGAGGATTCGAACCGAATGCCCGCATCGAAAATGCCGGTTCGGTTCGTCTTACCGATTCAGGTCTCGCGTTCCTCGAAACGAACCTTGGACCACTCGCGAAAACGCTGCTTGGTTCCAGCGGTGGAAACGGCGGGGTCATCACCTTCCCCGTTCCCGCGACGGGCGGAAACCAGTTCGGCATCAAGTACGATGTTTGTCCGGGCGGACCGGATGCCAACGCGAATCCGCCGAAGTGCGTTGCGGAGATCGACATTGGCAACGCCAAACTGAACATCGACACGTCCAATCCGCACAACATTCACATCACCGGCCCCCTGCCCTTGCGGATGCAGGATCTGCCCATCGACGTGACGTTGCTCTTCATTCCGAGCACGACGCATCTGCATTTGTCGAGCAACGGCTGCAACACGCCGGCGGCGTACGCGAACATCGATCTCGACGTCGACATCTCGATCGAAGTCGACACGAACCAATCGCACGCGCGTTACGGCTACTCGAAGGTCGTCGTCAACAAGCTCGACATCAATCAAAACCAGCTCCAGGACTCGATCTCGTTCTGCGGAGGTGGTTTGGCGAGCGGAACGCTGAACACGCTCAAGGGTCTCATCTTGCCGCTGCTCATCGATCCGCTCATCGGAACGCTCAGCGACACGATCGGTCAGCAGCTGTGCCAGCAAGCGGATCCGATGCTCAAGCCGGATTGTCCGCTCGGTACGAACAACGTCGATGGCGTTTGTCGTTACGGAACAACGGCCAATGACGAATGCGTGCCGATCGTTCTTGGAACGGATGGTCACCTCGACTTGAGCGGCGCGTTGGCGAGCATTTCGCCGGGAACGACGGGTGGTCTCGACATCCTCTTCGCGGTGGGTGGTCCGGGCAAACGGCCGGACAACAGCGGTTTTGCGTGGGGTGATCTCAATCCCATCGCGAGCGGCGCGACGTTGGGCATGTACGGTGGTGGTGAACCTTCCCCCATCTCCGGATGCGTGCCGTTCAACAAGATGGACTTGCCTGCGGGCATCGCGATTCCGCAGGAGCTCGAAGCCAACACGGTGCAGGACTGGCCTGCGGGTCTTGCCGGTCCGCACGTCGGGATCGGACTTGCCGAGCGTTATGCGAACTACGCACTGAACAGCGTCTACAACAGCGGTTTCTTGTGCCTCGGTATCTCCACCGAAACGGTGCCGCAGTTGTCGTCAGGCACGCTCGCGCTCTTGGCGAGCTCGCTCAAGGACTTGGGTTTGCAACGAGAAGCGCAGCAGGTCGCGCTCGTGATTCGTCCGGGCAAACCCCCGACGGTGACCTTCGGAAACGGCACGGACATCAAGACCGATCCGTTGCTCGATGTGAAGCTCAACCAAGCCTCGTTCGACTTCTACATTTGGTCGACCGATCGCTTCATTCGCTTCATGACGGCGACGTTCGATCTCGACGTTCCGGTGAATCTGACGGTGACCAAAGATGGCCTTTTGCCGGTCATCGAAACGATCAACGCGAGCAACGGTGTCGTGACGAACTCCGAGTTGTTGCGTGAGGATCCGGCGGTCATTGCGACGGCGTTGCAAGGGTTGTTGGGGAGCCTTGCGGGTCAGTTCTTGGGCGGCATCGCGCCGATCGATTTGTCGAGTGCGCTCGGATCGCTCGGTTTGACGCTGACGATTCCGGAGACGGTTGCGGGCAAAGGTTCGCCGGGTTTGCGCAAGCTCACGCAAGGCACCGACAACTACCTCGGCATTTTTGCGACGTTGGGCATTGCGGGCGGCGCGCCGTTCGCACCGAACAAGACGACAG
>CAYSYX010000448.1:0-7862 GCA_964435055.1 uncultured Polyangium sp. | reverse complement strand
TCCTTTTACCTACCCAGGTTCATTCGCCAACCGATTCCGCGAGCAGCCTGCGGCCGCGCGCGAGCCACGTCGCGACGGTTCCCAAAGGAACGCCGAGACGTTTTGCAATGTCGTGATACCCCACGCCTTCGACGTGAAACATCACGAGCGCCCGGCGCTGTTCGTCCGGGAACGTAGCCAATGCTTTTTCGAGCCGCAAAGCGCGTTCGGCGCTCGCGGTTCGTTCTTCCGGACCCGGCGTCGGATCCGGAACCCAATCGAGCCGCACCGAAGACAATGCCTCGTCTTCCGATGCCGCTACCTGCGCTTCATATCGTCGCGCCCGCTTACGACCCCGAAGAGCATCGAGCGCCACGTGACGCGCAATGCCGATCACCCAAGGACGAAGCGGTTCACCTTCACGAAGACGATCCCGTCCCGCAAACGCACGCGAAGGCGCCTCATGCGTGCAATCCTCAACATCGGGATGATCCCGACGCTCACCAAGGACACACGCCACCACCGCCGCGACGACCTGTCGCAGCGCCGCTGTCTCCTCCGGCGAAATCGGAGCCATCGAAGGCGCCTCCTTCGAACCGGGGACGTTGGGGGTCATGGGCGTGAACTGCATCCTCGCGCCACAGTTCGCCCGAGAGGGAGGAAAAATTTCAAGGCCGGAGATTTTTATTGGAAAGAGCAGTCTTTGCAGAGGTTTTACGTTGAACGATCAAGCCGAAGCCGCCTGGCACGTTCATAAAATGTAGCTGATGTCACATGAAAAGGCGCCGACCACCTCGAGAATGCCCACCCGGGCGCATTCGTTCAGCTCACGGGAGTTTGGCGCGACGTCCGTCTTTCGACTCGGCCCTGACGTACTTCAAAATGCCCACCGCATGGAGCGGTACGAGAACGTCATTGACATACCCTTTGAACCATCGGTGCAAGTGGACATTGGAATATTCGAGGTATTCCTCCGAATCCGTCGTCGTATCGAAAAATGGACTGTGCACCTCGAAAATGCCCGCTCCACATTCGTATACTTTTTCCTTTCGAGGACCACGAAGCGCCGCCGCAATCTGCTCCGTGGTTTTGGTCTCCGCCGCGTTTGTTTCGACAATCACGAGGCAGCTTCCGCGCAAGCCTTTGCGATGGAGCATATCCTTGTAGCCCTCCGCATCGAAAGGGAAGGGCAATGAAGCAAGCCACTTGTCTTCATTGTAGACATAAGTTTGCCGAGCCGAACGCCACGCGAAAATGACCACGAGCCACGCTCCGGCAAAGGCCGCCCAAATGAGCCCGACGATATCTTGATACCGGGACGGGAGCGAATCGTGCACAAAAATAATCGTTGCGCCGAGAACAACCAATGTCATGATTGTCAGCGGAAAACTCACGCGAAGCGGCATTTCGCCCACGAACGAGCGCTTGAAGATGCTGTCGGGCGAATCTGGAGGATTCGGTTTCACAATCGGTAGATCTCCCGAATCCTCGCCCAATTGTATGAACGCAAAAAACTCCGTACGCGCACTCCTGCGGCTCGTGGGCTTGGGGAAAGCTCGACTCGTCTCTCGGATAGCACCTCAGCGCCCAATACCGCTCGAATATCAAGCTTTGCGAACTGATGGATATTCGAATCGTTCAACGCTGTTTTCGTGTGCCGTGCGGAGTGGGTCACTCCGGATGGCCTCACAAATACCTGGCCCCGACGATGGTTGCGCGAACATCTGCATGCGAGAAAGGGCCGTTTTCGAATTTGAGTCCAATGCGTGTTTCCTCGCCCGGTTCCAAGCTGAACGATTCCGTGCGCTCTTTGGGTGTAATTGTGCTTACGTCAACAAACTTGACCGTTGCTCGTATGGCGAAGGACTTGCTCTTATTCAAAAGGTACCACGATTCTTGCATTATTCCTGCTCCCCCCGTGGACATGCTGAATAGTTTGAGCTGGGAAATCGCTTCAGGCCGTTCACTCATGGCAGTCTCTCAGTTGTTGTGGTTCTTCTTCGAAAGATGGTATCGTGAAGCATACTCGTCAATGCCTGGATTCGAAAGAATCTGTACATTGCCGAGTGGAACAATCCGCCGCTTGCATCGAAGTGAATACGGTGAGCGTCTCCGTTCACGGCGATGCCGCAGGTGCGGGCGCCGGTGCATCCGGGGGGCCATCGAGCGCACAGCGAAAGCCGATCGATACGTGGGCCATCGTGGGCACCGCGCCCGTGCGGAATGACAAACTCACGTGAGCCATAGAGTCAAGGAAGCTTCCCCCGCGAACGACACGAAACGCTGCATTCGATGTCGCCCTCGGATCGATTCCGCCCGGAGGTGTCGGGGTGAATCCATCCGCCGTCCATTCCGATACGTTGCCGGCCATATTGAAAATACCCTCCGGCGTGCGATCTTTTGGACGCAAAAGCACCCCGCAGGTGCTCGCCCCGCCTTCCGTTCCGTCCAAACACTTCCCATTGCGATCGAAACATGTGTGATTACACCCGGGCCGATCATTTCCCCACGGATAAGTTCGTCCAGCCGTACCTCGGGCCGCAAATTCCCATTCCGCCTCGGTAGGCAAGCGCCGACCGCGGAATCGGCAATAAGCTTCGGCGGCGGCGACGGTTACGCAATTCATGGGTTGGTCGCCGTCATCGCGCAATTCATTGCACTTCGGCGTCCAGGCTGCGGTGTATTGTTTCAAATCGACGGCTTCGTTTGGTTCGTCATTATTGCCGTCATTGGCCGAAGCGAGCAGCTGCTTGATGAAGGCTTCGCTCTCCGCGGGCAGGATGACTTCATTGGCGGAAGGACACGTGGTGCACATATGATATTGGGCAACCGTGATCTCCGTCGGGTCGAGGTAAAACCCTCGTGAAATGGTTACGTCTCGAGCCGTTGCGCCTTCACCCAGTTTCGCGGTCCCGGCTGGAATGAACTTCATGTCCACCGGAGCAACGAAGGTCGGGGCGGATGCCGACGGCGCCGCGCTTGCGCTCGGAATCGCACTCACCGGAGCGCTCACGATGGGAATGACGCTGATGCTCGGGGCCGTATTGGTTTTACTGGAGGAACCAGCGCTGGGACTCGGTTTGGCAATGGGTTTGTCGGGGGAACCGCCCATCGTGTAAAGCGTATAACCGAGCGCTCCGCCGCCCAAGAGCAAAGCACCGAGAAGAAATGGCCAAATGGGTTTTTCGTTTTTCCCGGCCGTGGTGGTATCGAGCCCCGCGTCTTTTTCGGTTGTCGGCAGGTTTCCCGCTTCTTTGAGCGTTTCCTTCAATTCGCTCGGAGGCGCAGGCTTTTTCGACGAAACGGGCTTTTGGACGCGCTGACCGAGCGGCGTTTCGGCCATCGGATCAACTTCACGCGGCGTCGGCGTCTGCTTTTTCGGCTCGATACGGGTCGGATACGTTTCGGTCTTGTCAAACACGCCAACCGGTCGGTCGGCCTTTTGCCCTTCCGTTGCTACACCAAGGTTTTGCTGCGCGGCAAACTCGGCCGTCGCCAACATGCTGTCGCCGGCGTTTTTCTCGGTTCCAGGCGACGAACCCGGAGACGCCATACCCGCCGAAGATTGGCGGGCCGCCCGAAGATCTCCAACGGCGGCAACCAGCGCGTCCCAGAACACACCACAGTCGGCGTAACGATGTTTCGGCTCCACCGCGAGCGCTTTTTCCAGGACCTTTTCCACGGCGTCCGGAACGTTTGCCCCTCGAGATCGCGCCGTCGGACGCATCATTGGATCGGCCGCCATCACGTAAAGTTCCGTGGGATCATCGCCTTCGAGCGCTTTGCGACCGCTGACGAGTTCCACAAAAACGAGCGCCAATGCAAAGACATCCGTCCACGGTCCCGATGCTCCACGCTGCTTGTTGAACTGCTCGGGTGCCCCGTAACGCGGCGTAAATGCCGTCGGAGCTTGCTTCGTCGCCGCCAGAGCCTCGGTGAAACTCGCGTGCTCCGTGAGGACCTTGGCGATGCCGAAATCCAGCACTTTCACCGTGCGTTTTCCGCCTACGTCCGTCACGAACAAGTTCGCCGGCTTGACATCGCGATGCGCGATCTTCTGTCCGTGAGCCACCGCGAGCGCACGTGCGGCCGGTTCGAGCAACGCGACGGCTTCGCCCACTTCCATGCCCGCATCCGGCTTGTAACTACGCCCTTTGAGGAATTCCGCGAGGGTTTCCCCTTCGAGCCATTCCAGCACCAAGTAAGGCACCCACGTGCCATTTGGCGCGACAAACGCGCCCACATCGAGCGCCTGAACGATGGCCGACGTGACGCGTGACAACCGATGCAGAAGGCGTCCCTCTTCCCGCAGTTGTTCCAGAAATTGCGCCCTGTTTTTCTCGCTCAACTCGGCGGGGAGCTTCAAGCACTTGATCGCGATGCTCTCTCCAAACCCTGTGTGCTCGCCGCGATACACGACCCCGAAGCCACCGTCTCCGATGACCTTGATGACGCGGTACTTGCCTTCGATTGTCGTACCCGACAAACCAAACGGATCCAGGGGATTTTGAGCTTCGGACATGGCAGCCGGACACCTCTAGCGCAAGATGAACGGCGCGTCATGGGTGGCGTGAAGAATCGTGCGCGCGAGGTGAAACCCACGGTGTTTGAGGGTCTCGGCGTCATGCCCGGGGTGAGCACGCTCGCGCGGCGAGCTCGACGCCGGATCTCACGAAACGACACCCAAGCCCGTCGCCGGAAGCCTCGGGCCCACCGGCGGATCTTCGATCCTCCAGGCGGCGTTCCAACAAACGTCCCCCGACTCCAAAGACTCCAACGAGCGATGTTTGTCCGGCAGCCGCGATTGCTTCCAAGTTCCTACCTCGTCGCGATATTCGCGCTGCATACCGCTCTCCAAGCCGGCGCTTCGTCGCTCCGACCTCGGCATCGATATCACCCGCCAAACGGTTTGTCAAAGTGGTGCATAACCGCCCATTGACGCGGTTTGTCATGGTGATTGATAAATCCGCCCTCGAATTCATGATGTGATCTCAAATACTGTCATCATACGCAACACCGCGTATTCGGCGGATCCGGATCGAGGTGTACGTTCGAGTCAAACGGCTGCGCGAATCGAGTAGCCCGATGGAGGTTTCCGTGACCAACCGTGAAGCGAGCAAAGCCTTGATCCGTGAGAACTTGCATCACCCATCCTCCGTACGTCCGGACCACCGTGCGTTTGTCGAGAATGACCGTAGGCGGGAAGCGCCGGTTGTCATGACGCAACCGGGGGCGTCTCGGTCATGGCGGTTTGCTTTTTTGGTGCACGAGCCGTTTGCTCTTTTGGTGCAAGTCGGTACGTCGGTTGTCCACGTATCCGATGTAAATGGCCGCGAAAAACGTGCGGCAACATCGGAGTTTGGCGTGGTACGCCGCGAGGTCCGGGACGATGTACGGTCGGCGCGTCGTCTCGAAGTGGTCGGTTTGGGACCTCGGTAGCAAAAACGGAACGATTCTACGCAAAGCAAAGGGGAAAACCATGGCCATCACGCATACGGAACCTCGACGGCGTTACCTTGGCGAATCATTCATTCTCGAACCAGAAGACGAATGTTTGTCGGAGTCGACCACCACGGTTGTCCCGACAATGCATTTGCCATCGAATGCGCTTGCCGGTGACGGCGGAACATGGCCGCATTCACCCGTCGTGCGTCATCCGGCCATGCAGCGGCTCTATTCCGACGCAAAAGACATCGCTGCTGCGCCGGCTCGGGCCTGCATCTTGATTTTGGGCGAAACGGGCGTCGGCAAAGACGTCTTGGCGCGAGCGATTCATGCGGCGTCGTCGCGAACTGCGGGGCCCTTCATCGCGGTGAATTGCCCGGCCATCACCGAATCGGTGTTTGTCCGGGAAATGTTCGGTCATAAGCGTCATTCGTTCACCGATGCAAAAGAAGACGCAAAAGGGTATTTCGAAGCAGCGGATGGCGGGACTTTGTTCTTGGATGAAATCGGTGAACTGTCCTTGGGCGCTCAAACGATGTTGTTGCGGGTGCTCGACGATCGGCGCGTGACGCCCGTGGGATCGACCGTGTCGAAGCTCGTGAACGTGCGGGTGATTGCGGCGACCAATAAAAATCTGGCGGACGAAGTTGCTCGAGGGACCTTTCGGCGCGATCTTTATTATCGTCTTCGCGGATTCGAACTGGAAATTCCGCCGCTTCGTGCACGTCCGGCGGACATTCTCCCGCTCGCTGAGGCATTTCTGCTGGATGAATGTCGGGCCGTAGGACAAACCGTCGTGCCGCGTTTGTCGCCGAAGGCGATCACGCTCTTGGAGGGGTATGATTTCCCTGGGAATGTGCGCGATTTGCGGAGCGCGATGCTCCACGCCGTAACGTTTTGCCGCGATGGCCTGATTGATGCGGAACATTTACCGCTGGAAATGAGGGCCGGGGAGCGGGCGAATCGAATGGAGAGGTGCGCGTTTGTCGAACCTGTACCGCACGCATCTCCGCCATCGAAAGAGGAAAAAGAGAAGATCCTCGAAGCGCTGCGCATCAGCGGCGGCAATCATGTGCGGGCGGCGGCGATGCTGAAGATTTCGAAGCGCACATTGTACAATCGGCTGAATCGTTATCCGGATATTCCGCGTCCGAGAAAACACTGGGCCGAGGCGATGCATTGATTGTCGATGACGAGGCTCGCTTCGCGGGTCTCGTCACTTCGGCGCTTTGACCCCGTGCAATGAATTCAATGCCGCGTCGATGACCTCGTTCGACGCCAAACCCTTGTGTCGCCAAACCTCGCGTCCGAGCTGATCCAGAATGATGAGGCTCGGGACTTCGTGCATATCCTGAAATGGCCCCTCGCCGCGAATCGTCGCGTCGTCCGCCATGGCCACCGGGTACGGTGGAGCAATCACCTTGACAAACGCCTCCACCAAGATCTTATTTTGCGGCGGTTCGAGTACGATCAGGCCCGCATTGATGCGCGGGACGTGTTTGTTCACCACGGTCGATAAAAATCGCGCTTGAGCATGTGAAAAGTGATCGTACGTCGTAATGAACGCCAATACCGTATAACGGCCCGCCACCGATGACGACGACAACGTTTGTCCGTCCAGGGTCGCATAGGAAAATGATATCGGCGCTCCGGTGACTTCGGCCGCTTTGGGCGATTCCGCTTCGGCTTGCTCCACCGTCGATGAGCAGCCCATTCCGAGACAAACCAATCCGCCGACGAACGTCATCACATATCGCATTCGATTACACCAAGCCGTTGATGGCTTCCACGTCCGCATCGAACAGATCCGCAAATTCTCGCAAAGAAGCGGGCAGCTCGAGTTTTCGTCGGCGATGCGCCAATACCGCGTGCGCCAATTCCTCGACAATCGCCGCCCACGGCGTGCGCTCCAACGTGACTCCGTCCATCACGTCTCCGGGCTTCGGCGTGTGGTCATCCGAAAGCAGACTGTCGTGTCGGGCCCACGAGATACCTTCATCCGGGACAAACCGACACCAGAGCACGCGCACGAATTGCAAATACACCGGCTGGATCAACGCCGCCACCCGCGCCCCGGATTGCGCCATGCCCGACAACGCCCGCGTCATCGGCAAAACCGTCATCGGCTCGGCGTCCCCCGTCCGCCCGAGCGCAATCGCCATCTCCATCCTCGTTCGCCGATTCTCATCCGCTTCCACACCAAGTAGCGGAGCGTACAGCGCAAGCAACGGAATGTTCAGCGTCGGACCATCCTCCGCCAACGCGTCGAGCCACGCGTCTCGGGCCTCTGGTCGAAGTCCTGCGTACAAATCCGCAGCAGCAAGGGCAGCATCTGCGTCACTGGCGAGTGCGGTGAGCCACTCACGCCATGCAGCAAGCATCCGTGGTTCAATCGCCAACGAATCCCTGATCGAACCCCTATTCGCCCAAAGTCAAAG
>CAYSYX010000447.1:0-7979 GCA_964435055.1 uncultured Polyangium sp. | reverse complement strand
CCGCTCCCTCTCGATCGAGGTTGTTCGTTCCAAACTCGGCAATCGAGAGGTCACGCTGATGTTTGCGGCCGAAACCAGCGACCGCATGGATCGAATCTCCGAAGTCGCCCGTTTGGCCGGGGGATACACCTTCACCGGGACCAGCCGGCACTTCGTTCAATATCGCGATGCGGCCGCACCGTTTGGTTACGACGTACCCCAAATCAGCGCCGGCGATGCGCCTCTGTGGCTCTACCACAACAGTTTTTCCCAGAGCTACACCGCCGAGCGGAAGCTCGACGTTCGTTCGCTGGTTCTACGCCTCGAACCCCACGCCGATCCCAGCGCCGGACGCGAACCCGGAGAACGGTGGCTCGTTGCCGAATCGGGTCTCGGACCGGCGATGATTCAATACTTCGTGCGCTCCAACGTCGAGGCGGAGGTCGGCGTTGCCGAATGGCCACCGGAGTCCAGCTTCGATGACGGTCCCGTCGTTCGTTACATTTTTCGAGTTCCCGCGTTGCCCGAGCGCATGCTCCCCCTGCTCACGCGCACGCCCGGACTCACGCTGTTTGTCCCCGTTGCCCCCGGCGCAGCGGTCGAATGCGGCTTTCGCCATCCCGTGAACTTGCGAGCGTGTCCGGTGTTTGTCGAAACGGGACTCGTGCTTTTTCGAGGTAACGGAACGGATCCGCTGGAGATCCCCAAGCTTCCCGTTCTCGGCGACGTGCGCGCGTTTGCTCGGGTCGAAATGCGCGGGGACAAACCTACGCCGGTTGTCAAGACAATCGCTTCCAGTTCGGTCTCCGTCGCTCTGCGACTCGTGCCGACCGTCGAGCCCTGGCGATCCGTCACGGCCACGTGGGTGGATGCCGTCGACTTGCCGGTGCTTCGTCGCATCGCCTACGCCCTCGGCCCCGAGACCATGCGTACGGCGCGCGTGGCGTTCACCAACGCAGGGGCAATCGTCCGCCATCCAACGGGAATCGAATGCATTCCGGTGGGCCAATTCTATCGAAGAATCCACGAGAATCTTTTTGCGCCCGCGGGATACGACATCGTTCCGGCGGTTTCTCCCGACGTACTCTATCGGTCGCTGGGTTCTCCCGCCGGACAAGTGCTCTTCTTGCGTCGCGAGGGCGATGTCGTCGCCATCGCCGAGCAAGCGTTTGTCCCTCTCGAATCCGCCGTGCTGGAAGCTCAAGCTTGGATCGCTGCGGGCACCGACCGTTTCATCGAATCGCTCACGTCCGCGCTGGCCACCGAGTTGCCCGAAGTGACCCTTGGTGGAGTCGGCTTGCGCCCGTTGCGGGACATTGAAGTCGGCAAGGACGAGGCATGACTCGGCCATGAACGAACGGTTCGAACAGCTCGCCACCGCCATCATCGCACCGCTCGTTCTCGGAGGAAAACTCACGCTCGCCCGACCGTTTGGCATGTCCGCTCTGACGGTTGGTCAAAACGAACGGATCCTCGATCCCAACCTTCGGACGAACATCGACGTCGCTCGCGTGCGTCAGGCCCGTTTGCTTGCCCCCGTGGACCAGCTGCCCGAGCTCACCGTCACGGATTGGGCCATCGCCGCCGTCTTGAACGACCTGTTGCAAGTGACAAACCACCATCTCGGCGGCGCGTTCACGAAGAGTCGATACGGCGAGTTGATCAAGACGATCCATGGCGTTTGTGCTCAAATTCCCTCGCCGGGAAGCGTCGGTGACGCCCTCGCCCGACACGCCACGTTCGCTCGCGTGATGGAGCTTGTCCGGACAGACACCAACGTCACGTGGTGGACCGGATCGGCTCGTTTTCGCGGCGAAGATCCCCCGGGGCGACTGCTCGCTTGGCGTAATTGGCGGCGCGTGCGCATCGACTCCGAACGCATTCCGCTTCAGCAAATGGCCCAAGGTGTCGCACCTGAAAGCGACTTTTTGCAGGCCTTGTCGGCGTGGCTGCACCTGACACCACTGACCGATATCGCCACGATGACGCGGGACGCACCCAAGTTTGTCTGGTCCCGAGCAACGCTTGCCATCATCGCTGTTCCAGCAGGACGAACGCTCGTCCAACGCGCCCTCATGCGCACGAACGTCGATGTCATCTCCACCGCGCTGACCCAAGCTCGAGCCTCATTGGCGCCCGAACTTTCCGCGCAACAGGCGCTTGTCGACGAGTTCTGCGCAAGCACGCTCGGCGACTTCGACGCCTACCGCAAACGACAATCGGCTTAGTCGAGTGCAGCTTCGTCGTCGGGATTGTCTTGGTTGAACGATGCGACCGTAGATGGGTCTGCGGGCGATTCGAGTAGAGCCACGAGGTCGAGCGCGTAGCGCTCCGCCCGTTTGGCGCCCATTCCGGCGATCGCGGCGACCTTCGAGACGATATGAGGATCCTGTGGCGTCACGTTTTGAAGCAGCGCGGCCAGGTCGTGAACACAGTGACCCGGCAACACGACTTGCTCATCCACGCCGCGACGGGCAGCTTCCGCTCGACGAAACGCGTTCAGTTTCAGCTCGATTCCGCGACGTTTGGCGATCGCTTCACGATCGAAATAAGGCTGTACGAAGTACACGCGGTCGCTCGGAGGAACATCACCGGCCTCTCGACCGGCGGCGATGGCGGCAAGCCACTTGTTCGAATAACGTCCGGCCCGTCCGGACAGCGCACCTCGAGTTCGCCCCAGTTCTTCGACCGATCGCGGCTTCTTTCGCGCGAACTCCAACAAGATCTCATTCGAGATCACTTTGAACGGCGGCACGTTGATCGCTTCTGCGAGCTCTTCGCGGGCCTCGACCAGGAACTTCATCACCGCCCGACCTGCCGGATCGAGTCGATGCACGCCCTTCACGCGTGTGTACCCCGGGCGTTGATCACGTGGCGGAGCAAGCGCCGTTTGCAGCTTGTACGCGCTCTCCGCTTCCACTTCGGCGCCGATGTCTTTCGCGCTGATCTTTCGCATCAGCGTTCGTTCGAGCTGCAACAAATATGCGACGTCGTTGCTCAAGTACGCGAGGTGCGTCGGCTCGAGCGGACGACGGGACCAATCGTATTGTTGATGGCGTTTGTCCAGGACGATGCCGAGCTCGGCTTCCAACACCGCGGCAAGTCCCGTTGATTTCGCTCCGAGCAGGCGCGCCGCGACGGATGTGTCCCGCGCGTGCCGTAACTCGACTCCGTGGTCGTGCAACATGCGCGCGTCGAACGTCAGATCGTGCAGCACTTTGCGAGGCGCCGGTGCGGCGAACAGGTCGGCCAAAGCCGTGATGTCCACGCGCAGCGCATCGATCACGGCGATCTTCGTTCGGTCCCCGTCTTCCCACGCGAGCTGCACGGTGCACACGCGGGCTCGATAGGCAAATAGCCCATTTCCTTCGACATCCAAGCCGATGGCTTCAGCGGTTCGCACCTGGTCGAGCACCCGGGCGAGCCCCGCCGCATCCTGGACGAGCATCCAGTCACGAAGCTCTTCGGCGGCGTTTGTCATGAACGATGACGTCGCCCACGGCGACGTTTGGAGAGCAAACCAAATGCTGCGAGGCCCGATAAGATCGCCGCGGCGCCGGACGGGTTTGCCTTGCCAAACGCTACGGAACACGAACTTTCTTCTTCCGTGATGGGGGCGGGAGAACATTCCGATGCGAGTCCTCGCCGCGGCGATGGATCGCAACTGGCGGGAATCGCGTCACCCGGAGGGTAGATATCGCAAATCCCGGCGATGTCGTCGGGATCGAGGGTTCGTAGTTCCACACTTCCCGGGGTGTAGTCGGAGAACATCGTCGCCGAACCCGTGGTTGAGTGAGACAAACCCAAGAAGTGGCCCGTTTCGTGGGTGACGATCGAGGCGAGGTCGAATTTCACGATCTTGTCGTCCATCGTGAACGACACGTTCGCCGAGTTCAGCTCCATGTCGGCGTCGTAGATCTCGCCCGTATCGATGTTGTACGTGACGGTCGTGAGCGCCAACGTGCTGCCTGCACCGACGTGCGTCCATTCAGTGTCCTGAAACAGAAACACGTTCGCGTTACCCGCCTGCTTGTTGTACTCGTGCGCGTGACATTCGACGGGGCCGAGGTTCACCACGCTGATTCGTGGATGTTTGCCGCCGCCGCAATCCGCGTTGGTCCACGTCTGAAACGCCTTCTCGAAGATGTCTGTCGCGACGGACAGGGACACTTGCGAGCTGGCGTCTTGTTGCATCGAGAAGCTCACGCACGGGTTTTTCCAGAAGAGCTCGATGCCGCAGTCCGTGGGCAATGCGGGCGTACAACGCGCTCCCGTCACGCCGCCGGAACAGCTGGATGTGCGGCAATAAGCCGATGTTTCGGACGCGTACAGCCCGATGGCGAGCATCGTGAGCAATGAAGCGGTAAGACAAACCTGTTTGTCCAGACGTCTATTTGCTTGGTTTTTGCGCACGTCGTGCCTCCCCAATCAGTTGCAGGGCTTTGTCGAGAGTTGTCCCGACCAACACTTCCCGTGCGGCAATATTTGGTCCACGCCGAAGCAACAACGTTCCTGCATCCGGACTGCCGGCCAGTCGGGTGACGGCGCCTTCCGTCACGACCGGATAGTGGCCTTGCGCCATGGCGGTCACACCGAACGTGCCGCCGGACTTCGTCAAAAACAGAACCGACCGCGACGCCGGGGCGATCACCGCTTCGCCCGACACCCATTGTCCCGTCGAACCCACGGCTCCCCCGAGCGTCCGCACCCACACGCTCGAACCCGCATCACCCACGACGGATCGCTCAACGTCGAGGCGCGTGTACGTCACGATGCGCCGTCCCGTCGGAGTGTCTTCCCAGAGGCTTTTTTGTTCTGTCGCTTTGGCCACGACGACATGCGTCGAGGTCGACACGAGCTCGTTGAGCGACACGACGATCGACACGGCCGCTTCGGCATTTCGAGGGCCGACGTCGCAGAGGTTGGGTGAAAGGGCGATGGTTGTCGGCACGACGAGTGCCGCAGCGAGAACAATTGCTCGGACGCGCATGTGCCGAAGATATCACCGATGCGCACGCGAAGCTTCTGCCTGTGCGGGCTCGACGCAGTGTTTTACCCGGAACGTAAACCGGCCCGGAAAACGAATTCGATGCGGGCGGATCGAGTCGAGTAGATCGACGTTTCGACAAACTACTTTGACCACGTATTGTTTGGAATGGAAAACCAAGGGCGTCGGAAGCGTTTGGAGTTCGCTTCCGACGCATCGTTCATTTCACGGTGAACGAGTTACTTCTTGGTCGGGGGTTTCTTGGCGGGAGCCGGCGTTTTTCCGGGCGGTGGAGTCTTCCCCGGCGCGGGAGTCTTCCCCGGAGCCGGTGTCTTGCCCGGAGCCGGCGTCTTGCCCGGAGCCGGCGGTTTGGCCGGACCTGTCGGCGGTTTGGCCGGGCCTGTCGGCGGTTTGGCCGGGCCTGTCGGCGGTTTGGCCGGGCCTGTCGGCGGTTTACGCGGTCCTCCGCCGCCCTTCGGCGGTTGGAAGTCGTCGGCGACGACCGGCGGCGCATTGTCGAAGACCTTGACCTTACCGTCGCTGAGCTTGCGTTCCAGAATGATGAACTGCACGCGGCGGTTCTTCTGCATGCCTTCGGGCGTGCGGTTTGTCGCAATGGGACGCTCGGACGCGTAACCCTTCGCGGTCATGCGGTCCGCGCTGACCTTTCGCTGGATGAGCGCTTCGCGGACCGATTCGGAACGCGCTTGCGACAGCTTCTTGTTGAGCGGGATGCCGCCGCGCGGATCCGTGTGCCCTTGCACTTCGATCTTCAGCACTTCCGGATGCTCGTTGATGACGGCGGCAACTTCGTCGAGCAGCGGGAAGCTGACCGGACGAATCGTGGCTTTGCCCGTGTCGAACTGCACCTGTTGCAGAATGACAATCTCGCCTTCGATGACGCGCACCAGGCGCGGGCAACCGTTCTTCTTCGGATCCGGATCCGGCGGGCCCTTCTCGTCCGGACAAGCATCCACGTCGTTCATGATGCCGTCGCCGTCGTTATCGCCCGGACAACCGTTTGTCTTCGGATCGTTTGTCCGGATACCCGGTACGTCCGGACAAGCATCTTCCGCATCGAACACGCCGTCACCATCACGATCCGGCGGACAACCGTGCTTCTTCGGATCCTTGTCGGGCACGCCTTTGACGTCCGGACACGCGTCGACCACGTCCAAAATTCCGTCTTCATCGCGATCCGACGGGCAACCGTGCTTCTTCGGATCCTTGTGCGGAATGCCTTTGACCGTCACGCACGCGTCGACCGGATCGAGAATCCCGTCTTCATCCGCGTCCGGCGGGCAACCGTTCTTCCTCGGATCCGGATGCAAAATGCCCTTCACATCCGGGCACGCATCCTGGATGTCGATGATGTAGTCCTCATCCCGATCCGACGGACAACCGTGTTTCTTCGGGTTGGGATGACGAATGCCTTTGATGAAAACACAGGCATCCACCTTGTCGATGATGCCGTCGCCGTCGGTGTCTTTCTCTTTCCACGGTGGCGTGTACGCGACGTGCGCGACCAAGCGGACGTCCGGCGTGCCGATGCCCGAGGACAAACCCGGTCCGAGCGCCAAACCACCCTCCCAGTTTGTCCGGAATCGATACTTCCCACCGACCAACGCTTCGATGTTGAGGTTTTGCGCGGTTACATCGCGAAGCTGAGTCACGACACTGACTTCCGGACCCGCTTGAAATTGCTTTTGTTCGCCAAAGACCACGCCGAGACCTGCGGACCCGACAAACGTCGTTCCCAGGGGAATTCCATCGAGATAATTGATCGTCGGCCGAATCTCCGCCCCGGCCGCGGCCGAGTAAACGAATTCGGGGAGCTTGCGGCCTTTCGGGATCCGGCCTCCCACCACGACCTGCGGTAACCCTCGGAACCAGCCGTCCGTGACAAACTGTCCCGTGCCCGTGGGAAACCACAAATATCCGTTCAAACCAAGCTGAAACTTGCTGTTGTTGTTCCCGACCAACCGCACGCGAACGCCGAGACGGATGTCGCCGAAGTCCGGACCGCTCGGTGAGGCCAGCTTGAGCTTGTTGGGTTCGTCGTCCCCCGTTTGAATCAGGGCCGCGGGCAAATCCAAGTTGAACTGCAGACGATCCCAAAGTGTGAACGTACCGTTTGCCCGGAGAAACAGCTGGTTGCTCACGACGCTCGCGGCGTACGAAAGGTCGTTCTTGTCGCGGAAAATCAGCGGGTCATGGGCGTAGTCGAAGTACAGCGCGATGTGCGGAACTTTGTGCCCCAAGACGTACGGCGATGCGACGCTGAACAGGCGATCGCCGGCGTTTGACGAGTAAAACCGTTCCAAAGCGATCGGAGGCGAATTGGACTCTTGTGCGTCGGCTGTTCCCACAGCACTCGCAACGACCCCCATCGCCGCCATGCCCAAGAGCCACTTGTTTCCCATCGAAGTACGCATCGCGTTCATGACCTCTCGATTGATCGCGCCTGTTTTTCCTGCACTGTTCCCCAGGAAAAATGGCCGAACGAGGCACCTGGCCGAGCAGAGCCGGGTGCTTCCTCTATATACGGAGTCTGTTTTCACCGGCCTACTAAGCCGCACAAAATTCACCGGTCGCGTGCTCGAGAGCCCCCATGCTTGCGCGTGGCGAGACCAGAACACACGACATCGCTGCTACAGTTGCCGCCGTGCCCCCGCCCATTCACACAATTTCATTCGCCGTTGCGATTTTTGGATCCATCGCGACCGCCCCTGTTCAGTGTGCGCGCAGCCCCGAACCTGAACTGGCCATCGATGAAGAACCCGGCGAAGCGCTTTTCGGCCTTGCCGAACAGTTTCGCGCGCAGGGCAACGTCGAAGCCCAAAAATCCACCCTGCTCTACATCGTCAAACGTTTCCCCTCGAGCCGCTTTGCCGCGCGAGCCAAGCAGGATCTCGAAGCTCTCGGCGTCACGCCTCCGCCCTCGTCCACCCCTTGACCCGCGACGTCGCGCATCCCTCGCCGCCGGAAACATGCTAGACGCCCGCGCATGAAT
>CAYSYX010000446.1:0-7991 GCA_964435055.1 uncultured Polyangium sp. | reverse complement strand
TGTCTGTATTGGATCGCGTCCGCGAACTCCAAAACGAGTCACGGAATGTCGAGGCGGAACTTGCACGGCTCGAAACGCGCACGGCCCCGATTGAATGCACGGTCAGTCCCGAACGCGTGAAGCATTACCTGGAGAAACTTCGCGAACGAATCGCGAGCCGAAGTGATTACCAGCGCGCCTTGTTTCAAGAATTGAAGCGCACGCACGACTTTGACGTGCGCGTAGCGCCATCAGGACGCGAATTCACGTTATCGATTGCGCTGCCGAGTGATGAATTGCTCGACGGTAAGAGTCGAAAGCGTCTCATGTCGGTGGTAGCCATGCCTACCGAAAAGGACCATCGTCAAATTGTGTCGGAGGTAAGGGGAGCATCGGATCCGGCCACATAAAAACCGCAAAATGCAGAGGCCGTAGGGGCGATGGCCAGGCTGGACAAACCCAACCCGACAGCGAAGAACAACGAGCGGGCTGAGCTGATCATGGGTACGTTCGAACACGATACACGAATGGTTCCGCCGGACCAAAAGGAAAAACCGTCGCACTCGTTCGGCATGAATGGCGATATGCGCAGGCTCGAAATTCTTGGCGTCGACAGGGCCGGCGAATGATCGTCATGGTTGCTCGATCGTCATGACCGTGATGCCGGAGTAGGCTGCGCTTTCTCCTTCGACGCCGGTGAACACCTCAATGGAGAAATCAAACATCACAATGGCCCCGTCCGGTCCGATTTGCATGTGCATCGCCCCATATTGCTTCTGATTCGATTGCAGCGGAACCTCGTATTGCCCGAGCGAACCCCTGATCCCGTGAATCTCGCCCTTGAAGAACGCCGGTTCGCTCCCGCGCAAGGGTGTCGTGAAAACCTCGTCGAGCCGGCCGTTATCTGTCCGTAGACGCACGGTAATGGGTGTCTCGGCGATGGCCCAACCGCACGAGCTGTTCAGGGTTTCCCCATTGTATCCAGCCGCGGTGAATGGGATATCTCCATGTTCAATGGTCACGGCGACTTCATCCGGGCCCTCGAATAGAAACGGAGGAAACTTGACGCCATTGGACTCGGTGCCGTCGGGCAGCGGATTCCACGTGACGGCGACGGCTTTATCGCCCACGATCGGGGCCAGAAATTCGTCGACCGTTTTCGTCATGTAGGGCAGCACATCGTTTCCGTCGTATTCTTTGTCCGAGCAGCACCCGATCGAAATGAATGCCGTCGTCATTGCCGCGAAAATCCATGCAGTGCGTCGCAGGTTCATTCCGAATGTAAATGCACGCGACGTGCCACGGTTGATTCGTTCGGAGAGTTCCGAAATCGCGTGGGGCTCGCCGAGTGTCGATCAGGAAATCGCCGCCTTTCGCGCGCGATCCGGGCAAACACCGTCTGAGAAAGCCCATGTCTCGATAACGACAAGTTTGCACGTTCATCCGCATCGTTTGCGTTTTCATGTTCCCGACATTGCGCCTGATCTTCGCGACCGAGCCCTGAAAAGCACGAATGATCTAATTGCGATATGCTCTTTCAGGGTGACGCCTTTGCGAATTTTCATGCGTCGGGGCGCGACCAATACCCGTGGTCCGCGACGAGTATCCTTTTCATCAGCAGCTCCGCGCCCAGCCGGAATGGAGTTTGTCGTCGTGACGACCACGTAGGCGATGGGCTATGTCCCAAATGTCATGATCACGCCCCGACCAAGTACGGATTTCTACGACAAACGCATTCAAGGGATGTATGGCGCGCAATTTGCTGACGTTCGCCCACGGTTCGCCCACGCAGGTTCCAGGAGGATTCGATGAGTCTCGACAAACTTCGCTTTGGTTTTCTGCTCTCCGTCATTTCCTGTTTGGTCGGCGCATGTATTCCTTTCGGCGATCCGCAAGGCCCCGGCGCGAGCGGCACCATTTCACTCGGCTCGGGCGTGAACACCAGCGGGCTCACGACGCTGCACATATTCAATCTCGTCGATGGCGGGTCGTCGACATTCGATCCGCGCACGCTGACGATTACGCAGGAATTCAGCTGGAACCAGGCCGACATCGACGTGAGCGCAATGGGGTTTCCTTATGAATATGACGTCGGCGAACCCCTTGGCACGACGTCCACGGAGTGTTGGCGGGTCGTTGCTTGGTTGTCGAAATCGTCCATTGCCTCGACGCCCGAGAGCGGTGACGTGTATGGGACCGTGACCTACAAACTCGATGATTGCGGCTCGTATGGCGATTATTGTCAACATACGCCGCATATCGACATCAAACTCGCCGACACGGTTCCTTGACCATTGAACCGCACGAGAATCGAGCGACACAAGACGGCAATCTCGGCGCAAATCAAATGCGGCAATCACGCCGATTGTATCGCCGCCATGAGCTCGTCCACGCTGAAAGGTTTTCTCAAGTATCCCGCGACATCGAGCTCCTCGGCCATGGCGCGAGGGTTTCCATACGCCGAAAAGATCACCACGGGCATTGCGTTTTGCGGATGATTCTTGCGCAATTCTCTGATGAATTGCCAACCGTCCATCACCGGCATCATCATGTCCAGGAGAATGATGTCCGGAAAAACTCCGCCTCGCAGCCATCGCAAAGCGTCGAGGCCATTGGTGGTCGTGTGCACGACGAACCCTTCGAATTCGAGCACATCCGCAACACTGCTGCGAATTTCTTCGTCGTCTTCCACGATGAGCACGGTTTTGCGATTCATGAATTCGTTTCCGTCGGCACGACTCGTGGCAGTGCATTGGTGTTCAATGGCAAATTCACGGTGAATGTCGACCCCTCGGCCGGCGCGCTCGTCACGGTGATCGAACCGCCGTGAGCTTCGACGATTTGCCGCGCAATGTAAAGGCCGAGCCCCAGTCCACCAAAATGCCGCAAAGAAGCGGCGCGTTCAAAGCGACCGAAAATGCGACTCATATCCGCCTAATTGATACCAATCCCTTGATCCTCGACGACGATCCGGACTTCGTCATCGACCCGAACCCGGATCGTAATGGGATGGCCTTTGCCGTATTTGATGGCGTTCGAGATCAAATTCGCCAGCACTTGTTCGATACGGAGGCGATCCCAGCAGCCGAACGCTCGATCTTCGATATGCAATGCAATGGGCGATCGCGCCGCTCGAGCTTCGTCCGCAAATCGCTGCACGACCTCGGCCACGATTTCTCCCAATTCGGCGCTCTCCAATTCGAGGGACAAGCGACCGGCGCTGATCCGCGAGACATCCAGCAAGCTGTCGACCAGCGTCGTCAAGCGCTGAGTTTGGCGATTGATTTGCTCCAAACGCGCGGCAATACGATCCTCCAACAATCCCGCTTTGTCCAATGCCCGGCGCACATTTTCGACTTGCAAACGTAGCGGCGTCAGCGGCGTTTTCAGCTCGTGCGAAGCAATGGACAAGAATTCGTCCCGCAATTCGACGGCTTCTTGCGCTTGCCGATAAAGTCGGGCATTTTCCACCGCCATCGCGGCTCGTCGCGCCAGCTCTTCGACACACGGGATGTCCGGCGGAGAAAATCGACGACCGGATTCCGCCATCGCCAACGATATCGCTCCCGTAATGTGCCCTCGCGCAATCATGGGCACCGTGAGCAGCGAACGTAATCCAAGCGATCGCGCCAAACCAGGCGATGGCTCGGTGTTCTCCCATTGCGTCAACAACGCCTCGGTAATTTCGGGATGATATTCCAATTGCCCCGTGTGCATGACTCGCCGCGGTCCCCAGGGTGCCAATGGTTCGGTGGGACAATCGATTCGAACTTGCGCCGCAAACCGCACCCGCTCCGGATCCGCATGCGCGACCGCGGTTTCGATACCGACGCCGCCGGCGGAAAAGATCTCCACGAAGCACCAATCCGCCAAATCATGAATCGCCAAGTCGGCAATGGCCGCCAACGTACTCTTGGAATCGAGCGATCTGGTCAGCCGTTCGCCGGCATCCGCGAGCAATCGCCATCGTTGCTCGGCGTATTTGCGGTCCGAAATGTCGAATAACGCTCCGACGAACCGTACGGGATTCCCCATGGAATCGACGTGGACGCGCCCGCGCGCTTTGACCCATCGTTCCCGGCCGTCGATACGGCGAATGATGCGATGTTCGGATTCGAATACGCCAGGACTATGCGGCGACAAGGCCCGCGTCATTCGTTCCTGCACGCAAGGACGCTCGTCGGGATGAATGAGCTGCATTTCCGCCATTCCGTCGGTATCGTTCCGAGCCAAACCACACAAATCATAATACAGCTCATTCGCGACCCGTCGACCGGTCACGAGATCGGTATCCCAGACGCCGACACTCGCCGCTTCCACGGCCAAGCGGAGCCTCTCTTCACTTTGCTCGCGCGCCCGAATCGCCTCGGTTTCCCGTTCGTATGCTGCGAGTAATTCCGTAATGTCACGAAGCCGCCCGACCACGCGCCGAGGATGACCATTGACATCCCGAAGCATGTGCGCTCGATCCTCGACCGTAGCGAACGTTCCGTCCGCGCGCTCGAATCGATAAATATCCTGCCAGCTCGACTCCGACGAATCCAAGGCCTGCGCAAAAGCCGCTCGAACGCGTTCCCGATCGCCGGCGTGAATACGTTCTTCTTTCCAAGCGAGCGTTTGTCCGAGGTCTATGGCTGCGCCGCGATACAACGTTTGCACCGCTCCACCCCACCAGATTTCGCCCGTCTCCAAGTCCAGGTCCCACAAGGCTTCCTCGGTTGTCTCCGAAAAGACGAAAAGGCGTTCTTGATTGCGTTTGGCGACGGTGAACCGCTGGGCATTTTCGATCGCGGTCGACGCACACGTGCAAAGCAATGTGATCGCTTGCAAAACGTCGTCGTTTGTCTCGGCACAAGCATGGTCGACGAGCAAGACCACGCCGCCGATACGCCCTTTGTGTCCATGGATGGGCAATGCACATACGGAAGAGGGGATCGCTCCGTTCACGCCGAGCCCTTGAAAAATGGCCTCGGTCTGGGACGAAGCGTAAATCGATTTCAGCCTTCGTTCGCGCGCCAATTGCCGATAAATGCCATACACGGCCGAGCGCTGCGCGGGCGTGGTCGCAATCGGCGTTCCTGCGACGATCTGCACGTGAATGCCGTCAATCCACGGTTGATGGCTCGCGACATAACTCCCCAATGCCCGCGTACATCCGCTGAGCGCCGCGGATTCTCGCGCAAGTTGCAGGAGAATTTCCCCCAACGACAACAACGAGAGAATCCGACGCGTCGCGGATGCCAGCCCGTGCGCATGGGCGGCCGGCATTGTGTCCTGATTCAGCTCCATGAACCGGTTGCTCGATGTTCCGCCAAATTGACGAGGAATCGATCGAGCAAGGCTCCTTGGCGGTCACGCGAAAGGAACCGTTCCGGCGGCAGAAAGTACATGCGGCCATTGTCGTAAATGACGCGATTGGTGAGCACCTTGGGGTGCGTGTACAAGATCTCCAAAAGCACTTCGGAATCGAACAAGCGCCGATCATATTGGCAAATTCCGTAACACCTGCTTTGCGGGTAAAACTGACTGAGCATGGCTTCGTATTCGGTCAGTAATTCCGAACCGGGTTCACCCGCGAGCGCCCAGACCATTTCACCTGTGAGGCGCAAAGCTGGAAAACCGGCATCCAAAGCCTTTTTCTCTTCGGCCATCAAGAGGTCGATCATCTTGAGCGGCTTGAATTCCCCGTCATCCAGGTATGCTTCTTTTGCCGTGAGCAGCACGAGCTACCCTTTGGCGACCAATCCTTCCACATCGATTCCCGATGTTTTCAGGGTTTCCCCAAGTCCCGCGGCCGTATGAGCCGCCACGATATAGATGATTTTGTGCCCTTGGTCGACTCCGCCTCGGACGAGGTCGAATGCAATGCCTCGTTGATCGGCGTCGGTGCGGTAAATGCTACAGATGTGGTCGCCGGGAACGGCATGAAACAAAGAGGGGGCGTGGGGAGTCATCAGTCGACCTCTGGACCTGGTTTTCACCGGTCGTGCTCGAGTCCGTCATGCGCTGCGCGCTCGTATATTTGCCTTCGGGCGTGAACGTAACGTCGTGAGAGCAGACCGGAAGTGGTCCGTGCAGGTGGAGTTAAAACAAATGGCTGCCGAACGCATTCGAGCGCGAATTCGGGCAGGAATCGAATCAATCGAATACGCCGGTAATTGGAAAAATGTCTTCGACCGTGGGACCTTGGCCGCAATTCACAAGCAATCGCACAGCTTATCGCCGACGGCGCAGACGCAGCCGGTGGTGATCCGAGTCGTCGGTCGATTCAATGATTTTTCCGGACGAACATCGGCTTTCGGAAGGGCCGCCCCATGGGCGCTCGATGCGGTGGGCGCAGCGGCGTGCGGTTCCTTCTCTTGAAGGGGCTCCGGAGCAGTCACGGGATTTGTCGAATGGGGCGTGGAAGCGGAATCGGCGGTTGTTTCGACGTGGTCGACGGATTGAATCGCGACGGCTTTGTCTTCGCACGCGGGCAGGAGCATGGAAACGCCCATGGTGAGCACGAGGAGGGGCGTGGGGCTCGATGGGGCCGCAGTTTGGCGGAACATGACGGCGCCGGCGTCATCGTGTTCGATTCGAAGGCACAAGGAATGCGGTTTGGCATTACGGACGAGCGTCAGGGCATCATCGGGCATCATTTCGGCAAGCGCGACGACGTCTTTGTCGCACGAGGCGCAATGCCGGCGCTTTTCGTTGCCGGTCATCGAGTTCCAATCTTGTGAACACGGCTGGGCGATGTTGAGGCGCAAAGGCGGCATATCGAGGAGGAAGGTAGCACGATTGCGGGGCGGAAACAAGACGGATGAGGCTGACCCGTACGAGGTCAACGCCTTTGTCGTTGTTTCCTCGAAACAAGCCTCGCCGGCCGAGGAGAACGGGATGCAAGGTGTAATGAATGCGGCGACGATGGGAAAGCTCGCCCTCGAGTTTGCGGCCACGAAGGCGAGCTTGGAATGGGTTTTACGCGGTACCGACGCTCACGGGCGCTTTTTCGATTTCCTCGCCGGATGATTCACGTTTCGGAGAATCATCGTTCACAATTGGGAAGATCACGTCGTGCACGTCTTTGTCGAGTGGGAACGCGGAACGAACGAGGCCCATGACGCGATCGACCATTTCCCAGTGTGCATCCCTCAACGCCATTTCGGCGCGGAATGCCTGAGCATGCGCGTCGCGAGCGCTTTCGTACGTCGATATGGCCGCGTCGAGTTTGGCCAAGGCCGTTTCGAGCTTGGCGAGCCAAACGGCCCGAAATGCGTCCATACCGGCGACGGAGCTCAATTTGAGGCGGTCGATCAAGTCTTTGGTCGGTTTGGCCTGCGCTCGTCCCGAGGGTTTTGTTACCGGTTTCAACCCTTGCGGAAATAGTGTCGTGGAAATACGACCTCGCCGTCCGCCGTCTTCGATTTCGGCGGCCCGATGCGCCGATCGAATGACGCGATCGACGTTGTATTCGGCAAAGCGCAAAATGGCCCGGGCATTGAGGACGGGGCGATGCAATTGCAAACGAATTTGGTATTGATTGGCCAGCGCGTCGTTGACGGCGTGGGCTTCGTTGGCCGCGGCAAGGGTTTCGTCGAATTGCGACAAGCCCGCATGCAGCTCGATGCCGTATTCAATCCGTACCGTCGAGGTAGCATTGATTCGATACTTCCGCATGGTTGCCTCCTGGGTGTTGACCCGGAATGTGCGATTGAATGAAAGTCGTCGATGAGGTCATCGGCGAACAATCCGTCCGTTGCTGAGGAGCTGGTGAACGTTCATGAAAAAATGGTCGCGATGAAAATTTTTTGAGATGGCAGGAATCGGACGCGAGGCGCTACTGCGTGAATTGACGGTTTGGGATGTTAAGCAGGATTTACGAGCGCTTTTCGGTTGGTTTTGTAGGGGCGCGATTCATCGCGCGAAACGCGTTTAGCGGGCGCCTTCGTGGTTGCCGCTTTGGGAGGCTCGATTTCTTGACGCCGCGGCACCCCAAACTCGCCCTTCGGGCTCAAACAGTGGGGCCC
>CAYSYX010000445.1:0-7992 GCA_964435055.1 uncultured Polyangium sp. | reverse complement strand
ACCCGTTCCGCCGCCGCCCGTGCGTGCCTCGGCGGTGAGCTTCTCCGATGCGGGACCGGCATCGCTCGACAAACCGCGGGCCCCCGCGAGCCCGTGGGCCGGCGGCGCCTCCCTCGGGACGATGGCCGCGCAGCCGCAAACGATCGGCGCGCAAGTCGTCGCCGCCGCCGCAGCGCAAGCCGATCCGCCGAAAGACGCAGCCGACGCCGGCGCCGGCGGTGGGACGGACAAGCCCTGGAACGCTCCGCGCCGGGAACTGAGGTCGCTGCTCAGCGCGGACGAAGTCGGCGACAAGGGCAAGGCGATCCAGCCGCCACCGTTCACCAAGTCGAGCGACCCAGCGTCGCCGGCGCCGGTGGTGCCGCCCAAGCCGGTGCGCGCTCCCGGAGGTTTCGACGCGGCGTTTGGCGGCAGCAAGTCGGCAGGCCCCGCACCGGCGGCGAACAAGCCTGCGGGCGGGTTCGACGGCGCATTCGGCGGCGTGAAGGCGGCATCCGATGCAGCGGCGGCGCGGTCCACGGCGGCGGAAGCCGAGAACGAGCGGGTGGTGCGGCGCGAGGTGGTGACGGATTCGCAAGTCGCGGCGCGTCGTCAGGCGGTGGTCACCTTGCTGCATTTCGATGCGCAGATCATGCCGCGTGTCCGCAAGAACAAGCGTTTCGCGGCGGCATTGGCCTCCAAGTCGAAGGGCAGGCGCGCGGCGGGATTGGACGAACCGATGAAGGACGCGCCCTCGGAGGATCGCAACGACGTTCTGCGCGTCCTGAGTTGCGGACAGCCTTCGGATGCGCCCGAGATTCGGCGGATGTTGGCGGATTGTTTGGACGACCTGGACGAGCTCGAGCCACCGCTGCTTTTGGTGGCGGGAGAATTGCGGCCGGTATTCGACGAAGTCGAGGTGCTCCGGACGACGGTGGCGGTGGCCCAGCAAGTCGCGAGCGGCGACAAGAAGGTGCTGGCGGCGATCGCGGTCGGCCAGGAGGCGTTATCCGCATCGATTACGCCGCGACCGGAGACGACGATGGGATTCGTGCGGCAGATCGAGCAGGCAGCGGGGTCGTTGTCGTTGCCGACGCGATACGTGCAGGCGGAGGTCGAGCGAGTGCTGACGGAGGGGCGCAAGTACAAACGGCGCACGTTGCTTGGAGCGCCGCGGGTCCGAGCGGACTTGGTGCTGATGCGCAGCGGCGAGACGTTTCCGATGTACGTCCCGGATGCGGCATCGACGTCGATGCCGCTGTTGCCGACGTTTCCGGTGATCGCGTTATGCGACGTGATCCCGCGGGAAGACCTGACCGAATCGCAGGACGAGGCGCTGATGGCGCACGCGCTCGGGCGGGTGTTGAGGATTCGAGCGAATTCGTGAACAGTTCAGATGATTTGGCAGCAAGGATTGTGGCGACGGTTCAGGAATGAGGAAACGTTGAAGTAGAGGTTGAAGGGTTGGAATGGATGGGGCGGGAAAAGGATGGGACGTGTGCTCTCAATCCCCTGCCCCTAATTCAACGGACTTGCACGCACTTCCCCCCGCCCCCAATCTCCTACTTCGATAACTACTTTCTTAATCTCCTCGCCCTTCCCCTGGTCCCCCGACGATCCACTGATCCACCATTGATCCACCCCGTTCGACCAGGCCACACCTCGTTTCCCCTTCGTTTCGCCCCGTTTTCATCCCTCGCGCCCCGTTTTTCCTTGGCACATTGCATGCTGATTCCAACCCAACCGGCAATTCGACCGATTGCCCGACGAGAGGTACCGGCATCATGAACAGGGCCAGCACAGACTCCATCCCCCTCACGAAACCCAACCTGCGTCTCGAAGTCCCCGGCATCAAAGATTACCTCGATGTCCGCGAATTCACCCTCGACGACGGCCTCTCCGCCCTCTTCAACATCGACCTCGAAGTCGTCTGCCAAAATCCCGCCCTCGACCTCGAACTCGTCGGCCAACCCGGCTCCTTCCATATCGAACTCGACTCCGCCCTCTATCCCGATACCGCCAAACGCTCCTGGTCCGGCATCATCTCCGAACTGCACCTCATTCGCTCGGAATCCACCGGCCTGTCGACCTATCGCCTCACGCTCGTCCCCAAGCTCCAGCTCGCAACGCTCCGCACCAACTGCCGCGTCTTCCAACAAGTCACCGACCTCGATATCGCCAAGACCATTCTGCAGGAATGGGGCATCGAGCCCGTCGTGGAATGCTCGCGCAGCTACAAAACACGCAAATATCGCGTCCAATACCAAGAGAGCGATTACACGTTCCTCTGCCGAATGCTCGAAGCCGCCGGCGTCACGTTCTATTTCCGCGGCGTCGAAGGCGAATCCAAGCTCGTCCTCGCCGATACCCCCGAAAGCGGCCCGGAACGCAAAGGCGGACTCGATTACCTCGATGACCCCGGCCCCGGCGGACTTTATGCCACGCAATTGCGCGCCTCCCGCGTGCTCACCTCCGGCAAAATCGCCCTCGCCGACCACGACCATCGACTCCCGAACAAACCACTCCTCGGGGAAGCCGCTCCAAGCGCCCATCCCGTCGAATCGCAGCTCGAACATTTTGCTTACCTGCCCGGCTCGTTCCGCTTCGGCGCCAACGGCCCCAAAGACACCCCCACCGCCGATGACCGCGGTCGCACCCGCACCGATCCCGATGAAGCCAAGCGCATCGCCGAACAGGTCGGCGCCGCCGCGAGCGCTCGATCCAAGCGTTTCGTCTTCGATGCCAATGCCCTCGACCTCGCACCAGGCTTGCGCCTCAATGTCGACCATCACCCGCTCGCCGAAAAAGTCGGCAAGATGCTCGTCACGCGAACCACCTTGTCCGGCTCGTTCGACAGCGAAGTCCACGTCGTTTGCCACACGGCCTCGTCCGGCACCCCGTATCGCCCCGACATGGTCACGCCCACGCCGAGCATCCACGGCGTCGAGTGTGCCGTGGTCGTCGGTCCCGCGGGAGAAACGATCCATTGCGACGAATTCGGTCGCGTCCGCGTGCAATTCCACTGGGATCGTTATGGCAAAATGGACGAGTTCAGCTCGTGCTGGATTCCCGTCAATCAAGCTTGGGCCGGCGAAGGCCTCGGTGCGCTGAACATTCCGCGTATCGGCCAAGAAGTCATCGTCAGCTTCATCTCGGGCAATCCGGAAGAACCGATGATCGTCGGCCGCATCTTTACGAATTTGCTCCGCCCGCCTTTCTCGCTGCCGATGAACAAAACACAGAATGGCTTCCGCAGCGCCTCGGTCCCCGCAACGGGCGGCTACAACATGATGATGTTCGAGGACAAAGCCGGGAACGAAGAAATCCGTATTCGCGCCGAAAAGGATCAGAATACCCGCGTCAACAACGACAAGACGCTCTCCGTCGGCCGAAACCGCAAAATGGAGATCAAAGGCAACGACAAAGAAGCCATCGAAGGCAATCAGACCAATTCGGTCACCAAGGACATGAAGAGCTCCGTCGGCGGCGACAAACTCGCCAGCGTCGCCGGAAACCTCGTGTCCATGGCCGGAGGCGAACGCGTCATGCAGACGGTGGGCGGGTTTTCTTCGGCCGCCAAAGCGCACAGCATCTCCAGCGAACAGGGCACGACCATTTCGGTGGGCAGCTCGATGATTCACATCGGCCCCGATTCGATCGTCATTCAAACCCCGAAGCTCTTCTTGAATCCCGGCGGTCAAACGGCTCAACAAGCCTCCCTCACCGGTCAATCGCCTGCTTCCAGCGAAGGATGAGTTGACTCCATGAAGTTGCTCCGCGCCACGTTTCTGTCCATTCGCGGCTTGCCCGACATGACGTGCGACTTTTCCCGCTCGCCGGATGTCGCGCGTGACGTCGTCGTCGTGACGGGCCCGCCTTCGTCCGGTAAAACGCGATTCCTCGAAGCGCTCATCGCCGCCAAAGAAGTCATCGCCGCTTATGGAGCCCCCTTGGCGTCCGAGCCTTGGATTCGCCCCGGAGACGATGCCGCGAAAATCGAATTGACCTTTCAGCTCGACGATGACGAGCTCCGTCGATTGGGAGGTTTCTCCGCACGCGTCGTGAAGGCCGAAGCCTTGTTCCAAGACGACGGGTGTTTCTCGGAAGCCGACGAAGCCTTGGTCACGCTGCTCGAAACGTACACGCACGACACCAAAGCCGGCAAATTCGATTACTTCCCCGCCAATCGCAGCATTCCTCCTCCAGGAGCCATGCACGGATTGACCTCGGCCGAACAACGCATCTATCGTCTCGGCCGCGACGTGCGCAAATACAGTTTTGTTGCGCGACAGCTCTTCGACCTGACGCTCGACGCCGCAAAACAAGCTCGATTCAATGCAGCCTTGACGGCGCTTTGCCCCACGGTGCATTACGTCGCTCCGTCCGCGGACGAACCATTGCGGTGTTTGTCCAGCAAAGGTGGACCGCCCATGATGCCTTCGGAATTGTCGACGACCGAAGCGGAAGCCGTACTCTTTGCAGCGACCGAAGTCATGGTCCGGCATGATCGCTCGATCGTCTTCGTGGATCGCCCCGAGCTATCCGCGGACGAACGGAGCATCGTCGGCTGGGTCGACGCGCTTCACGGGCTTTCGGTGGATACGCAGCTGTTTGTGGCCACCACGAGCCCGGCGCTCTTGGCCGGCGTCGAATCGGCCGCGATCATTCAACTCAAAGGGTAAACGAGGTAATTCGTGAGCACGTATTACACGAACGAGGCTGCCTTCGATCTGCCCGACATTGGGTTCAAGGATCGCACGGTCACGTTGCTCGAGGCGGCGACGCCATTGGGCGCGGAGATGGCGCTGATGCTGCAACGATTTCCGCTTCCGGTGGGCAAAAGCTTGCGGGAAGTCGTGCAATCGCATTTGGCCGGAGCGACGCGTAAACTGCGCGGATGGACGGTGCTTTTCGAGCGCGACATCGAGATATCATCGGCCCCGGCCATTGAACTTGCCGCAAGTTGGCGAGGCGAAGGGGGTATGGTGTACACACGCCAAGCGCATTTAGCGGTCGGCAATACGTGGCTCGTCGTCGCGGGCAATGCTCCGCTCGCGGAACGAGAAGCCGGCGACCGCGTTTTCGAGCACGTCGTATCGACGCTTTCCGTTCGGGAATAACCGCAACGTACGAGGAGGAAAAACCATGTCCAGTCCTGCTCACGCGTGCAAACAAGCTCTGGCCGATGCGACGAAACGCTGGCCGAGTCGCAAGAAGGCCTCCGACGGCATCATGGGTGATGCGCGACATCAGCAGCGCAAAAGCGATCACAACATGGGCAACGCCTTCGACGTCACGCATGATCCGGCATCGGGATGCGACGGCAATTTGATTGCCTCGCTCGCCATCAAAGATCCGCGTGTCACGTACGTGATTTGGAATCACCGCATTTACAATCGCTCGCGCGCATCCGAAGGCTGGCGAGCGTACAAGGGGACAAACCCGCATACGCATCATTGCCACGTGAGCATTTCGGCGTCGTCGCGAAATGACACGCGCGCGTGGCCATGGGCCAATGCGGGCGCGCAACTTCCGGCGGAGCCGCCCAAACCAACGACGCCGGAAGTGCCGCCGAAACCTTCACCGCCGGATGCGCCGCCCAAACCCGGAGCGTCGGTCCCCTACCCCAATGTCGCATTAAAGCGGGGTTCGCGCGGTACGGCCGTAAAACAGGTGCAAACGCGACTGGGCGCCTTGGGATGGCATATCGTCGCCGATGGCATCTTCGGCCTCGAAACGGAACGCAAAGTCAAGAGTTTTCAAGCTCGAGCTTCGTTGCCGGACGACGGTGTCGTCGGCCCGAAGACCTGGCGCGCATTGTTTGCTTGATCGAGTAGGAGGAGCGGACCATGGGAGATATTTATTACCTCGGCGTGCCCAGTGGTAATGGCTCACGCGGCTCACTGGTTTTTCCCGATGCGGGAAAATCCTTCCATGCCGGTTCGGGCAGCACGTCGGCGTATCGTGCGCCCGACGGAACGTATGACATTGGTAAGCGCGAATGGGGCGAGCAGGATGTTTCGCTCGGAAAAGCGAAATACAAATATCGCATTACCGGGGTCACGAAGAACGGCACCAAGGCTGCGCCCGGACACGCCTGGGATCCAAACAAGGGCAAACACGGCGAAATGCGCAGCAAGCTCTTGATTCACCCGGACGGAGGTAAAGCTCCCGGCACGAGTGGATGTATCGGCGTTCGTGGCACTCCAACGGCCTGGGGAAATGCGAATCCCGCGGATAACAGTGCGGACGTCGCGGCTGCGCAAGAGGTGGATCAGCTCTTGGGCAGTGGCAAATACGACCGGGTCATCGTCAAGACGTTCAAGAATGTCGAGGAAATGGAGGCATTTCAAAAGCAGATTGCCCCGGATGCTCCGATGAAACGGCCGGACGAGAAAAAGCCCGACCCACCGCCTGCTCCGCCGAAAAAGAAAGGCAGTGGAGGCAAAGGTAAACCGTCGAAAACGAACAAGAGCGCCGAGTTATTGCAGGGCGAACGCACGGTCTTCGCCGGTTCGAACAAGCTGCAAGTGGCTTATGCGGGGCCCGATTGCACGCATACCGGCGGCGGGTGCGTCGTCGAAGGCAGCAAAACGGTATTCGTCGGGGAAAAGAAATACCCCATGGCGCGCGTGCAAGACGCGACGAACGACGGGCACAAGATTGCCACCGGCGAGAACACCGTCGAAACGGCTTGAGGCAGGCATTATCGAGATTCGTTCGGCCCATTGATATGCCGTAACATGTAGATAAAGTTTGCCCTTCCGCACGCGCTCGTGCTAGCGTGCGCGCCATGCGTCGGTTCACCTCGTACGGGCCTGTCGAAAAAAACAATTTTGGCGTCGAACGCCGCGAATTGGTCGACCAGTGCGTCGAGGCTCTCGTCGGAGGTTCCGGAGCATCGGGTGGCCACTACTTCACCATCTGGGGTCCGCGACAAACAGGCAAGACGTGGCTCATGCGTCGGGCCGTCGAGGAAATCCGGGCACGGTATGGGGACCGGTTTGTCGTCGGCATCATCACGTTGCAAGGCGTCATCGGCGACGTCGAGGAACCGGGCGATTCGTTCTTGGATGTGACGCCCGAGTTATTTCGGATTGCGTTCGGCATTCACACGCCCGCGCCGAAAACGTGGAGCGAATGGCGGAAACTCTTCGAGCGAAAAGAAGGGCTCTTCGATCGTCCGTTGATTCTGCTCATCGATGAATTCGACAGTTTGCCCTCGGCGCTCATCGATCAGCTCGTCGCGCAATTTCGCAAAATGTACCTCGAAAGAAATGCTTATTGGCTCCACGGCTTGGCCCTCATCGGCGTGCGCTCCGTCCTTGGCGTGGACAGCCCTCGCGGTTCGCCGTTTAATGTCCAACGCTCGCTCAAAATCCCCAACCTTACACGCGACGAAGTCGCCGAAATGTTCGCGCAATACCAGCAGGAAAGCGGACAACTTGTCGAACCGAGCGTCGTCGACGCGCTTTATGAAGCCACGCGCGGTCAACCGGGCTTGGTCGGATGGTTCGGCGAATTGCTCGTCGAAAAATACAACCCCGGCCCGGGCAAACCGATCACGATGACGGATTGGCGGCGCACCTATTCTCGAGCACTTTACGTCGAATGGAACAACACGTTGCTCAATCTGGGGAAAAAGGCGCGCGGTCCATACCAAGCGCATGTCATGCGGCTGTTCACGGATCCCAATGTCCCGTTTGCCATGCAGGAAGCGTGGTGCAGCTACTTGTACATGAATGGGCTCGTCGACGAAGTCTTTATCGCCGATCCCGAAAATCCGGGCGAAGAAAAGGCCGTTTGTCGGTTCTCTTGTCCGTTCGTTCAGATGCGCCTCTATTCGGGTTTTACCACAACCATGTTCGGCGACAAGGGACCGATTCTGCCCATTGAAATGGGCGACTTGATGCATGACGTCTTCACCCCGGACGGTTTGTGCATTCCGCCGCTCATGGCGCGATATCGTGGATACTTGAAACGCCTCGAGGCGAAAGGCATCGACCCTTGGAT
>CAYSYX010000444.1:0-8020 GCA_964435055.1 uncultured Polyangium sp. | reverse complement strand
CAAGCGTCGAGCGGAGCTCGTGCATACGTTCTTGCACCACGAACTGCAAGCGGCGGAGTTGATGTGTTGGGCATTGCTCGCATTCGCGGATGCTCCACGCGCCTTCAAAAATGGGCTCGTGCACATCGCCCACGATGAAATTCGCCACATGCGGATGTACGTCGATTACATGGAGAAACTGGGGTATTCCTTCGGCGATTTTCCCGTGCGGGATTGGTTTTGGGAGCGTGTCCCGCAATCCCCGTCGCCCGCGCATTACGTCGCCGTCATGGGAATGGGATTCGAGGGCGGAAATCTGGATCATACGGTTCGCTTTGAAAAACGTTTTTTGGCCATCGGCGACGAAGAAGGCGCTCGCATTCAAGCCGTCGTGTGTGCCGAGGAAGTGCCGCATGTGGCCTTTGCAGTGCATTGGTTCGATCGCTTGACGGAAGGCGTGGCATTCGAACGCTGGCGGAACTATTTGCCGAAACCGCTGTCACCCATGGTCATGCGCGGCTCGCCGCAAAACAAAGCCGCCAGACTGCGCGCAGGCTTTCCCGAAGCATTCTTGTCGGAGCTCGAAGCATGGATACCCGATCCGCGTGGCTGCTGAACCTCGGTGCGGAAATCGAGCTCGAAAATCCGCGGCGGAGCATTGGAGCCGATACCCGCACACGATTGCCGAACCTCGTCGAAAAATTAGGTGCCCTCGTCCCTGCCGGCGATGTGATTTTGTTTGGCGAGGAAAACGAAACAGGTTTGGCGCAAGGATGCCTCGGGCGCGCGTGGTTGCCCACGCCCCGAGCGCTCATGGCCCTGGCCCGCGCAGGCGCGAACCGACTTCCCGCACCGGATTTCGAAATCCTGCGACGAGTCAATGATCGGCGCTTTTCCTTGGAGCTTGGAGCGACCCTTCCGGGACAATGCGTCGTGACGACGATCGACGAAATCATCTCCGCATTGGCTCAACCCTCCCCGCGTGGAAATTGGCTCTTGCGACGACCTCATGGTTTTGCCGGGCGAGGCCGCCGTCGAGTTCGTCCGGATGAAATCATGACCGACGCGCGAACGTGGATTGAAGCCTCTTTGCGACAATTCGGAGCGCTCGTGGCGGAGCCTTGGGTCGAACGCATTGCGGATTTCGGATTGCACGGGCACGTGTCGATCTCGGGTGAAATCGTCTTGGGTGAACCGACCTTGCAGACGACGACGGAGGACGGAACGTGGCTGCAAACCCGACGTGTACGTACCGGGGAACTCGGGCGGGACGAAGCGTATTCGTTGGCCAAAGCAGCAGGGTCTGCGGGCGAAGCGCTATTTCGAGCCGGTTATTTCGGGCCGTTCGGCATTGATGCATTTCGTTGGCGCGATGAACATGGCAAAGCGCATTGGAATCCACGCTGCGAAATCAATGCGCGCTATTCCATGGGCTGGGCCGTGGGTATGGGCGACGTACGGCCGGACCTTGACAAACCTTGAATTGAATTAGGGTTTCGGTTCGAATACCGCGTACGCATCGCTGCCGGCATCGAAATGCACGACGTCGTAGCCCGATTCGTCGGCGAGTTTGTCGATTTCTTCCCGTCCAAGGGCGGAGAAGAAGCCGATATAAGGCGAAAAGTGATCGCCTCGTTCGGATGTATTGGGCGCCCCGAGCGCGCTGAAGACGCGTTGCAACGCATTACGAGCGCGTCCGCGGGTGAAATTCGTCACTTCGGGCAAATAAAGGAAACTCGCAAAAATAGGCGCTTTCGGGGCAAGTTTGCGAAAAGCTCGAAAAAGCGCCACGCGCTCGGCGTGCGGCATCACGTGTGAAAGGCTGCCCCAACCAAACATGATGGCATCGACGGGCGGGCCCTTGTCGAGAAAAACCAGCGGGCCCCGACCTTCGGCTGCCGACACGACATCGGCATACGATGCGTCGACAAAGGTTGCGTTTGGCAAAATGGAACGCGCGGCGTCGGCGAACGTCGCGCAAGGATCAAATGCGACGACGTCGTATCCGCGTTCGACCAAAGTCACGAGCTCTCGGCCGGTCCCGGCCGCACCGAGAAGAATGCGGGATCCCGGAGGAATCGGCCGTGAGCGAAATGCATATTCTTCGGCGGGAAAAAACCCTCGCTCCACGTGTCCACGCCCCGGCAAGTACGAAGCTTCCCGGCTATAGAGCGACGTGGTCACGGCGGTGCGTTCGTCCAAAGGAACCCACGCCAGAAAAACTTCGTCGCGCAAACTATCGTGCAGGTTGTAGAAGCGTTGAATCGCTGCGTCCCATCGCAAGAAACCACGAATCCACGCCTTCGAGCCGGGGTTTGACATCGCGGCCCGCACTATAGAACGCTTTGTGGCGCTGGAAAAGTGCCCGGCGTATTTCAGATTCATGCCACGAACTTTCCCACGGCCCAAAGATGTGGTAGCTGTCACCTCATGTCGAAAGCCGATGCCGCATTGGATCGCGATCCGGGATTTCAGCCGGCGAACCAGGCCCGTGTTTTCGGCAAATCATCGATCGCGACAAACCACCGGGGGAGCGAATGAACGCGGATGTATGGCATAGTTCGCTGGTTCCCGCCGCCCACGTCGTAAGTCGCCGTTTGGACGAAACGTTTTTTCTGGTAAACCTCGAGAACAATGCCGTATTCGAACTCAATGCGACCGGTTCGGAAATCTGGTCGTGGATCGACGAAAAGCATTCTTTGTCGGGATGCGTCGAAGAGCTTTTGTCGAAATTCGACGTGGACCCGGCCGTGTTGCGTCAAGAAGTCGAAGCCCTCGTCACCGGTCTGGTCCTCGAAGGATTGATCGAAACACCGCGCGAAGCTTGTTTGTCGGAGACGAACAGATGAAAGAACCGACGCCCGTTTCCCTGAATTTGCCGCCGCAAACGTGGGTGTTTCGCTGGGACGTCGATGGGAATGCGCCGACGATCGCCTCGAACCCGGAGCAAGCGCCGGAAACGCTCGAAGTATTCGAAACAACACAAGGAAATATCGTCGTTTTCGACGGATACCTCTTCGATTTACCCAAAGGCGATCGGCAACGCGGCGCCGCGGCGCGACGAGTCGCCGAAGCGTTCGAAGCGCATGGCGATGACTTTTTGCGGGATTTGCGCGGTGGGTTTTTCACGGCTATTTGGGACCGGAAAAACCGGCGCGTCTTGGCGGGTCGCGACGGCATGGGCGTGTATGCGGCCTTTTATCATTGGAATGGACGACAATTGCTTTTGTCGTCGTCGCTGGACGCCCTGCTGACCCAAAGCGAAGTCTCGGGCAAACCGAATCTGCAACGAATCACGGAATTTCTATCGGCAACCACGTTATCGCAACACTTGCACGAAACGTTTTACGCGGATATCTACCGGTTGCCACCGGCGCATCGACTCATCGTTCGTTCTTCGGGAAAATCCCTCGACCGATATTGGAATCCCGTCCCGGTGGGTTTTTCTTGGGCCACGGACGACGAATTGTCGCAATTCGAATCGACGTTGCGACGAGCCGTCGAACGCTGCATCGACGTGGGTGCTCGAGCCGTCGCCATGAGCGGAGGGTTCGATTCCGTGGGCATTGCGGCCATCGCCGCCGAAATCGTTGGTCCCGACGCACCCCTCAGCGCGCTCTCCGTGCGTTTTCCGAATACCGAAATCAATGAAGAAGCGACGCAAGCCAAAGTCGCCAAAGTCCTCGGAATGCCCCAGCATTTTCGCACGGTTTATCCCGAAGCCTTGGATGAAGATTTCGTCGCCATGGCGCTCGCCCATTCCGTCGGTAATTCGAGCCCCGTGATGGGATTATGGCAAGGTCTGTATTCGACGCTCTTCGTCACGGCCCGAGAACAAGGCTTGCACCGCGTGCTTTTCGGTACCGGCGGCGACGAAATGCTCGTCGTCGATACGCGTTATGCCCACGATCTGTTTTTGCAGCGAGATACCCACGGCCTCGTCGAGTTCATTCGCGCTTGGCAAAAAACATCGCCTTTCCCTGCGTGGCGGGTCGCCCACTATCTTCTTTGGGAAGCCGCCATAAAACCGACGCTCATTTCCGAAGCTCGACAATTGGCCGGTCCGACGGTTTCTCGTTGGTATCATTCGCTGCGAAATCGCATTCGCCCACTGGATATGCCATTACGCAGCGGGCCGCTCGAACGCCTTCAGGAGCGGGCGCGGGAATCGGTGCGCGTGGAACTCGGTCCGAAAGAAGGTCGTTATATCGAGGCGATACGCGAGTTGCCGCAAACGCCGTCCTTGAGCATCGAGCTGGAGCAGGGGCTCGAGTGGGCGGGGCGATTTGGCGTGCGGATCCTCTATCCCTTTTTCGACCCTGATTTCGTGGAGTTAGCATTGCGCGTGCATCCGCGTCTCTTGTATCAGGGAGGTCTGATGAAGGGCCCTCTGCGTGAGCTTGTGCACAGAAAATTGCCTTCGGTGATGATGCCGGTGCGAAAAGTGGATTTTACGAACCTTGGTCGGGATGTCTTGAGGCGGTTCGGAAGAAATTCGTGGACGCGTTTGGGAGGGGCGACGAGGCTCGCGGAACTTGGTATTATCGACCCGATCGCAGCAAACGACATCACGGAGCATTTTTTTTCTGGTAGGTCTGAACGTTGGGTGCCCGTGTGGCAACTGCTAAGCACGGAGGCATGGCTCGCCGCACGCTTTGCTCGATCGTGACGCAGCCTGAAAGTACGGTACATGAAACTCGACGACACGATTCAGCAGGAACAACCTTCGATGGGTGCACCTTCCGGCCACTCGAGAGCAGCTTGGGAACGGCCCGTGCTCGTCCGCATGGGACGCCTCGAAGATTTTGTCCAGGGTATCGCCAAAGGTGGCTCGAAGTTCGACATGGACCCGGGTATGTCGCGCAAGAACAGCCTCGGATGAACGCCGAACGCATCGCACGCGGGTGACGCTTTTCGTTACGGAAAGACGCACCTCGTGCCGGACGAACACGAACTTGGAACGGCGCAAACGACTCCGTTCGTTTTGACCACCGAGTTCGTCATTGCCGCTCGCAAGGCGACGCGACGGCTCGACATACGAAAATGGATGTCACCGCAATCGTGAGGTGACGTCGTGGCATTCCATAAGTGAATGTGTGGATGCAACACGAAACGACGAATTGCGATCGTCATGATTGTGTAAGCGTGCGCGAGATCGTGATGAACGACGTGCCGATAGTCTTGGAAACGAATCTTCAACGCCGTGCGGCTTTTGTGCTTTCCATCGACGTCGACCCGACGCTCGATACAACCCGATTCGTTGTCGAACCGCCGGCTATTCCTTGGAAAACCGAAGATGGTGAGATCCATGCTATTTGTGAAATGCATGGAGGATTCCCTCGTATTCTGCTCCCGAGAATTGGAATCGTTCGCGTCGTCGACGAATCCGGACAAGTGCACGGAACGGTGACCAGTGCGGATAAATCTCCGCTCTTGATGGAAGTCTATTATCGCTTTGCGTTACCGATGATTTTGCAGGCGGCGGGGGCCGAGATGCTCCATGCGAGCGCCGTGCGTATCAAGTCCGGGGTCGTTGGATTTTGCGGCGTTTCGGGCACGGGGAAATCGACGCTCGCGTTTACGATGTCCCGACGAAATCACCCGCATTGGGCGGACGATTCCTTGGTGTTTGTCCCGCGAGACCAAACGTTTCAAGCATTGCGTTTGCCATTTCGACCGCGCGTGGAAATCGCGGCGGATTCGGACGTGGCATTCGTTTCGGGAACCGAAGCGGCGCCTTTGGCCGCCATGGTGATCCTGCAACGTTTGGCCGGCGGATTCGTGGCTGAAGACGCATTTCGCGTCGAAATCAATCGATTTTCATCGGCCGACGCGTTTCGAGCGCTCATGCCGCATATTTTTTCATTCCTTCTTTCCGACTCGAAACGAAATGCGCTCATGATGGCGCGATATTTTGACCTCGCCGCTCGTTTGCCCATTTTCGATGTGCGGTTCACGCCGTGTCTCGATGCATTGCCGAAGTTATGCGCAGCCATCGAAGACACGTGTTTCGCGGCTCTTTGAAAGCGGTTTTTTATGATGAACCCGACCGCGCTTTTGTCCCCCATTTCTTCGGTGGCCAAAGCATTTGAACTGCGCATTCGCCTCATGCATCGAGTTCCTCGGGAATCCTTGCCCCGGATTCTCGAAGAATTGACCCCGCATTTTTTGCCTCGGGTCACGATGAGCGCTTCACGAATTTGGTATGTCATTCGATTCGAAGAAGCAGTTTGTCGCCGTACGCGTGTTTTACCGGATACGTGCTTGTATCGAGCGCTCACGCGTTATGCGCTCTTGCGTCGCGCCGGATATGCGGCGAAATTCGTCATGGGTATGGATCCTCGAGCCCGCGAAGACTTGACGGCTCACGCCTGGGTGGAGCTCGACGGCGCGCCTTATCACGAAACGCTGGACGCACGATTCGTGGTCACGTACGTTTATCCGGACGATCCGTCGACGACGACGGCGAAACATTGCCCGCCATGAAAGAGCGTTATTCCACCAGCAAAGATGTCCTCTTTACCCAGCTCGATGACGGCGGCGCCGTGCTCTTGAACCTTGGTTCGGGCCTTTATTACACGCTCAATCGGGCCGGCGTCGTCGTGTGGAAAGCATTGAGCGACGGAAACATGGATATCCCGACGCTCACCCAACGTTTATGCGCTATTTTTGAAGTCGATGCGGCGGAAGCCGAGCGCGAAGCCTCGCGGCTCGTTCGCGAATTGCAAAAAGACGGACTCATTCGGCCCGTGCACGATTGAGTTTTCCTACATCGCGCGGGTTTTCTTGAGGGCCGCGTCCATTCCGGCGAGCAATGAATCGGGATTGCTTTCGTCGTAGAAATGCACGTATTGCGGCCTGGGCGCATGCACATCGGCCAGAATCTTGCCGTCCGTGCCGAGGAAAAACGTGCGCGGAACGTACGTACCGTCGGGCGAATGCGCGTTGCTGATCTCGGGTACGTCGTCCGCGTTCAGGCGAATCATGACGAAGTCCTTGGCTTTCGCGACGACACGCGGATCGGAAAAAACATGGCTGTAATTACGACAATGGGGGCACCAATTCGTGAAGAATACAAGACAAACCGGCTTGTTGTCGCTCTTGGCTTTTGAAATTCCAGCTTCGTACGATAGCCAGGCAATTCCGGTATCGTTCCAATCTTCTTTCGCATTCTTCGCAGGCGCAGGCGCAGGCGCAGGAGCGTTTGTCGTGGCAACCGTCACCGGCGGAGGCGCAACGACGGTCGCGACAGGCTCGGGAGTCGGCGCGGACGAACTCTCTTTGCACGAGGCATAGAGCAATCCCACGAGCGCAAGGACAGATCCACCCGCGGCAACAAGGCCGGTCCACGAACTCGAGGACGGTGGGCGACTTTTCGACTTGCCGCTTCGAGCTTTGCGCCGAGATTCGTTTTTCGTCACGAGCCTACGTGTAGCCCGGTTGCTCGACGCCGTCCACTGACGCGCTTCAATTTGAATCATTCGCTGCGTCGTGTATCATGCGCCAACCTCATGGAAAGCGAGACCAAGAGCGACATCTACGGCGACACCGACGAATCGGAAGAACAGCGCACGGGACCGATCGATCGCGAGGCTGAATTCGCTCGTGGTCTCGAAGCCTATCGCGCCTTCTGCCATTTCGACGCGCAAGACATCTGGACGGAAGTCTATCAAGTCGAAAAGAACGACACGACGCGCCGTTTCCTCCAAGCCCTCATTCAAGTCACCAACGCGATGCACAAGGTGCGGCACAACGGTGAACTACGCGGCGCGCTGCACTTGCTCGAACGTGCGCTGATCAAACTCGACGAACTGCCCGACGTGTACGGCGGCATCGACTTGGCCGCGTTTCGTGACGGCACCCGGACATGCTTGGCCGAAGTGGCTCGCCTCTTGTCCGTCAAGAGCATCGACCTCGCGCTGCACTTCATTCCGCCGCTCAACGTGATCGATCACGGTCCAAACCTCGAACCGCACAGCGTGATTCCCGTCGGAGCTGATCCGGACAAACTCTTTGCCGCGGGCCTCGAAGCGTATCGCAA
>CAYSYX010000443.1:0-8038 GCA_964435055.1 uncultured Polyangium sp. | reverse complement strand
GTCGACGTCGAGAGCGCGCTTGTAGAAGTTCAAGCTCTGTTCGACATCGACGTTTCTCTCGTACACATCGCCGAGCTCCGTGAGGATCTCTTTGCGATCCGTATCCTTGACGGCGATCTCGAGACCTTCGGTCAAACGCTGACCTTGTTGCTGCCACTGGCCGCCCTTCTTGTGGAAGTTCGCCATCTGCCGCAACACCGCGACGTTGTTCGGATCGAGCTGACGAACCTTCATGTAGTACGCCTGCGAATACTCGGGGTGACCGAGGTCTTCCGCGTACCACTTGGCCAAGTGCAAGCAGAGCGTGATGGTCGGTAGCGGCTGCGTCTCCGCCTGGAGCCATCGGTTCGCGTTCTGCACAAGCTCGGGCCAGCGGTTTGTCGCTTGCGCCATCCGTTCGAGATAACGAACGGTGTCCATGTTGTCGTAATCGAGCTCGAACGCCGTCATGAGAGCGTCGAAGGCTTGCGGTTTGTCGTCGAGTTCTTCTTCGAAAACCCGGGCGACCTTCCGCAAAATCTCGGTCTTCTCGTTCGTGTCATCACGCGTATCGAGACGCGCCAAGTACAACTCGATGAGCGGCTCGGCACGATGCGCGACGCTGTGCAGATCTTCGAGGGCCAAGTACGCGCGGTCGTGCGTCGGTTCGATCTCCAGAACCTTCTCGTACGCAACCGTGCCCTTGTCCTTGTCGTAAACCTGGTGCTCCCAGATGTCGGCGACTTCGAGGTACTCGCGGATCTTCTCCTTCGGATCCTCGAACGCCGCAGCTCGACCCATCTTGACGTCGATCACTTCGACCCAGCGCTCTTCAGCGCGGAGCAAGATCTCGAGCGCCGCCATGGCGTCGAAGTCACGCGGATCAACCGCCAGCAGCTTTCGCCACGCTTCGATCGCGTCGTACGGCTGCTGCAAGACGTTCTGATACGTGAGACCAAGTTCGCGATAGAGCGCGATCATGTTCTCGGGCGGAAGCACTGCACCGCAGCGATCCACCGTCTGATGCAGCACCGAGACAAGCTCGTTCGCCTGGCTCTCGTGCGTCGTGCGCTTACGCCAAATCTCCGCGATCGCATACAGCGCTTCGGCATTCGCGTACTCGATGTCGAGCGCGCGGTTGTAGTCGTCGAGCGCCATGTCGTCGCGATTGAGCTGGTCGTTGTAGAGCTTCGCGCGTCGAAGCAACACACCCACCCGACCTTCGTCCGTCTCCTCCGCGTCGAACTGTTGTTCGAGCACTTCGCACAACTCGCCCCAACGTGCTTCACGTTCGTACAAGTTTGCCAAGGAAAACAGCGCTTCGGTATCGACACCGAGATCGAGCACCTGCTTCCACATGTCGATCGCGGCGGTGATGTTGTTCAAGTGCTCGGGTGCAGCGAGCAAACGCGCCATCTTCACGCGCACATCACGCTCGTTCGTCGTGATGTCGAGTTCACGCGTGTAGACGTTCATCAAGTCCGTCCACGAACCCTTCGTTCCGTACAAACGCTCGAGGGCGTACACGGCCGCTTCGTTCTGCGGTTCGAGTTCGTCGAACAAGCGACGGAATGCGCGAATCGCGTCGTCGACCTGCGCAAGTTGCTCTTCGTAGACCTGACCGAGACGACCCCACAATTCTACGAGTTCGTACGGTTCGCCCGGAACCTTGACGCGCTGTTCGAGGATCTGAGCCAACTCCGCCCAGCTCTCGAGTGACGAGTAAATGCGGTCGAGTTCAACGAGTGCTTTCGGCTCGAGCGGTTCGACGCCGAGCACGTAGCGGTATGTCTCTTCCGCCTTGGTGATGTCGCCGAGTTCTTCTTCGAAAACCCGCGCCAAGCGCAAACCCGTCGCCGTTTGCACAGCCTTGTCGTTGTGCAGACCGAGCACGTCGGCATAAGCGTTCGCGACAACTTCCCAACCGCCGTCGGTCGATCGACCAAGGCGCTCGATCTCCTCCAGCGTCTTCTCGTCGGTCGGGTACTCCTTCAACGCTCGAACGTAGATCCCAAGGGCGCCATCGAGAGCCACGAGGCGTTCCTCGTAGATCTCCGCCATGCGGTAAAACATGGCCCGACGCTCTTCCGCTTCCTTGAGGTACGCGAGTTTGGCTTCCAAAACTCCGAGCAGTTTTTCCCACTCGTTCGACGTCTCGTAGAGCGGCTCGATGATCTCGGCGATCTCGAGCTGGCGAATGTTGCGCGCGAACAGGCCTTCGAGAGCTTCGAGCGTCGTTCGATGATCGGGCGCATTGCCGAGCACTTCGCGGTACGCGGTAATGGCGGCACCAACATCGTTCAACTGATGCTCGTACACCTGACCCAAGCGGTACTTGAACTCCAAACTCTCTTCGCCGCTGGCGATCTCGGCTTCACGTGAAAGCACCGGGACGAGATCCGTCCAACGCTCCGTCATCATGAAGAGGCGATCGAGCGACGAGATCGCTTGCACGTTCTCCGCGTCGACTTCGAGCACACGTCGGTAACGAGCGACCGCGTTGTCCACGTCTTCAAGTTGCGTCTCGAAGATGCCCGCCAACCGCAGACCGAGTTCGACGAACAGATCCGGCTGCTCTCCGAGCTTGTTGAGCTCGACGTCATACAGCGCCGCAACGTCTTTCCAACGCGCCACGTACCCGGCCAAACGCTCGATGTTCGCCAACGAATCCTGGTTCGTAATGTCAAACGCGACGGCCCGGGCAAACGTATCGAACGCCGCTTGGTGGTTGCCAAGCATCTCCTCGTGCAAACGCGCGATGCGGTGCAAAAGGTCGACCTTCGCGTACTGATCGTCGGCTTTCGCGACCTGTACCTCGAGGACGCTGATGAGTTTTTCCCACGATTGCGCCGTGTCGTAGATCGGCTCGAGGACGAGCGCCGCACCGAGAGGTTCGCGATCGCCACTCTTGATGCCTTCGAGTGCGATGAGCGTCGGCTCGTGATCCGGCATCACTGCCAAGAGATCGCGATACAACTCGATCGCCCGCTGCACGTCGTTCAGATGCTTCTCGTACAGCTCCGCGATTCGGTAGTTGTACGAAATCTGCTCCGCCGGATCGCTCGTGATGCGCGAGAGATGCTCGAGAATGCCGAGCAACTCCGGCCAGTTCTGCGACTGCTGGTAGAGTACATCGAGTCGACCGAGCGCTTGGAGATCGTCCGGATCGAGCTCGAGCACGCGTTGGTACGTGTCGATCGCGGCAGTCACATCCTTCTGCTCGCTCTCGTACACCGCGCCCATCTGGTAGTAGATGCTCTTCTTCTCGTCCGTTTCCGCGACGAGATCGATCTTCTTCGTGTAGACCGCGAGCAAGTCCTGCCACCGGGACAAACCGAGGTACAGGTTGATGAGCTGATCGATCGCGCTGAGATCTTCCGGATCGAGTTCGAGGATCTTCCCGTACACCGCGATCGCCGCGTCGTGCTTTTGCAGCACGTCCTCTTCAATCGAAGCGGCCTGGAAAAGCGCACTCTTTTTCTCGCCAAACTCGTCGAGGATCTCCGCCTTCTGCTGCAAGACCTCCGAGAGTTCCGGATATCGCTCGGCCGCACGGAACAGATTCTCGAGAGCTTCCGCCGCCGCGAGGTTACGCGTGTCGATACGCAAAACCGTCCGGTAGTGCTTGATGGCGCTCTCGACGTCCGCGAGTTCTTCGTACACGCGAGCGCTCATCATGAAGAGCTGGCTGCCAAGCTCCGGATCCTGTTGTTGCGCTGCGAGGTCTTCGAGCACCTTGGCGTGATCCGCCAAGCGCCCGGTTGCTCGCGCCAAACGATCGAGCGCCTGTTGCGTCGTGTCGAGCGCCGGATCGTGCGCGAGGGCGCGGGCGTGCGTGTCGAACGCCGCATTCAGATCATTGCCGGCGTCTTCGTACAACGTCGCGATCTGATGCAGCAACTCGACCTTGCGCGAGAGATCATCCGTGCGACGAACCTGCACTTCGTGCACGCCGATGAGCTTCATGTAGTCGCCGGACGCGCGATACAGAGGCTCCAAGATCTCGGCGATCTTCTCTTCATGCTCGGCGAGTTTGCCCAGACGCTCGAGAGCTCCAAGAGCCTCGGCATTCGCGGGTTCACGCTCGAGCACCTGACGGTATCCCTCGATCGCCGTATCGAGCAGATTCATCTTCGTCTCACGCAGAGCAGCGAGGCGAAGCATCAACTGAATCTGAACCTCGTCCTCCGTCGCATAACGAAGCTGCTGTTCGAGATTGTCGGCGAGGTCTTGCCACATCGATTGACGCGTGAAGAGCCCATCGAGTTTCGTGAGCGCGATGTAGCTCGTCGGATCCTCACGAAGCACTTCTTGGTACGCCGAGATCGCCTCTCCCGGTTGCGAGAGTTTTTCCTCGAACACGACGGCCATCTGGTCGAAGAGCACTTCGCGATCGGTGAATTCGGGCGCGATCACGATGCGACGGCGATACACCTCGATGAGGTCCTGCCAGCGCTCGGTACGCGTGTAGAGCGCATCCATGCCGGACAGCGCCTCGGCGTCCGCCGGATCGATCTCGAGCACGCGCTTGTACCCGTTGGCTGCGTCTTCGACCTTTCCGAGCTTCTCGGAGATGCCGGCGAGGCGCATCCAGTATTCACGGGCCAAACGTTCGTCACTCAAACCACCCGCGATCTCGCTGAAAACCGCGAAGAGTTTGTCCCAGGAACCAGCTTGCGCCGCAAACTGTTCGAGCTCGCCACGCGTATCGGCGTTCGACGGATCATCACGCAACGCTCGGCTTTGAGCTTCGAAGGCTCGGTCGAGGCTTTCGATGTTCTCGGCGGCGACACGAGCGACTTTGCGGAGCAAGTTCACCCGCGCATTCACATTGCCTTCGGCGGCCGCGAGGATCTCGAGAGACTGAACGAGTTTTTCCCAGTCACCTCGTGATTCGTAAATCTCTTGCAGAATCGCCGCGGCTTCCGCGCGAAGCTCTTCGTTCTCGAGCAGGGTTTCGAGTGCCAAACGCGCGCCGTCGTGCGTCGGATCGAGCGCGAGAATTTCGCGGTAGTTTTCGAGCGCGCCGTGCGGATCTTGCAGATGCTTCTCGAGCGTCGAACCAAGTCGGTACTTGAGATCGACCGTCACGGCATCACCGAGGTTCAACTCGATGCGACGCTTGAGAACGTCGACGTATTGCTCCCACTGCTCCTGCAAACGATAGAGCGTGTCGAGAGCTTCGAGGGCCGGAGCATCCGCCGGATCGTCTTCGAGAACTTCGTTGTACGTCGCGATCGCGCTCGCGCGATCTTGAAGCTCGTTCACGAAGAGTTCGGCGATTGCGTAGCGAATCGTCTTCTTCGCTTCCGTGTCTTCCGCAAGTTGCAGTTTGCGCTTCTGGATCTCGAGCAACTCGTTGAAACGCGACGTGGTGCGATAGAGACGTTCGAGAGCTTCGATGGCTTCGGCGTTCTCGCTGTCGGTGTCGTAAACAGCGCGGAACTGCGCCAACGCGTCATCAATGCGTTTGACCTCGTCGACGAGCACGCTGCCGAGACGCAGACGCAACGCAATGCCGAGATCGCGATCCGACTCGGCATCCGCCTCGCCGATCATCTTCGTGTAGGACGCGATCAGCGCTTCCCAGCTGCCGGTTGTCCGGGCAACCCGCTCGACGTCCTCGATGCATTGCGGATCGCCGGGCGCGATCTCGAACGCGGCGAGGAATCGTTCGAATGCCTTCTGCGGCTCCTTCAGCTTCGTTTCGTAGAGCGCAGCGACTTCGCGGTACAGGTCGAGACGCGTGATCGCATCTTGATCATGCGAGAGTTTGACCTCGATCGCCGTGGCCAAACCCTTGGCGTTGTTCGCTTGTGTGTAGAGCGGAATCAACGCTTCGGCGGCGGGGAGGTACGAGGCATCGATCGTCCAAACCTCTTCGTACGCCTTCGTTGCGCGATCAGCCTTTTGCTTCTGCTCGAGCCACAGACGCGCCGTCTTCATGAGCAAGCTGATCTTGTTCTTGTCGTCGGTCTCTTTGGCCTTCTGACCTTCGAGCACGCGGATGAACTCGTCCCACTTGCCGCCTTCGGCGTAGAACGGCTCGAGATCGTCCCAACGCGCAACCTTCAAATAAAGCTTCTTGAGAGCTTCTTGAGCTTTGCGTTCGCCGGGATTGAGCGTGAGCAGTTGCTGCCAAGCATCGATCGCCGCGTCGTCGTTGTTGAGACGTTCGCCGTACAGAGCGCCGAGTTTGCCGAGGAGCGCTTCTTTCGCTTTGAAGTCGGCCGTGACTTCGACCTGCTTCTGCAAGACGACGGCGAGTTTGTCCCAGTCCTTCGCGCGTTCGTGCAAACCGGACAAGGCATTGAGCGCTTCGTTGTTCTCGGGATCGTCCTTGAGAACTTCATCCCACAGCTCGATGCAAACCTCGGGCTTCTTGACCCTCTCGGTTGCGATCTTCGCGATCTCCAAGAAGCGATCGGCACGTGCGGGGCCGGGATCCATCAAACCGGCTTGGCGCTTGTTCAAACCGATGAGTTTTTCCCAGTCGCGACGCTTCTCGTAGCTCTCTTGGAGGTACTTGATCGCGGGAGCATTGGCTCCATCGATGGCAAGAATCGCTTCGAAGCACTTCACTGCTTCGGCAGCGTTCGAGAACTTGCCCGTGTAGAGCTCGGCAGCCTTCGAGTAGTAGTCGATCTTGTCCGCTGCATCGGGCATCGCTTCCGCGAGCTCGATGAGCGTCTTGACGTACTCGTTGTAGCGTTTGGCTGCTTCTTGTTTTGAAGCCTTCTCTTTGAGAGCTTCGATTTTTGCCCAGTCCACTGCGGGCGTTTCTTCAACGACCACCGTGGTTTCTTCAACAACGCCTTCGCTGCCTTCGTCGACCGCCGTGGACACTGAAACCTCCGCCTTCGTCGCCGCAACACTCGCAGTAGATTCGGTCGCCGCAGCACCGGAAGCAGCTGCACTGCCGGCACCGAGACGTTGACCCGTTTGTGATTCGAACAATTTCAACACCGGATGATCCGGTGCGACCTTCGCTAGTTTTTCAAACGAAACCCGCGCACGCGCTTGATCGTTGAGCTGCTGCCACGCAATCGTTCCCGCTTGCGCCAACATGAACACCGAGTCTCCGGCTCCGCCGGCCAAGAGTTTGTCGGCGAGCGTCGCAACTCGAGCCCAGTCGTTTTCCTTTGCACCCCAATGATCGCGAAGGAACGAAAACGCGCCCTCGGATCGCGCGTCGTACTCGAGAGCCTCTTCGAGCAGCTTCGCGCCCACTTCCGGAGTCTGATGGCGCGTTGCCCAACGCGCGCCGAACTGCAAAGCATGCTCGGCGCGTGCCGCACCGGACAAACGATCGAGAAGGCCGCGCTGCACTTCGAGCAAAGTCTGCAGCCTCCCTTCCTCCGCCAACAGACCTTCGTAGAGCGCCGCCGCTTGCCGATCGAGTGAGTTTGTCACGTACGCACGCGACAAGAGCGATTCGTATTCCGCCGGGGCAAACCTTCGGGTCAAACGCGCTGCACGCAAGAAACAGCGCGACGCGCTCACCTGACTGACCGAAGAATCGTTCGCCGCTTGCAACAGCGACGCGACATGAGCCTCCCAACTGTCTTGGTCCGTCTGCGAATCGGCCAAACCAGCCCGAGCGTCTTCGCTTGTATTGCCGGAAGCTCGAAGCGCCCGAGCGTACGTCTCGAGCGCCTTTTCATGCTCATCAGCGTCCGTGTAGGCATCGGCCAACTCGACCAACAGCGGCGCAGCCTCCGGACCTTCACCGATTGCCTTGAGTTCGATCTCGAGCAATCGCTGCACCATGTTTGTCTTGCCAATATCCCAATACACGAGCCGCGCTGCTCGAAGCGCTTCCACGAGCGCCGAGTTCAGGTTGAACGCGTCCTTGAGATGCGGGAGAGCCTTGAGGCCCAGCAAGAACTTCTCATAAAGAAGACGCCCCAAACGCAAATGGCAGTTTGCCTTCGCGATCGGGTCCGTCTCGCCGGCAAGCTGTTTTTCCAGCTCGTCCGCAAGTCCCTGCCAATCATGTACTGCTTCGAGATGATTCAGACGCTGCGCAAGATCCATGGATTCCTCGGCCCCTGGCCCG
>CAYSYX010000442.1:0-8040 GCA_964435055.1 uncultured Polyangium sp. | reverse complement strand
GGGTGCACTTCTTGTTGCCTCAGGTGATCGACGGTTTCGAATCCAAGGACGCCAAGCACGAGGGCGGGTTTTTCCCGAGTCGATTTTCGCATACGTGGACGTATTCGTTGTACAAATTGCCTTATGGTCCGGGGCGGAGCAATTTGGCGACGTTTCGAATGGATGACGACGACAAACGGCGTTGGATCGGCGTATCGAAGAAACGCGAGCCGAAGACTTGGATGCGGAGGGTGCTCGTTTCGGCCAGTCAAACCGTCGTGGAGGCCGAACCTCGTATTCGGGTCATGTTTTACGAGGAGTTTGCGTTTTGAATTTGCTGGGGCAAACGTTCGTCATGGCCGAATCGAAGGAACGGGGCTGTTGTCGGCGGGTTTGTCGGATGACGTGAAGACGTTTTTAATGCTCTTGCCAACAAGCGGCGCAAGCAATCGTGGGTCAGCGATGGCTTGCATTCCGCGTCGCATGTGCAGAACGTCGTAGAAGACTCGGCAGGCGGCCACGTTGTCGTTCGACGTGTCGATCAGATTATTGAAAATTCGCTGAATACCGCCGAATCCAAACGGACGCGGTCCAACCGCTTTGGGATATCGTAGATCCATCGTCGTCGAAAGGAGCCAAGCGGGCACGATCTTGTCGGCGATTCTTTTTTGAGCCGCCTGGGGAAGCCCGGCCAAACCTTGACCTTTCTTCGATCGCTGCTCCAGCAGTTCGCCAACGGCCTCCAAACCCAAAATGGACATCATCATGCCTTGCCCGTAAAGTGGGTTCAGTGACACGACCGAATCGCCCACCATGATCAGGCGTTCGGGCAGCTTTTTCATCTTGTCGTAACGAAACCATCGACTCGACGGGATCTTGTGAGTCACGGGATCCGAAAGTGGTTTGGCGTTGCGAATCGACTCGTACACGGTGGGTACGGGCAAAGAACGCGCGAATTCCAAGAATCAATCTTCGTCCGTTGGACAATGATCCTTGAAATACCCGGGTAAACTCACGATCCAGCGCCCGCCCTCCACTTCGAATACAAATGCGCCGCGCTGGGCGGGCATGCGTGAATAAACCGCCAGAGCTTTCCAATTTCCTTCCACCTGAGCGGGACGTTCATAAAGGCGACTCGTGTAGGCCAAGTCGACCTGCACGTCCTGTTCGAATGGTTTTTCGTAGCCCAACGCTTCGAGCCACCGTGGAGCACGCGTTCCGCGACCTGCGGCGTCGACGACGAGATCTCCGTACAAATTCGATTCGCCGGTGGCGTTCTTCACGGCAACGCCCACGATCATCGTCCGCAATTCATTCGGCACAAGGCGTTCGACCGTGTGCTCATACCGTATTTCAATGTTCGCAATGGCCTCGGTGCGCCGTCGAATATGCCATTCCAAAAAAGGACGCGAACATCCGATCGTCGGAAAGTCCATTTTGAATCTGGGCTTCCATTTGCCATAATGGTAAATGGCGACATCCGCGCCGGAGTCGAGCAACAATGCCCCGGCCTGCTCGAGCTCGGTGGTGATTCCCGGGTGCAGCGTCTCGAGGATTTCGTTGGCTGCGCCAAGAAGCAAATGCGCGTGCTTCATTTGCGGCGCACTCTTGCGGGGTAATGGTTCTTCCGGCCTGGGATCCCGCTCGATCACGGTAACCTTTGAGAAATAATCGGAAAGTATGCGTGCAGCGACGAGACCCGCGATGCTTCCGCCGATGACGATGGCTTGCGCGCCGAGATGTTTGGAGGGTGATGTGTCAGCCATGGCGCGAGCTTAGTCCGTCGGAGAGCGGTTGGGCAAGGGTGATCTTGCCTCCAAGGGGTATTGCCGGATGCAATCCGCGGTGTCGCCGAGGAAGGCGCAGATGTCGTAACCGCCCCATGGGCTGCCCTTTGGTCGGCGTTTACGCCATCAAGGCTGCGAATTCATGAATGAGATTGCGTTTGTTTTTTCAGGAATGGCACGACGACGTTGGCCACGGCTTCCGGGTTGTCCAAAAATGGGAAATGGCCACTTCCGGGCAAAGGAACGATTTCCGCGCGTGGAAATGCCTCACGTTGGCGTTCGGCGAGGACTTTGTAGGGCAAATACGGATCGGCCAAACCCCACACGACCAATGCGGGACGATCGTGCGGGCGGAGTGCGGCGCATTGCTCATAACCCATTGCACTTGGGTTACCGGTCGCTCGATAAAGCTGGAGCACGGCATTGCGTGTGCCTCGATCGAAACCCGCGAACATTCGATCTGCGGCTGCGCTCGGGACTCCCCGCGGATTGCCGATTTTGAGCAGCAGTTTCCACGCGGTCGCCGTAGTCGCCGCCATGGCGAACTCGCCCAATTTGGGCGTACGCCAGATGCGCGCCAGAAAATGCCAACGATAATCCAAAAAAGCGCCGGTGTTGATGAGCGTTGCGCTAGCCAATGCGTCGGGATGTTTTGCGGCCCATTGTAATCCCCAAGGACCGCCAAAATCGTGAAGCACAAGGTGCACTCGACGAATCCCCAACGCTTCGATGAGCGCTTGCAGGTGCGCGGCGTAGCCATCGACGTCGTACGGAAATGTCGATGGTTTGTCCGCGTGACCAAACCCCGGCATGTCCATCGCGACAGCTCGCGTAAACGGAGCTACTCGCTCGACCAAATCAGCCCAGTCCTCGTGGGAACCAGGATTGCCGTGGACAAACACGACCGCTTCGTCGCCGGAGCTAGGTCCTGTGTCTCGCACAGGCGTTCGGATGCCGTTGATTGTGATATCGGATGCGACCATGAGCACACTCCCCAAGCCTACGTAACATTTGTATGTTCGCGGATCAACACGTTTGATGACAATGTTTCCGGCTTGGGGAGACTCGACTTCTTTAGCGGTCTTGTCCGCAATTCAATTCGATTGCACGATGGCCGATGCGCGGGACGCACCAATTTGCGCAGCTTGTGCCGCGTCTTCTTTCTTCGTCACGATCGCGCTCGTTCCCGTGAACGCAACGTACGTGACGCCGCTGTCGACACCGCCCGAAATCGGGCTCGCCGGAATGCCGAGTTTCTTCGCCATCGCATACGAAGCTTCGCCGATGACGCCCGTCGGTCCGAGATCCCCGATAATGCCGTACATGATCTTATTTTGGTAAATCACTCCGACCACGCTGCCGAGCTTCAATCCCGCGGCTTTGTAATCGAATCCATTGCTCGGCAACGGGACCACGACAAACGGGAGCGTCGAAGCATCGAGCGGATTGCCGAGCGAATCGACGCCCGACGTTTCCGCTTGATAATAAGGATCGTTCTTGCATTCGGCGCCTTTGCCACCGTCGCAATCGACGTCGAGATCCGCCGTCCACCAAATGGCTCCATTCAATTGACACAGCGGAACCGTTTTCGAGCCGCCCGAATCCTTCGCAAACTTCGTCGTTCCGGCGACTTGCTGGCAATTCGTCAAAAGAGCCGTGAGGTCCGAAGGCGCATCCGTCGCATCCGTCGAAACGACCGGCGGCGTCGGAGCTTGCTTGTAGTATTTGCCGGAGCTCCAGCCGGCGAGGCCCTTGTAGTCGATCTTGTAAAACCCATTTTGCGGGTTCGATGCTTGTACCGTGACTTCAGTCCCGGAAAGCACCACGTCGAGAATCGTTGCCGATGTCGAGGCCGATGCTCGCAAATTGACGTTGGTTTGAGCAATCAGCTTCGTGCCGACAGCCAAAGCGCCCGCGACGCCTCCTTCACTCGTGGCCGTGTTTTCGTCCACGCCGACGATGTCGATGTCTTCAGGCTCCGCGATGCAGGCGGTGAATGAGAAGGCCGCGATGACAACGGCAGCGTAACGAGAGAATTGCGAAATGCGATTGGTTCGGTGCATGCCGCCGCTCCCAGCAAAAAGGATGCCCAGCTGAGAAACGGTTTTCGCGCCCGCCGCCGCGGCCTTTGAAAGCGATTTCCGCGGCTTTCTATTGCGCCATTTGACGCCTGGATCAACAATGATCCATGGTATTTGATCCATGTGTCCAATCGGCAACAAGACCGTGGGTCATCGGCCACAAAAATAGTTCTTGCCATTTCTCGATTTGCTCGCATGCTTCTCAATGATGTCTTCCTGCTCCATTGAACCGCGTCGAGGCGTCGAATGGCGTGTTGCGGCTCCAACGCACCTTTGCGCGAATATTGAAAACATGTTCGCCACCCAAAAGACGCTCGAGGATGTCGTGCATTGGGGGCTCGCTCAATCGCCCATCCAAATGGTCAAAGACGTGGTGGTTCAGGACGAATACACGCACGACGTCGTCCTACATCATCCGAGCGGAGTGTGGCTCGTTTATGATGTCACGTGACTTGGTGCATTGACGGCGGTCGCCGTCTGGGATCATCAACCATCGGCCGATGAACTTTTGGATGCGCGTATCGCTCGCGGATGGGAACCGACGCCGACGGGGACGAAAGACGGGCCGAAAATTCTAGGGCATGCGCGGCGTTTGGCCGAGCTGAACCATTGATGGATGATCGCTCAATTCTTGCTCGCGCACGCCATTGCACAATTCAGATCCGCCGGCTCGCACCCACACGAATGCTTTTCTGCTTTCGCCGGAATTGGAACTGCGTCCGGCGCGCATGAACCGCGCTCCGCGTGTGTATTGTCGGGACAATCCAATACCTCGCCGCTGCGATCCACGAGGAACGAATACATCAGCTTCAATCCGGTCTCTTTTGGAGGAGGCGGGCTGTCCGGAAAAACGCCGTAATATCGCGGTCCGCAATTGATGCAATCGCTGCCGGGAAGGTCGCTCTGCGGCGGCGGCTCGAACGTGACGTGCAGAGTCTCGAGGCATTCGTTGATCGGCGCGGAATCGGGCGCTCCGAGGTTCACCGTCCCGCGGCCGAAATCGATTCGTGCCACGATGGTTGCGTATTCGCCGGGCTTGGAGCAGGCACACAAAGCCGACATGGCGGGATTCATCGCGAGCGCCATTGTTGCACCGGCAATTCGAATGACGTTTCCGATGTCGTGCGGCGGAAAAAACAACGGACAGGATTCGGGAGAATGCGGGGTTCGTCGAGCAATCACCGGCGGCAATGATTCGTCGACGGCGGCTTTCGTTTTATGGAACTCGGATCGGGGCGGATTGGCTTTTTGTAAGGATGCGCCGCATCCCCACAAAAAGCCGACCAAAACGACGAACGGAGCGCGCATGGAGGGCAAAGACATCCCGGCCGGCGGAAAGTTCGGGAAAAATGCCGCCGACGAGATCAGCTCAATCCTGAAGGCAGGCTTGAAGCTCTTTGCCGCAGGCTTGGCCGACGCAGAAAAGGCAAGTTTGATCCGGCGTACCTCCGCCTTGGCACACGCCGCTGCATTGCATCGGGCAATTCTGATTGCACGCGCAACCATAAAGCGCGAAAATCAATTGGTCCGAACCCGAGCACGGCAAGCCCAGATTGCCTTGGAGCAGATCACTGCATTTCGAGCACGTCGCGCCGCTGCTGGAGCTCGAAGTGCTCGACGAGCTCGAACCGGCCGGACACAACCCGCCGCAATCGGCCGAACACGATTTACACGTGCAATCGTAGATGGGTTTTCCTTCGGGATACTTGGTGACGCAATCGGCGGCGCACGTCGAATCCATGCATCCTTGAATGCAGGATCCAAATGCCTGGCAAGCTTGCCCGCAGGCGAAAATCTCGGTTTGACATGCTTGAAATGAGCATTGTCCGCATGCTTGTTGATTTACCCCGCCCGAACTGCTCGCACTCGAACTCGAACTCGTTGACGAACTGCTGGAACTCGAGCTTGCTGTTGTGGTTCCTTCGCCCCCCATGCCCCCGCCGCTGCTTTTGCCGCCTTCACCGCCCGAGCCACCTTTGTTGTCGCTCGGATAGGGCGTGGAAAAAACCGATTCGGCATCCGAAACGCACCCGGCGAAAACCGCCAAACCCAGGGCCGTGACGACTACGACGACTTCTTTCGAAGAAAAACGCATGAACAAGCCTCCTACGTCGGTGCATCTTAGCGCGAATTCATCCAAGTACCGACTTTTTCTACATGCCCCGTTTCTTTTTCCAGACGCTCGGGTTTCTGTTTTTCTTCCTACGGCCCCTGCCTCACGCGATCGATCAGCGATTTCGCCTATTCAGCGGCTGAGGTCAATTCATCGTCACCCAAAATGCGCTCGAAGTCGTCCCTATGTAATTGAGCGACAATCTCTAGCGTCGCTCGATAATACGTTTCTTCGCGTCCATTCCATTCGCCCCACATCACGGCGTGTTTTTCCAGATTGGGGCGATCTTCGAGCTCCTCCAAGGTCAATGCATCGAACTCCGCAGGCGTCGAGGGAATCTCCGCTCCGAGCACTCGTGCGGCATATTCCGCCAAGCGCCGCTCCACGAGGCGCAACGTCGATTCAATGGCCCGCCACATCGTTTCGCCGGCGGTCCCCGAGCTGTATTTGCAGAAAAACGTCGTACACACGGAATCTCGATGGCGCCAAATGGAACAGTGCGTCGAGGTCGGGCTGAAATATGGACAGCGTAATAGCAGGGAACGGCCAAAACTGGTTTTACGAGACGCAAGGAAGAGAAGCGTGTATTTGCGCGGGGCGGCGAGCCAAACGGGACCCACGCCTGTTTGGGCCGCGATGCGTGCGCGCAGGCGATCGCGACCTTCGGCCATGTCCGGTCGGTCGTCGGAGAGTATGGATCCGACGAGGAAATTCGGCAAATTGGGGTGATAACTGCAGCACTTGACGTCGGGGCGGAAAAACCCTTCGGGCGTTTGTTCAGGCAAAGCGTTCGGATTGACCATCGCGCACGTGTGACACGTGGCGAATGATTCTTCGGGAACGTCTTCATCGAAAACTGCGGGCAGCAAATGCCGGTGTGCTTCGGGAAGGATATCGCGCAAAATCATCGACGGTCGACCCAATCCAGCAATCGTTTTGTTGCCGTTACGGCGCGGGGAATCAAATCGCGGGCCTGTTCTTGCAGTTGCCGCTCGCCAAGCATTCGTCCAAGGCCAATCCATCGGTATTTCGCGTGTCCCCAGGGCGTACGCGTCGTATCCGCAGGAAATGTCCACGCGACCAGAGCCAAAAGCTCGATCAGCTCATCCGGAGTCGCCCCGTCCATGTCCACGAGCTCGATACCTCGGAATTGATCGAGGTGCTGTTCGATCCACGCTTCCAGCGGGTCGCCTTTGAAATGCCAAATGCGCCGGGCTCGAGCGGGAACCGCGACATCTCCGAGCAGATGACAAGCGCGTCCCAGCCACCAGGCGGCTCGAGCGTCGTTTTTCTCGGATTGTGCTTTGCGGACAAACTTCAAACACTGCTGTTTCGCCGAGGGAAACCAGAGCTCACCAAAACGCCCTTCGGGAACGTGCGTATGCGTCAATCCCGCGGCGCGCAAACGCCAATGCAGGATGGGAACGACATGCACATCTTCGTCGTCGTTTCCGCGGAGAATTTCCCGACGATGAGCACGAGGCCACGGACCACAGTGATCAATGGCCTCGTTGATGATCAGGTGATGGGTTTGGCGGAGCATGCCCGGCAAGCCGTCAATTTAGGTAATCAGCAGCCGGGGCTTCCGGGACACGTGCCGGTTCGGGGTGTGGCGCTTCCCGTGCCCACGCCGCACCAGGTGGGCATGGATGCGGGGATTCCATTGGCATAAGGCGATTCTCCCGCGCCCAGCCAATAAGGATGGTCCAAGACAAACTGCCACATCGGCGCGTACGTGGACAAACCTGCGGGCGCTTCGAGCGGCGGCTCGGCATGACCGCAATTGTGAATGCACTCGACGTGGAAATGGCCTCGAGCGTCCAAGTTCTTTTCGAGATCCTTCGAGGTTTGTTCGAAGTTCATGACTTGGAAACAATTGTCCGTCGGACCGCCCCAGAGCACCACGGCGGGCATCCGATGTTCCGGATTGGCAAACGGTTTGATCAACGCGCCTCCCGTGCCGCCGGAAAGCACGACGATCGACGAGAGGTAATCACCGCGGAAACCGCCCAATTGGCTCGTGAAAAGCGCTCCGGCACTCACGCCCGCGGAGGGGCGCAGCTTTTCGCCGAGGGTGAGC
>CAYSYX010000441.1:0-8044 GCA_964435055.1 uncultured Polyangium sp. | reverse complement strand
CTTCTCGGTCGAACGCCCATAACGTCGCGCCGCTCGCAACCTTCAGCAATCCTTCGCCCGCTTGAATCATGCTTTGCACGGGTTTGTCGCCGGGAACGAGTTTCCCATCGCTGCCCAAGCCCAAGCCGTACATGAATGCGATGTCCTTGTTGCTCGGGTTCGTCGTGGATCCACCGACATTCAGGTCCCAGAACACCGAGGACTTCAAGTCTTTGGCATCGGGCGGTGCAGCCAACGCAATGGCCAGCGTTCGTACGACCGGTCGCTTGGGCGTTTTTGCCGCCAAGACCTCTTCCACCGCCGGCAGAATACGCAAATACACAACGAACGTGTTTGCTGTAAATGCCGCATTGCCCGCACCATCACGCAAGGGCGCGAGGTCCCAAGGTGGCGTGCCCGATGCAGGAACGATGGCCACGCTCGCAAAACCCGGCACGGGAGCCTTGAATGTCCACGTGCCGGACAATTGCACTTCGAGTTTTCCGCCGACGACCGGAAGGGGTTTGTCCTCGTCGAACCAACGGCCGATTTTCATTTGGAACAAGGCATCGAACGTTGCCACGCGAACCTCACGCTTGAAGAGTCACGGCTGAACTGGGTCGATTTCGCGGATCAAAAACGACCACGGTCAATTTTGTCGAAGGAGGAAGGGGCTGCGCAAAGGACCAAAGCAGTCCCGTCGCATCACGAACGAGCGATCCCACGGGGCGTTTCTCTGCGCCCTGGGTGTTCGAAGCGACGGAAAGGACAAACGCAGGATGGCGCAAAGCCGTGGGATGTTCGATGTGCAGCGTCTTGCGATCCGGCGAAAGCTGTAGCGCCGTCACGGGCACAGGCGCATTCGCAGGCAAGATGACCTGTTGCGCAGGGGCACTCGGCGGACTCCACGTTCCAGCAGCATCGTCGCGCTTCTGCACTTCGACAACCCACGTCACGGTGGACCATTCCGCCTTGTCGGGTATGCGATCGGTGAGCACCACGGGCAAATCCGATGTTGTCGGTATGGATGTCGTGGAGACAATGTCCATACGCAAGGCATCTTCGAAAGCATGACGGGTTCGTCGCAAACGAACCCTTCCCGCCGCCGGACCTCCCGCGGCCAATTGCACGACCAGCTTCACCACGTATTCGGACCCCTCGTGCGTGATCGATTGCACGGCGAGTCCTGGTTGCGCAGGCGGCCGAGCCTCCGGAACGGCAAAGAGGTACAAGGGGGCTTGCTCGAACTTCACCGCTGCACCGTTGCTGCCTTCGGGCACGATGCGCACCAGAATCAATCCGGTATGCGCCCCGGCAACCCCGTGGACGAACGACGTCGCATTCTTTTCCACCGACATCCTTTCGCCGACCAATTCGAACATGCCGCGCGTGAGTTTGTCCGCATTGGCCTTGATCGTGTTGGCGCGATTTTGCAAATCGAGCTGCGCCAAGTTGAGGGTATTCAGGACTTTGGCCGCAACGCCGTCGTCCGTCACGTACGCGTGATAAGCGGCGACCCCTGGGAGCTGGGCCAAATCCACGCGTAACCATGCCAAACCACTTGCGTCCGGACGGGACGTCGGAAGAATGTCCGTGTTGATTTGCGCAATCAGCGGCGGTCGAGGATCAACGGCCAACACGTCTTGTTCGACCGCGGTTTCTTTTTTCTCCGTATCGATCAAAACCGCTCGAACCTTGACAAGAGCTTGCATCGCGGGCGCAAGCATCGGGCCTTGCAGCTTGAAACGTGTCGTCGCGGTGTCGTCGCTCAACGTTGTAATGGCCGTCGTGTCCGTCGTCGTCCAAACACGGTTTGTCGCATCGTACGTGAGCTTCGCGCCCTTGGCGCCCACCACGTCCACATTGCACGATGCCAATGGATACGCTCCCGGCACGTGATCGCGTGGGAGCTGCACTTCAACAAGGAACGTCCCGGCGCTCGATTGGGTATCCGTTGCCGTCGTTGGTCGATAAACGACATTGAGCCCTGGAGCCTGCGGCGCGAGACGTTCGCCTGCGGGGACTTCCAGCGTTGTGATGAACGCGCTCCATTGTCCCGCCCAATCACGTTGCGCCAATTTGTAACTGGTTTTCCCCGGCGGACATCTGTCGTCGACGATCACGCGTTCCGAGGTCGTCGAGCCCGTGCCTTGCGGACTTCCCGCCACCATGCCCACTTGAATGCCCCCAGGTCCGACGGGATTGAGCAATTCCGTGGGTTTGCCGCTCTCCGTGCGGGCAAACGCCAAGGCCCCGGCTTCGACCACTCCATCGACGGCAATCAGCGCTACGCGGCACGGCTCCGCGACATTCGGCTCGATGCGCCAGTTTTTTCCGACAGACGGCGTCGCTCGCAATTCCGGCGGCGGCAAAGGCGGAGCGCCTGCACGCACGACCGCAGCAATGAATCGTTCCGCCACATCCATGTCCCCCGGTCGGCGTTTGGCGACGTCCAAGATTTCGCGCACACCTGTGCCGGGAATCCGGCGTCCTTCGGCCTGCTCGGACCAGGCCGATCCACCCGTCATGGCTTCGCCCACGGACTTGGCGACCTTTTGCGCAAGCTGTTCCCCGCGCGCCTTGAAGATGCTTTGTTCCGGGTACGCCGTGCTCGGCACGAGTTTCTTTTTGTCCACCGACCAAAAGGTCCGCATGACGTACACCACCAGCGAGCCGGGGTTTGTCGGGGATGCGTCCACGTCCGCCAAACCCAACCACCGCGCCACGCTCGGTTCTGTCGCTGCCGCCAAGATTTGCGCCAAGGGTCGATACCGCCCTCGAGGTTTTTCTCCACCAGGCGGTACCGGCATTCCGACGGATTCGGTGATCACCTCCGAACGCGGATCTTCGAGCCACAAAACCCGCGACAGCAAATCTTGCAAAGGTTCGTCGTTGGCAATTCGATCCGCATCCGCCGCGGCTTGCATCGATTCGAGTTGCAATCGACATGCGTAGGGCCAATGCGGCGGCGCTGCGGCGACCACGCGATCCCGGGCGCGTTTTCGAGGGTCGACGACCCCGAGGTAATTCTTCGACGTCTTCGCCGGCAAATTCCAAATCTTCCACGGCATGACCGGATAGATGCGTTGCGGAAACAAATGCGTCATGAGCAACGATTGCTGGCTGATCCATCGCACGCCCGTGATCTGCCCGGTTCCTTCGATGGTCACGAGATCAATGCCAAACCCGCTCAATGCATAAGGCGCGCTGTTTCGTACGCCGACGAGCTTCATGCCCCCCGGCCCTGCGCATACGTATGCCCGCACCTCGAATTGGCTCCCCGGCGCCGCTTGAACCTCGACATGAATGCAGGCGTCTTCCGCCGCCACACCCAGATGCGCTCGCACCGTTCGATTGGTGAAGGGTTGGTTCAACGGTACCTGCATTCCCTCGGCGTCGCGCAAATACGCTTCCGTCCGGAAAATACCGTCCGCCACCGCTTCCTCTTCCAAGAGTTCGACGCGGTACACGAGCACCGGCGCAGCCGGCAACCCAAGCTGCATGCTCGGCACCAGCCGCACGTGAATCCCTGGCGCAATCCCTGGATTGGGGCCGCTTCCATTGGCTTCCAACGCGAGCGCTTGCAAGGAGAGTTTGTCGGCGAGGTACATCAGAAAACCTCCTGAAGCGCGGCCATCGGCTTTCCACCCAGGAATATCTCACGCTCGATCGATTTCTTCACAATGCTTTGGACCTCCACACGCAGCTCCGAAACCTGCAAGGTCAAACCCACCGATGTCGGAGCTGCAATGGGCCCGTCGAACCAAAGCAAAATCACCGACCCGATCGTGTCGCACCAGCCTGTCTTTGCACTCATCGTGATGGTCGAGTTCTTCGCTTGCAGCGAAATTTCTTCAATGCGGCCTGGACGCAGAATGGGTTCGTCCGCTTCGAGCAACGCACCGACGAGAGAATAGTTCGTCCCGGAACCTGTCCACAACAGCGTTGTTCGGGGCAAACGCGATGCCGCGGAAGCACTGACGCCCAAGAGCCCCCGGGCCTGTTCCAGCGCCTTGGCATCGTCGACGAGGCCCGACGTAGGCAATGTCGGCTTCGTGGAGACGACCGCGTCGTACCATCGACCACCTTGACCATCGGCATCAAATCCCAATTCCGCCAGCAAATGCTCCGGGCCTTCGTACCTCGAAGCTTGAAAACGCGTGCGCAGAATGAGGACTTCTTCGGCGACCTGATTCGATATCGTCCGTTGAGCACACAAGACGAAATCGTATTCGCCGCCCGGAATCAGATCCACGAAGTGCTGTTCGGTATGCCCTCCGAGCGCCGGTTTCTTGTCATTTCCAAGACACGGACTCGCGTCGATCGCGTTGCGGATCCATTTGTCCGCCGCCGGCATGAGATACGAAGGCAACGGCCCTTTGATGGGTTTGTCCAGGAGCTTGTTCAACGGGGAAGGGTTTTTCTTCGGATGCAGTTCACCCGCGGTCGCGCGCGTTCGACGCACTTCGCGCAGAAGGACATAGCCATAACGTCCGGCAAGTTGTTCGACGTAATCCACGGCGAAATGAATCGAGAGCGGATCGTGTCGGAAATGCGGCGGAGCTTTGGGATTCGGATCGATACCCAGCACGTATCGTTGCAATCCGCGGGGATCGAAGGTTTCTTGCGAATACCCCATGCCACCTTGAATCGGGGCCGCGAGGAAATGTTGTTTGGGCGCTCCCGGAATGATCGGAGGCTCGGGCAGAGGCTTGGCCTCGGCGGTGCGGAAGTAATACGGCAATGGCGGCGACATCGTCCACTTCGTGGTGGAACCATTGCTTCGTTTGGCGCACCAGCTCCAGGTGATTTCCAGCTTGTAGACGGCTTTGGGTTCCAGGAGAAACCGTTTCTTGGCGGCATCTTCCGGCGTTTTCGGCGCTTCCTTCAAGCTGTCTTTCAAAGCATCACGCTTCTTTTGATCCTCACGCTGTTTGTCTCGTGCGTCCGTGGAAATGGCCGAGACGCCCACGATCGCCAAGCGGCCGCGCGCCCACGGTAAAATTCGCACATCAAACCACGGTCCGGCATTCTGCGGATGCGCCCGCAAAAGCTGCACATTGCCTTGCGTCTCGGGCTCCACCGTCCACGCCTCCCACGGCGCAAAGATATGGCGACGCCCTTCGACCACGGGCCATTTCGTGCTCGCGTCATGCTTCGGCGTATCAAATACGCGGTTGAGCTGCGCTTGCGTGGGCAACCACGGCGGTACTCGCATTTCAATGCCCCGCAGGAACCAATCTCCACCCTGGCCAAAGAAAATGACCAGCCCCCTCATGTCCTGAGCCAACACGGCAATGCGATGGCGACCTCCGTTGGTCAACGTGACATCTTGTGCGGCCAAGGGTTGACCGTCGGCCTGCAGCGAAAAGATTCGAACGTCGACCGAGGCGACATCCACGAGCTCGACGATCAAATCCACCACGACGTGCCGCACACTCATGGCAAACATCACGTTCACCCCGCACGAATAGCGTTCGTTCATGCCGAGAACGCGCATGTCGGGATCGATTTCCGTGCCTCGCACGTGTTCGATGTGCGCGAGGCGTCCCCACGCGCGCGAATTCACGACCTCCAACGTCGAATGCCTCAACGGGCGGATCACCGCGCTGCCGCGGGTCACCCGTTCACGCCGGCCGAGTTTGGCGCAACCAAAATGCGCAATGCGCAAACGACCCAGCGGGAATCCTTCGTGGAGCGCCGGGTGTTTGTCGAGGCTCTCCGATTCATTGAGCATCGCGAGCCACAGGTCCGGACTTTCCAGCGTCGGCTTCGATTGCAAGGCAAACGCTGCGGTGCACGCATCCATGCCCTGGAATTGCACGTGATCGATCATCAAGCCGCGCCCGAGCGGATCGGTGCATCCCGGAAGAACCACAGCATTGGCCAGACCGACGGTCTTTGCCGGATCCATGGTCGCGCCCAAGGCCATGAGCGCAGCCGTACTCGTTTGCGTGTCGCCCGCGAGCACGCGTCCGCCCGTGAGCTCGAAGTAACTCGAGAATGGCGCCGGCGAGGGCGCTCGTGGTTTCAGATTGACCCGGCCAAACAGGGAAAACCCAACGTCTTCGCCGCGCGCGAACGCCGGCTTGGGCTCGGGCGAATACCCACAAATCGCCGTAAAGGTTTGATGAATGAAGACTTCCAGCGGATCCTTGGGTCCGACGACGGGCTTGGGCGGATGGAACAACCCTTCGAGCGGTCCGCCCGGGAGCGGCTCGGGCAAGTCTTCAGCCGTGAGAATCGAGCGCCATGCGGGATTGGGATGCCAATACAAAAGCCCCAATTGCTTCGCTTCTTCTTTGGCTTCTTCCTGCGTGGCTTTATCGACCACGACCCCAGGTCGATATGACGGCTCCCACCACATCGAGGGCAAAGCCTCGGTCAAGGTTTCGGGGGACGTACCATCGATACGCACCAAATCGATGCGATCGACGCGATACATATATTGCAAGGCTTCCGGCCCGACCCAGAACGTCGAATTGTTTTCGGGATTCTCGTCGAGGTTCGTCGTGCGGAACGTGCCGTCTTTGCGCCCATCCGCAAACTTGGCGGCGAACCGAACGACCGGAACGACATCGGGCCACACGATCGGCGCTTGGTCGAGTTTGTCCGGTGCCGTCGCCACGATGCCTCCGCGGGCGTCTGTCAAGACAACTCCCAACAATGGACATGGCTCCGGGGGCGGAGGCTCCAGCTCGCTCTTGCCCGACGCGAAGGAAATGCAGGCGCGAATCGAGAACAGGAACAGCGAGATCTCGGCGCAGAACTCCGCTTCGAACCACGACGTCGGTTCCGACAGAAAAACGGTGATGCGGCCTTCGAGGCCAATCGTGAGGAAGAGCAAGCGCAATCGTCCGCGCACTTCGACGAGCCCGGCGATGGCCAACGGTTTGGTCCCAATGCCGAGCAAAATCGACGCGCTGGCTTCGAGGGACAACGGTCCCGCGCCCCAACGCAAATCGAATCCCGCGCCGAAACCAATCGAGAAGCCGTTGAAATTCAGCGAATCGCGACCACCAAGGCGATTCAGGCCCCGCTCTTCGATCATCAAATACGCCCAAGCTTTGACCTTGAAGAGATCGGGGAACAGCGTCACCGTGACGGGTTGGCCAAACCGTCCTTCTTGACCGTCGGCACCAATGCGCAAATACGCCGGTGGTCGCCCGTTTTCCCCGGGAAAGGGAAACATTCCCGAAATGGGAATTTGGACGTCGATGACCTTGGGAATGTTGTAAGCACCGCGAATGCCCAGCAGGAGCGCTTTTTCGTCGACGCTGATGAGGCCCACGAGTTTGGCCGAACCCGATTGGGAATCATCGCCTTCTTCGACCACGTCTTTGGGGGGCACGATGAAATGGGCAATGATGCCGAGAACGAGCGAAATGTCCGGGAATCCCAGCGTGAGCGAACCTTCCGCATTAAACGTCGTGCCACCATCGGGCAAGGTCCCGACGACGACCCCGAGGCCCAGCGCATACTGGCCTGCCTTGGCCGCGTATTTTTGCTCCGCCGGAAGCTGGAACCATTTCAATTCGCGCTCGACCGGATCGTCCTCGTTCGTGGGGAAATTGCGCGTTCCATTGGCGACGAATCGGCCCATGAAACCAAAAATTCCCAGGCCCGTGGAAGCCAACGGCAACGCCGTGGCGAACTTGACGCCCACTTCGACACTGACAAACGTCACCGTATCGCTGGTTTTGATCGTGACGGCACCGGCGGCGCTGAGTTTGGCCGGGATGACCTTGATGTCCAGCGCGCCTCGAATCGTCCCGCCCGTTTCGACCTTGAGCGCCCCTTTGCCTTCGAGCAATTTGGGCACCTTGACCGTAAGCGCGAGACCTCGCAATTCGGCGCTGAAGTCCGAACCATTCATCGTGATGCGAATGGTCGCCCCCTCGACCTTGATCACGCCGAGATTCATGGCGAACGCCAAATCCAATTCGACCCAGGTCGAACCCACGCCCGAACGCGCCCCCGTGACGCGGAGCAGCTCGCCGGCCGGTCCGGTCAAACTCCATGTGCCCGCTTTGGCCACGGAGACCGACGCTTGGTCATATCCGAG
>CAYSYX010000440.1:3945-8066 GCA_964435055.1 uncultured Polyangium sp. | reverse complement strand
CAGACGCGCGTGAAGTGGTCGTTGACGCTTCTCGGCCCGGTGCTCTTCGCCGCGTTTGGTCTGTTCCGATGGCGTCGTCGCGAAGGCGCGCGAGAAACCATCCGACTGGATTGAGGACGTAGAAGACCATGAAGACCGAACACAAGATCTACGTGGCGATCGCCATCCTCCTCGCCCTCGGCGGCGGTTGGTACGCCACGAATCAGAAGAAGCAGAAGGACATCGCGGCCCACTCGGCGCCGTCGTCCACGACTGATCTTCCGACCATCGCGGTGAGCAAAGACGACGTCGAAGCCATCACGAAGATCGAAGTGAAAAACGCGGACAAAGGCTCGGTGACGCTCGAAAAGAAGGGCGACAGCTGGGAACTGACCGCACCCGTCGCGGCGAAAGCCAACGCGGCCAACGTACGCTCGCTGCTCGACAACCTGAAGGAAATCAAGGTCAAGGAGAGCATCGATCGCGGCACGGGGACGTACAAACAGTACGAGCTCGACGACGAGAAGGGCGTGCACATCTCGGCGTTCAAGGGCGATGCGAAGCTCTTCGACGGCTACTTCGGCAAGAGCGGTTCGCGCGGACAACTCGCGCGGATCGGCGGCAAAGACGGCGTTTGGGTCGTGAACGGTTATTCGCCGTTCCTGTACACGCGCGAAGTGAAGAACTGGCGCGAAACGTCGATCCTGAAGTTCGAGGATGCCAACGTCATTCAAGCGTCCGTGACAAACCCGAACGGCTTGTTCAGCTTCTCGCAAAACGACGGAAAGTGGGCCGCTTCGTACACGAAACGCGACAAGGACGGCAAGCTCAACGACAAACCCGAGAAGAAGTGGGAGAAGTTCGACGAAGGCAAGGTCAAGGAAATGCTCCGCGCCTTCAAGTCTTTGACCGCGGAAGATTTCGGGGACGACAAGTCGGACAGCGGCCTTGATGCAGCCGAGACAAACGGCGGGGTTGTTCAGTTGAAACTGAAGGACAACGCCGGGGATATCACCATCAAGGTTGGAAAGACGAACAAGGGCACGAGCCGGTTTGCCAAGAAGGAAGGCGGCGACGGCACGGTTTACGTGATCTCGTCCTGGTCGGCCGACTGGGCGACGGCCAAGACCGACAAGTTCGAGAAGTCCGACAAGAAGGAAGAGAACAAGGGCGGCGACGAGCCCGGTGGGGACATCCCGGGCCTTCCGCCCGGCATGATGCCCGACATGCACTGACGGACGAATTCGTCACGGCAGGATGACTGAAGGCCCCTTTCGAGGGGCCTTTGGTTTTTTGTACGCAAATTGCCTTGATTTCAGAGGGGATGCGTTTTAGGCCCGCGGGGACATGAAGGCTTCCGTCCGCTGGTTACGCGAATTGGTTCCGGGTCTCGATGCGTCGGTCGAAGAGATCGCGCGCAGGCTCACGCACGCAGGCATCGAAGTCGAAGCGATCGAAGAGTTCGGCGAAGGAACGAAGTCGCTCGTCGTAGCGGAGGTCGTGTCGTTCGAGCCGCATCCGCAACGCGCGAAGCTGCGCCTGGTGACGGTGAAGCTGGGCGAAGAGACGACGCAGAAGGTCGTCTGCGGGGCGCCGAACGTGCCCGATCCCGGAGGCCTGGTGGCGTTTGCGCCGCTCGGTTCGCATTTGCCAGCCGTGGGTTTGACGCTGACGCCGCGGGAGATTGGCGGAATCGTCAGCGAAGGCATGTTGTGCTCGGAACGCGAGCTGGGCCTGAATGCGATCGCGAGCAAAGACGAAGACCACGGCATTTTGATCCTGCGGCCGGGATTGGCGAAGGCGGGGTCGCCTCTACGAGAAGCGATGCCGGAGGTGCACGATCACATCCTGCATCTTGGTTTGACCCCCAACCGTCCGGATTGTCTCGGCCACATCGGTTTGGCGCGAGAAGTCGCGGCGCTCTTTGGTTTGTCGTTCCAGTTGCCCGCCGTTCATCCTGCCAAACAGTTGGCCGAAGGCGAACAAGTCGACAAACACGTGTCCGTCACGATCGAAGATCTGGAGCGTTGTCCGCGGTATGGCGCAGGCTTGGTCCTGGATGTGACGGTGGGTCCGTCGCCAACGTGGATCAAGTACCGGCTCGAGAGCTTGGGTATTCGCGCGATCTCGAACTTGGTGGACGTGACAAACCTGCTGCTGCTCGAGTACGGACAGCCGATGCACGCGTTCGACTTGGACGATGTGCGCGGGGGCAAGATCATCGTTCGTCGCGCCACACCCGGCGAAAAACTGAAGACGCTCGATGGCCTGGATCGCACGCTCGATGTGGACGATCTGGTGATCGCCGACGCGGAAGGTCCGACGGCCTTCGCGGGCATCATGGGCGGCGCGAACAGCGAAATTCGACAAACCACTAAGCGGGTGTTGATCGAATGTGCGTACTTCATGCCCCGCGGGGTTCGTCGAGCCGCACGCCGGCACGGGATGCATACGGAATCGAGTCATCGATTCGAGCGGGGCGTGAACCATGCGACGCTGGAGACGGCGTTGGCCCGAGCCACGGCGCTCTTGGCCGATCTCTCGGGCGGCAAGGCGGTGGCAACGCCGCTGTTCGCAGGTGCGCCCATTCCCGCGCGTGAGCCCGTGCGGTTGCGCGCGTCGCGGATGCGCTCGCTCCTGGGCGTCGCGGTGCCCATGCCCGAAGCCACGGACATCCTGAAGCGCCTCGGCTTTGAAGTGACGGAGACCCACGGCGAAGACGATGCCGCGCACGCGCTGGTCGTACCTCCGCCCCACCGCCCGGACATCGCGGGAGAAGCGGACCTCATCGAAGAGGTGGTGCGCGTGCGAGGTTTGGGCACGGTGCCGACCGTCCTGCCGGCGCTGCGTCCGCAAGAGCCGCGAACAGCGTTTGACCTGCAACACCGCGTGCGTTCGGCAGCCGTCGCGCTTGGTTTGTCCGAGGCGATCACCTATGGGTTCGTCTCACCGAACGAGATTGAGGCGCTTGGTTTGCCTGCGGCGCCGTTCAAGCTGTTGAATCCGTTGGTGGAGCAACGATCGGTGATGCGGACGTCGCTCTTGCCGGGTTTGCTCGAAGCGTTGGGCCGTTCGCGTCGTCATGGCGTGCCCGATGTGCGTATCTACACGGTGGGATCGCGCTTTTTGGCGAGTGACAAGACCGGGCCATTGGCGGACGAAGTACCGAGCTTTGCGGCGATTCTCGCGGGTTCGCGACAAGTCGTCCTGCAAAAGCCCACCGAAGTGGACGTGTACGACGCGAAGGGCATCGTGGTGGAGATCGTCGAGCGCGTGACGCAGCGCAAAGCATCGGTGGCGCATCAACCCGAGGCCACGCGTGCTCCGTATTTGCATCCGCGCGCGGCGGGCCACGTGATCGTCGAAGGTCGCGTCGTCGGCGGGTTTGGCGTGTTGCACCCGGACGTCGTGGACAAACTCGACCTGGGCAGCGGGTGCGTCGTGATGGAACTCGACTTGCGCGCTTTGGCGGAAGTGGGTCGTCAACGGCCGCAATTCAAGCCGATTCCGGTTCTTCCGGCCGCTACGCGGGACATTGCGCTGGTGGTGTCGGACGAAGTCGAAGCGGGCGTCGTGGGCGCGTCGATTCAGGAAGCGGCGGGCGAGCTTTGCGAGTCTGTGGAGCTGTTCGATTTGTTCCGTGGCCAAGGCATCCCGGCGGGTCATCGCTCGCTGGCGTTCCACGTCGTGTATCGCGATCCCAAGGCCGCAACGGATCCCGAAAAAGCCAAGACGCTCACGGACGAAGACGTCGATCGTCGGCACAAGAGCGTCGTGGAAGCCGCGCAAGCCAAGTTTGGCGCGACGCTACGGGCGTAGATGGTTTGAGCTGAAAAAGTTTGTCGAGGAAGGCTGGACGGCGTTTTACGGAGAACGCCGTCAGGTCGTGACGACACGGCGTCGCGTGCTGGACACTCGAAAGAGCGAATCCACATCGGTGGTCGTGGCAGCTGCCCGAAGCCACGCTTCAAGCTGGGCGAGACTCGAACACTCACCGATAGTCTTGCGCTGCGTTTTCGTAACCTCGAAGCCTCGCGCCTTGAGCACTGTCACGATGGAGCGTGCCTTTTCTTCGCGTCGCCCCTCGCTCGTGACCTTGCGTTCCCACTTTGCGTAGATTTCGCGCCAGTTCTCCAGCATGT
>CAYSYX010000440.1:0-3845 GCA_964435055.1 uncultured Polyangium sp. | reverse complement strand
CACCGATAGTCTTGCGCTGCGTTTTCGTAACCTCGAAGCCTCGCGCCTTGAGCACCGTCACGATATCGCGCGCCTTTTCTTCGAGGCGAGCTTCGCGTCGCCCCTCACTCGTGACCTTGCGTTCCCACTTTGCGTAGATTTCGCGCCAGTTCTCCAGCATGTCGTTCTCACTCTCTGCTGAGCACATCGTCATTGGCAGGCTCTGCTGCCAAGCCATGAGCAACTCGAATGTAGCATCGCGAAGCGGCTCCTGGGAATCCATTTGCAGCAGCTCCTCGACCGCCTGCGCTTGCACTCGACCCCGACCAAGCAGCCTCAGCCAAACCGTCGACGCGTTTTCTCCAAGTTCGTCCAGGATGATGATCACAGCGCCCCAGAGTTCGGCAAGACGATAAATGCCCGGTTTGTCTTGCTGCAATCGAGTCAATTCCGCCGTTTGTCGAATCTCCTCGGACATACTCGGCGTGATCACACACAGCGCGGTGGGGACAATCATCGCCTCCCCTTGTTTCTTTCGACGAACCTTCCGCCGCATCTGCGCATTGAGGTCGACGACCTTGAGCACGCACGTTTGAATTTCGGCAGGCGTAACCGGATTGCGAAATGGCTCGAACAACACGCGGCCTCGAGCAAGCTCGCCCAAGACGCCAAGCGTTCGTCGACGATCGGCATCTTCATGCTGCTCCGTAAAGAGCACATCCCCGCGACGACTCACCCCGGCGATATGGGCGTCGATGACCACATCCCCAAGTGACTCGAGCCAAACCGCCAAGACGCGTTTGACCCATTCGTCGTGCCGTGTGCGAACGTCTTCCAGTTCCAACGGACACACTCAAGCACGGACGAACCTTCCCGCAATCCATGAAATCTCGGGACAACGATTCTCCGCGCAAACCCGTTCGTCCGCGATGACGTGCACGGTTTTACCAAACATTACGCGTATGAACTAATCGTTTTCCGCGAGCAAGTTCTTCCAAAACACTTCGACGTCTTCGATGCGTTCGGTCCTCGCCGCCGAGGGCAAACCCGCGAGCAACGTTTGTCCGTACCCACGGGTGCGGATGCGTTTGTCCAAAATCGCGACCACCCCACGATCCTTGCGCGTGCGGATCAGGCGCCCGAAACCTTGCTTCAACGTGATCGCCGCTTGCGGCACCGAATACTCCGCAAAGGGTTTCCCCCCGGCCTGCTCAATCGCTTGCGAACGAGCCACGACAATCGGATCGGTCGGCACGGCAAACGGGATCTTGTCGATGATGACAAGGCGAAGCGCATCCCCGGGGACATCCACACCTTCCCAAAAACTCATCGTCGCCACGAGCACCGCGTTCTTCGCGGAACGGAATCGTTGGAGCAGCAAGTGTTTCGGCGCTTGCCCTTGCACCATCAGCGGCCCGGGAACTCGACCCGCCAGTGCCTTGCCAAACCCCATCATCGCGCGGCTCGATGTGCACAAGACAAACGCGCCTCCACGCACGAGCCCTACCAGCGTCGCGATCCGCTCCGCCGCTGCTGCGGGAAACTCGGACGTAGCCACGTCGGGAAGATCGATCGGCGTGTACAACATCGCTCGAGCTGCATAGTCAAACGGAGACGGCACGACGAGTTCGTCCACGGGAACCGTCACGTTCTCATCCAAACCCAAACGTGCACGTAGGTAGCGATAGTCGCCCGGCTTCGGCGTGAGCGTCGCGCTTGTCAGGACAACCGACCCGATGCGATCGAACACCAAGTCGCGAAAGATGTGCCCCACGTCCACCGCGGATGCACCCACCGCCACCGACCGCGGACGAACCTCGGCCCACGTCACGAGGTTCTGCTGTTTGTCCACGATCTTCGCGAGGTCCGTGCGCAGCATCGACGCGCGCATGCCCACGAGCGCCACGGATTCCGCCTTCGCGTTGTTGCCCGCGTACTGCATGAGTCCGTCGAGACAATCATCAAGGCGATGGTACGCATCCAAAAGATCGCCGATCCACGCGTCATGCGGCAGCTCGATGCGTCCTTCATTCGACCGCGGATCTTTCGCGACGAGCTGCGCGATCTTCGCAAAGAACAAGTCCGCCGCTTCGCGCGTGAGCGACGTGATGACGGCGCCTTCACCTTTGCCCAGGATCCGGTCCGACAAACCCGTCGCCATGAACGCGCGATCGGCGTCACGCAGCATCGTGTCGACACGCGTGCCCGACACACGCGAACCAAAAAAGTCCGTCGCGATGTCTTCAAGCTCGTGGGCTTCATCAAAGATCACCGCGTCGTACGGAGGCAACGCCCCTGCCCCGGGCACGTCTCCTCGACCGACTTTCAGCGCCAAGTCCGCAAAGAACAGGTGATGGTTGACCACGACAATGCGCGCCGCTTCGGCTTCGCGCTTCATGCGCGTTACGTAACAGCGTTCGTAAAACTGACACGTCGATCCGATGCGCGTTTCACTGGACGAACAGATCTCGCGGCGAATCGGATCACCTTCGGGAAGCGCCGCGATCTCCGCCAAATCGCCCGTTGCCGTGTATCCCGCCCAATCCTCGACGATGGGCAACGAACGCATGAGTTTGTCATCCCGGTACGCCTCGGGGCTCTTGCGCAGTTCGTCATAACGCCGCAGACACAAGTAGTTGCCCAAGCCCTTCACCAGAGCCGCCGACACGTGCAGGCCGAGAAGCGTCGAAACGAGCGGTAAATCCTTACTGAAGATCTGTTCTTCGAGCGCTTTGGTGGCGGTGGAAATGATGACCTTGCGGCCGCTCAAGATGGCTGGAACGAGATACGCGAGGGTTTTTCCCGTCCCCGTGCCTGCTTCGCAAAACAGAACGCGTGTTTCTTCGAGCGCTCGTTCGACCGCGTCCGCCATCGACAGCTGTCCATCGCGTTCTTCGTAGTCGGCGAAGAGTTTGGCAAGCGGACCACTCGGGCCCAAGAGCCTGCGTGCTTGACCGAGATGATCCGGCGGAGGAGGTTCGTCGTGATTAACCACTAGGCTCGCGAGGCAACTTTCTCGACCGACAACGCAAAGCCCACTTCGGCCATGGCTTCGTCGAGATCATTGACTTGCTTTTCGTAGGAAACTTCGAACCAACTGTCGAGCGTATGTGTCTCGTCGTTCGGATCGGGCAGCGGCGTGATTTGCGTACCAACTTCCACGTACCCTCGCGCAATCAAGGCTTGTCCGAGTTCACGGGCGTGATCGAACATCGCCGGCTCGGGCGCGTGGGGAAAGTCGATCCTTTGAGCACGAACCATCAGGATGACCGCGGGTTCGGAGGCTCGAACGCGGATGCCAGCATCCATGATGAGGTTTTCCCGGGCGCGTTCCGCGACATGCACGAGATCGCCTCGCGTGCGGTACACGACGAAACCAGAGGAAACCAGGGCTTTTTTGACTTCGGCCGGTGTCGGCATCTTCGAATGGTGCAGCGCCCCCGAGCCAAGAAACGAACGAGTCCAGAGCGTCGCAAGTTCACGTCACGACGTCAAGAAAACGCTTCGCGGGCTTGATGATTTCGGGGGCGATGAGGTTGGTTGGCGGGCGAATTCAGTGCGTCGCGTTGGGCGCGTGACCGCTCGAACCGTCGTCGGGTTCTTGGAAGATCGGCGCGGGCTCGAGCACGTTGAGTTGGTCGCGCTTGATCTTGAGGCCCTTGTCCGAGAAGAAGAGGTCGTTTTCATCGAGGCGCGAGCGGACGCGGCCGATGAAGAGGATCGGATCGGCTTCACGCGTGTACCCCAACTGAACGATGGCGCCCTTGGGCCACGATCCACCGTCGAAATTCAGTTCGCGACGGAGCGTGTAGAAGCCTTCGGGGTTGAGCTTCTTGAGCGAGTTCGCCCAGGACAATCCACGGAAT
>CAYSYX010000439.1:0-8067 GCA_964435055.1 uncultured Polyangium sp. | reverse complement strand
CTGTTGCGGCACGGCGCAAATCCAAAGGGTCCCCGACGTGCAATTCATTCGCGATATGGGGGATCAAATCGAGGCGAACTATTGCATCGATCCGAAACGCATTTTTGTGAGCGGTTTTTCCAACGGCGGCATGTTGTCGCATCGTCTCGCGTGTGAATTTTCGGATCGAGTCGCCGCCATCGGCGCTGTTTCCGGCACCATGGCCATTGATCCGTGCATTCCCAAGCGGCCCGTGCCGGTGTTGCATATTCACGGCACGAGCGACGCCGTCGTGCCCTACAACAATCCATTGACGGCTCAAACCGTGCCCAAAACCATCGAAGGTTGGGTTGCGCGTGATTTTTGCCAGCAGATGAAGTCCGTCGCGTATTGGAATGGATCGGTGAAATGCGAATTGTACGGCCCTTGTGATGCCGACGTCGAGCTTTGCACCATCGAAGGCGGAAGTCATGAATGGCCGGGAGGCGGCAGCGCAATGGGCGCAGGCGATATCAACGCGACCGAGTACATTCTCGATTTTCTCGAGGCGCATCCGATGCCGTGATTCGTAGCGAAATCGGGCCTGCAAAAAACCTTTGACTGGCGCGCGCGCGGCGTGATACGTAGCCCCGCGTGTTACCTGGACTCAAAGACAAAGTCGCGATTGTCACCGGACATCGCAGCGGTATCGGGGAAGCCGTCGCCACGCTCTTGCGCGAACACGGCGTACGCGTCCACGGATTCGATTTACCCGAAATCGATTTGCGCGATCTCGAATCGCTCGCCCGTCATGTGGATGATGTCGCCGCGCGTGAAGGGCGCGTCGATATCTTGATCAACAATGCCGGGATTACGAATATCGGCAATTTGTTGACGACGAGCATCGAAGAAATGAAAGACGTCTTGAGGGTGAACCTCGAGGCGCCTTTTATCCTGATGAAAGCCGTCATTCCGCACATGCTCCGCGCGGGCGGAGGCGCCATTGTCAACAATGCCAGCGATCAAGCTTTGATCGCCAAACGCGACGCATCCATTTACGGGGCATCCAAAGCCGCATTGGCCCAGCTGACCATGAGCACCGCGCTCGATTGGGGACTCAAAAACATTCGCGCCAATTGCGTGGCGCCGGGAAGCACCGATACGCCGATGTTGCGCCGCGTGATCCAAGATCTGTCGGCGATGCGAGGCCAAGAGCTGACGGATGCGTATCGGAACTCCATTCCGCTGGGACGTTTTGCCGAGCCGCGTGAAATCGCTTGGGTGATCGCATTTCTGGCCTCCGACGCCGCATCGTTCATGACCGGAACCGTGATTCCCGTCGATGGCGGAGGCGTGGCGCAATGAACGACGTGAACAACGGCGCTCGCGTGGTGTTTGTCACGGGCGCATCGCGGGGAATCGGCGCGGCCCTCGTTGATCGATTTCACGCCGCGGGTTATCGCGTGGCCGCATGCGCTCGCACGCTCCCGACGTCGGCGCATGTGGACCTGGCGCTCGAATGCGACGTCAAAGAGGTTGAGCAAGTCAAACGCTGCATCGCGGCGATTATCGCACGATTCGGGCGACTCGACGTCGTCGTGAACAACGCGGGTTTGGCGGGGACGAATTCCTTGGATCCCGCGGACGACGATGTTTTTTGGCATGACGTGATGGGCGTCAATTTGCACGGGACGTACTACGTCTGCAAATACGCGCTCCCGCACTTGCCCGATGGATCCGGGCGAATCATCAACATTTCGTCGGTTTTGGGTTTGAAAGGCGTTCCGGATCAAACGGCGTACTCCGCCGCGAAACACGGCGTCGTCGGGTTTACGCGCGCATTGGCCCATTACGCGGCTCCTCGACGCATTACCGTGAATGCGATTTGTCCGGGATGGACTCGCACGCCCATGGCGACGGGCCGCATGAAAGACTTGGGCTTGGACGAGGCGGCCCTTGCGCAATCGGTTCCGATCGGCCGCATGCTCGAACCGGCCGAAGTCGCCGAATTTGCGTTTTACCTGGCCAGCGATGTAGCCGCTGGAATCACCGGACAAGCTCTCGTCATGGATGGCGGCTCGCTCGCATAATCCGCTCGAAGCGCATTCCTGATTTTCGCGGTCGTCATTCTTCGGGTTTGCCTACGACGTTCCACCAGAAATACGATGCGGAATGCGACCATTCTTCGAGGAGTTTTTTCGTTTCGGGCGTTGGTGCAAGCGTCGTCTCGTTGCCGTGGAATTCCAGCGTGAATCGCTTGTATTTGCCCAGGAGCACTTTTTCCTCGAAGTGCGTGTTCCCATTTTTCTTGCAGATCGCGTCGACTCGTTTGAGCAACGCGGGCGTGTTTTTGGCGTGCGCTCGTTCGACGATCAGGCGCAAGTCGTCAAACCCGTCATTGTTCACGTCCTTGAATTCGCGTTTGATCTCTTCAACGCCCGTGAGTTCCCGGTCTTCGTCCAGTCCCGCGCTTCCCATACACGAGATTCCGGCGCTCTTGTAGATTTTCGAGAAAATCACGACACGTTCTTTTTCGGGTTTGGAAAAATCGAGCGTGAAATTCCAACGCAAGGAGCCGTCTCCAAAGGCGCCCATGTTGTCGCCGCACACCAAGAACGAACCATTTTTGCGTTTGGCAATGTCGCACTTTTCGATGTTGATCCCGCGCATCGAATCCACCAGGCGCCAGCCATCGGCGCCTCGTTCGGCGAGTAAAACGCTCCCCGGGGTGATGTCATTGGCGCGATCGGGATTGCAGGCATCGATTCCCAGAATGGCTTGTTCTTTCCCGGCCGCGGAAAACGAGCCTTTGTAGAATTGGCTCAAGAGGCAAACTTCGAAGAGGTCTCCTTTGGTTTCAATCTTTCCGTCAGGCCACAGTCCCGGTTTGTCGAAAGGAGGTGCGCCGCGACAACCCACCTGTGGTTTGCCGTCTTGCATGTACATCGCGACGCCGCACACCGACGCCAGAACCTCGAAACGTTCCGCGTCCACACCGGCCGGCGCGGCGGGTAAAGGCGCTTTGGGCGGCCTCGTCGGCGGGGCAACGGCGGACGCTGAAACGGCAGGCGCAGGCATTGCGGAGGCCGAAGCGGCGGCGGACGAAGTGACTTGGGGCGGGGGCGTATGCGTGGGCGTGGACGAACCCGAGCTGCATCCGAAAGACAAACCCGTCGCCAAACAAATGCCGAGAAAAAGTCGTGCGGAGACCATGGTCGGCGGAAAGTACCACGTTTATGTGCGAAACGGATCGAAAATCGCAATGGCTGTACGTCGAGCCATTTTGCCGGCTCGCTTTATCGAATGAGCTTCTTCACCGCGATCATTTCCGCGTCGGTGCCCGAAGCAATGTCGTCGATGGTCGGCTCGACGCGCACATCCGGCTCGATTCCCGCATCCGGAGCTTCTTTCGGTGGGAAACGGCCGATCAAGGGCACGTCGATTTCGATATCCGAATTCGGCAGCCGCAGGAAAAAGAAAGCCCCACCATTGATTCCGCGTTGGTTTCCACCCGTCGGCATTCCGACGAGCGTCGCCAGCTTGTTGATTTTGAACACCTCGGCCAATTGAAATGACGCAGAGCTGTTCATGGCGTCGATCAGCAAAAAGGTTTTTCCCCGAAATGGTTTGGTCTTCTTCGGGGCATTGGCGAGTTTTTGAGCGTTTTCGCCCTTGAGCTTGAAAAAGCCGTCTTTGAAGTCGTACGCGTCGCTCCCCCAATCTTTGAACGAAGGATCCCACGTATCGAGGTACAGGCCGATTCCGTCGGGGATCTTTTGGTATCGCACTCGTCGTTCGTAGGGATCGATTTCCATCGGTTCCGCCGAGAGCTTCGAAGCAAAGTACCCCGCCGTGTCAATGCCGCCTTCGTTGCCGCGAATATCAATCACCAGGTTTTTTATTCCGCGCCCGGGGAATTCGGCAAACGTCGTATCGAGGAATTTCTTCCAATCCCAACGACTGTTGTAAAGCGCAAACGTCGGCACCCGCAAAACGGCCAATCCGCGCTCGGGATATTCCACTTTCCATCTGAGCTCTTCCCACTTGATGGCCTCTTTTTGCCCGCGGCGCTCGTTTTCACGCTCCTGCTGCGTCAATGCGGTGACTTGCACGTTGGATGTGGTTCCGTCCCGGAGGCGAATGTCGAGCGAGTAAGTCGTGGATTGCGGCGGGAAAAACAGCGGGAAAAAAATATCGAATGTTTCCCACGTATCGAATCCACGCACTTCGAGTTGACTTGCGCGTTTGCCGTCATTCGATCCATCCGCGCGGGCGATCGTCATCAAGCGGTCGAAAATGACATCGGCCTTGGTGCCATTGATGGCGAGGATCTCCACGCCGGGGTCGATCAACGCGTGTCCCGAGAAATCCTGCGTCACGATCATTCGCTTGTTGATCCAGCGAAAATGAAAAGGCACGCGATCTTGGTGGTCGAACAACGCGGCGACAACCGATTTCGATTGATTGTAAAAGTTGGCGTACGAATGGCCGCATTTGATTTTGGCGAGAAAAACCGAGAACGCCAGATACGCTTCGGTCAAGGTTCGATCGCGTGAAAACTCAGCTTCGAGCGCATTGAAGTGCTCGGCCATTTGCGCCGGCGTGTTGTATCGATACAGACCCGGGTGCAGCGATTCGTACGTTTTGCGCAAAATGGCCACGTCCGCGAGCAATCCGCGCGACGGGATCCGGTTCGTTTGGACAGACGGCGTCTCCGCGGGCGCTGTGTCGGCCGATGCCGCCGCCGATGCAAAGATCGAAGCTCGCGGGGCCGGAACGACGGGGTTTGTCGGTCGAGTTTCCGGCGTACCACAACCCAGAAAAAGAAGGCTCAGCAGAGCTCCCATTCGTCGCATGAACATCGCGCGCAACGTAGCGCAGCGTGAGGGTAAAAGAAAACCCCAATCGCATGCGGCGAAATCAATACACTTGGCGGACTACGAGCTACGGCGCCCGTTTGTCTCTGAACGGGCGGATCCTATCGCGAACGTGGACGGAGGGGAGGCCCGCGTCATCCGGTGGGAGGGGCTCGTGAAAAAACAACGGTCGAAAACATTTTGGGAACTCTGCCGAATTGCTGATGTCGCCCCGGGTAGCTCACTTGTCCTGGAGCGGGTGAGTGTTCGTTCGTGTTCGAGCAAGTTTGTCTCGTCGTAACGCTATCGACGGAGGTTTCCATGATTTCAGAAGCGTTTACACTCGGTGGTTGGGGCATGTATCCGACGCTCGTATTCGGCGTGTTGCTCTTGGGTTCAGCCGTGTGGTACCTGGTGAATCCCGAGCGAAAACGATTGCTTCTGCCCGCGGTGCTCACGTTTGTCACGCTTTCGTCGGGGATGCTTGGATTCTTGACGGGCGTGATGGTGTCGCTCACGGGTGCTGCGGAGCAGGCTGAAATCATGAAGTTCGTGGCTCTTGGCACGGCGGAATCGCTGAACAACGTTACTTTTGCTCTGGCGTGGAGCGTTTTGTCGGGTTTGGTCGTGGCGATCGGGGCGTGGCGTTCGACGCGACAGACTCCGGGCGCGGAGCCCGTGGCCAAACTTGCCGAAGCTCGGAACTGAAATACGCCGAATTCGACCAGCCTTCGGAATTGTCTTGACGTTATCGCGAATTGATCGATGATGCCCGCCATGCTGCGCGGGATTGTTCAAGACAAACTTCCGTTTCCTTTACGAGCCACCGGGCTTGCCATCGTAGCCATCTCCGCTCTCGTTGCTCTGGCGGCGTTTCCTACTGCTTGTGGAACCACTGCCCGCGGAGTCGATTGGAATGGCAAACGTTTGCCCGTCGTCGATATGCACCTGCATCCCGGCGATTGGGACGATGTGCCCGCGGACACACGTAAATTCCTCGCCTCACGATTTCCTTTCCCACTTGGCGTCGATGCGGAGTCGACGGCGAAGGATTCGCTCACGCCGGAGAGCATTCTTTCGGAGCTCGACGGAGCGGGTATTTGGGGTGGAGGTTTATTTGCGATTTATGCTCCGCGGACGGTGGGCATCGCTTCGAACGAGCTCGTTGCGGAAGACTTGACGTATGCGCCGGATCGGTATTTCGGATTTGCGTCGTTGCGCGTGGATCGATGGACGACGGATCGCGACGCGGAAATCGAGCAAATGAAGACGACGTTGTCGCGGCCGGGGTTCGTGGGGATCAAGGTCGCGCATGCGCATCAGCATTTTCGCATGGACGAGCCGGCATTTTACGGCATATACGAAGTGTCGGCGGCTCTGGGAAAGCCGGTCTATTTGCATACGGGAACCAGTCCATTTCCGGGGACGTCGCAAGAGCCGGCGTATACGGATCCCGCGTACCTCGAGACGGCCATTCAAATGTATCCCAAAGCAAAGTTCGTCTTGGGACATCTCGGCTATGATTTCAAAGAAAAGAAGCATGCGGGACTGGATACTTGCATTCGTTTGGCCAAGACGTACCCCAATGTTTTCCTCGAGCCATCCGCATTGGGATCGACATCATCGGATCCGACGGGGGAGAACCTGAAAGAAGCGATGCGCAAAATGCACGAAGGGGGCGTCGTCGATCGCATCATTTACGGTAGTGATGGGCCGCAGAGCCCCGGGTTTGTCAAGACTTACCTCGACAAGACCGTGGCGGCGATGCAGGCCACGGGATACTCCGAACAGGAGGCGGCGGATGTCTTGGCGGGCAATTTCGCGCGGGTGTTTGGCGTGACGATCGCCGCCGACGCCGCGCAATAGCTGCTTTCAACGTCGGCCGTCGAGTTTTCGGTGCTTTTCCAAAGGTGTGATGGAATGAAGAGATATCGGTTTTTCGTCGGGGCGATGGTTTCGGGGCTCGGCGTATTGCTGCACGCAGGCGCGTCGTTCGCCGCCGAGCCTCCGGAGGCGCAGCTCAATCGAGGCATTACGGATGCGATCGCGGGGGCGCCTGCGCGAGGCGATTATGTCTTGTCCCTGCAAGGCGGCTGGGCATTCTCGGCGCTTCGCGTGCAGGCGGGCATGACCAAGCGTTTGGCGCTCATCGGCGAATTGGAGTCGGTGTTGCTTTTGCGCAATCGTCCCATGCTGGGCGTGGGAATGCGTTGGATTGACAAACCCGGGTTTCGGATGACGGGCGAAGCGCTCGTCGGGTGGTTGTTCCAAAATTCCGAAGAAATTCGCCGGGGTCCGAACGCCGAACTTCGGGTCAAGATGGCCGTTCCAATGCGGCGCGTGGTGCCTTATCTGGTTCTCGGAACGCGGCATGCGCTCTTGCCGGATTTGACCACGATCGAGCGCGCATCGGGGACGGATTGGTATTGGACGGCGCGGCATGAATGGACGCCTTGGGCCACGTTAGGCGTGGGCGTTGCGGTCACGCGGGCGTGGGGGCTCGATTTGGGGATCAATTACGGTTGGGTCGACGCGCCGAATACGATCGCGCTGCCCGGATTTCATTTGGGGTTGCATTACGGAGGTGGGCGATGAACCGAGTATGGACGGCGCTGGCGTTTGGGTTTGGCCTGGCGCAAATCGGATGCATCAACCAGGAAACGAATCTATACGAAGTGGCGTTGTCGGGACAAATCTCGGTCGCGCAAGGTTTGTCGAACAGCGGGCAGGTGCACCTCGAATATCACCATGCGTTGTCGGTGGAAGAAGGCGATCTGGCGCATCCTTTGGGGGAATTCGATCGCGAGGTGATTTCGTCGATTGGTGTGACCAGTAAAACCTTGCTCGTGCCCAAGGACGACGGTGCGGGGCTTGTGGTGTACGGGTGGCTCGATGCGGACGGCGACGGTGTATTGTGCGCGCCGGGCAAACCGCGGACGGAGCCTGCGGGCATTGTCGAGGTGCCGGGGTATCCGGCGCATGCATTGACGTATTCGCTTTTGCTCGATACGCCCTGCGCGGGGCCGGAGACGATGTATCCGTGACGAGATTTTTTGCGGTAGAAATCTGGGGTTGTCCGCCGCAGCGCGAACAAGTCCCAGCGGATCTTGGGCCTGCGGCGTTAAAACCCGAAACGACTGCAAAACCTGCGAAAAAGAAAACCTCGAAGTCCGTCGCGAAAAAACGTTCGTAAAGCGATTTACGCGAGCGCCGAATCTTCCGCCACGTATGGCACCCCGAGCCCCTGGGCCAT
>CAYSYX010000438.1:0-8096 GCA_964435055.1 uncultured Polyangium sp. | reverse complement strand
CATCACAAACAAAGCCTCTTCGCGTAGGGCGCTTGTTAGCGCCCGGAGCGAACGTTCAAATCAAGGCGTGCGGCATCAATTCCCTTGCGCACAATTCCCTGACCGCGGCCTCAATCCCGCCCGCGCGCAAATCACCGGAACCTCATTCAATCCCGCCGGCCTTCCAAATCCTGCAACAAAGCCAAAAGCCCGAGCAACCTGAACCGCGTCGTAACGTCTCTTGGCACCGGCGTTGCCTATGCAGCAATTGTTATTCGTGAGGCACGACGGCTGGTGGCAATGTTCTGTCTACGCGAATCGACCACTTCGGTCTACGATGTGGGATTCGCCGGCGATGCAGCCATTTCGAATCTCGGACGCGAGGAAGTCTGTGATTCGGCATTTGCGATGAGTCGAAACGCCCTCAAGGCAAGCACGTATTGAACAAAATGCCGGTCGTGAACTGTTTAGCACACACGACGTCGGGTTTGCCGTCCATGTTCATATCGCCGATGGCGATGTCATTCACATCCACCGGAAAATGACGAAACGGGGCAAACGTACCGTCGCCTTTGTTGAGCAACAGGCTCGTGCCGCGCATCGCATCATTCGAGGTAATGATATCGAGCCAACCGTCCCCATTCATGTCTTTGGCAACCGCGAGCCGAGCCCGTCGTCCGACGTCGTAATAGACTGGAGCTGCAAACGTGCCGTTGCCCAAATTTCGCTGGATCGTGAGCGCCGTGTCGAAATGAGGCGTGATCACATCGACTCGTCCATCACCGTCCACATCGGCCGTCGCGATTCCCGCATACGTTCCGCCCGACACGAATACCCCCCCGGACAAGAAATTCCCCCCGCCCTTGTTGAGCAGAATTCCCATGGTTGAGTAATCCGCGTTGGATCCAGGGACATACGCGACATCGAGCAAATTGTCACCATCGACATCGAGCGTCGCTGCCGCTTGCATGCCGGGAATGGGCGAAAACGTATTGAGCGGGCCGAAGGTGCCATTGCCGAGATTCAATAGAATGTTGATTCCTTTGCCCGGAATGACGAGATCGATGTCCCCGTCGTTGTCCATATCCGCCAAAGTGATGCGCTGAGGTCCGAAACCACACGCATAATCGGCTCTCTGCCCGAACGAGCCGTTCCCCTGATTGATGAGAACAGTCACCGAGCCACCGGCTCGATTCACCGCGACAATATCCGGGAGCCCATCACCACTCAAATCTTCGGCGGCGACCGAATGCGGCTGATCGCCCACGGGAAAGTCGGCGCGCGGCGTGTACGTCCCTCCGCCCATTTGGCGCCAAACGCTGACTGAGTCACCGTCTAGATTGCCACTCAAGATATCGAGCTTTCCATCGTTGTCGACATCCGCTACCGCGATGGAAAGCGAATAAGTGCCGTCGGATAGCTCGGTGGCCAAAGCGAATTGGCCGCCGCCCTTGTTATGCATCAAGGCAACGTTGTAACTTTGCGTGTTCGCCACGGCAAGGTCCGGCTTGCCGTCCCCCTCGAAATCGGTGACCGCAATTGCGGAGCTACCAAGCCCCACTTGGTACCGCGACGGAGCGCCAAAATTGGCATTGCCGGAGTTGGGAATGACGGACACATAATTCCCGAAGTCGAAATCCCCGACGACCAGATCCACCGTTCCATCACCGGTCATGTCTGCCGCTGTAATGGGCCAGGGCCCATTCCCTGTCCCGGGTAGGGATATGGCGGGTACGAACGCCGGGGCGAGCGTACCATTGCCCTGATTCAGGTAGATACTCAACGTAGCCCATTTGTGGTTTGATACCGCCACGTCCTGGTCGCCATCACCGTCGAGATCCGCGATGGCCAAGTTGCCGGGTTCGCCCGGCGCATTGTTCATATCGTAATCGACTTTCGGGGCAAATGTACCATTACCTTGGTTGATGAATACGTTGAGCGCCATTTGGTTCGCATTCAAGACGACAAGGTCCACTTTGCCGTCTCCATTCATGTCTGCGGCGGCAATTGCAATCGGCATGAGGCCCGCGGAGTAATCGACGCGGGGCGCGAACGTACCGTCGCCTTTGTTGAGAAGTACGCTAATGGTCGAACTTGGATTGTTTGCCGTGGCAATGTCGACTTTCCCGTCACCATTCAAATCCGCCGTAAGGATCCCTTGCGGTCGGCTCGCCGAAAAATAATTGGCTGGAGAGGAAAATGCGCCATTCCCCAGATTCCGCAAGACACTCACGGTATTGACCAATTCGTTTGCCGTCACGATATCGACTTTCCCGTCTCCGTCCACATCTGCCGCCGTCACCTTGCTCAAATTCGGCAATGCTATGTCGATTCGCGCTCCAAATCGCCCGGCAGCGACGCTCGGAAACACGCTCAAGAAGCCGTATGTTTTGCTGCCGACGGCGAAATCCGGAAAACCATCTCCATTGAAATCCGCACTCGCAATGGTATTGGGCTCGGGGGGGGTGGATAACGACGGATGTCCCGGTAAACCTATGCCGCCGGGACAAGCCGATGCGCAATTGCCGTCCGGACACGCAACGCAGTTGCCCATTGCATTACAAATGTCGCTCGCTCCGCATGTCGTTCCCGCCGCCTTGTTCGAATGACTGGCACTACCCGCCGTACAACTATCGTCCGTACACGGATTCCCATCGTCCACGGACGTGTTACAAACGCCGCAATGCGCGGCGCTCGTCGATAAATTGGTTTCACAACCATTACCGGGGTTCTTATCGCAATCGCCAAATCCCGCAGGACATCCGGGGTGCCCTCCAGCTTGCCCTCCCTGTCCCCCGCTCCAATTCTCACCGCCTTCTCCACCGGCACCTGTCGCGCCTCCACCCGTGCCGGTTGCGCAAGCGCCGACGATAAGCAAAAACCAAATGCCACCCGTGAGAGCGCCCCACGTACCTTGACGACCCATGAGATTCATCATGACCTCCTCATCTCTACGAAGGTTCGATTTCGCCACCCTGTGGTGGCCTCCGCACGCTTCGTTGATCAACGGTCGCCGTTCATTCAGCGCTAGGATTTGAAATTTCATCGAGGCGACGTTGCCCTCATTCGGCAATGCCAATGTCCGGTACTTTTCCAGATGCCCGTGGTCTCGACGCGCCTTTGCCATGTTGTGGGCATAAGGTAAAGCCCGAGCAACCTGAACCACGTCGTAACGTCTCTTGGCACCGGCGTTGCTCCACTCGGCACCCGAAGGAAGGTGTCGAATGAAGGCAGTTGTGTTCAAGACGATAAAATGCATGAAGGTCGATGATGTCCCCGATCCCAAGATCCAGCTGCCGACGGACGCCTTGGTGCGCGTCACGTCGACGGCGATTTGTGGATCCGACCTGCACATCTACAACGGTTACTTTCCGCAATTGAAGCCATTTGTTTTGGGGCACGAATTCATGGGAATCATCGAAGAAGTCGGCGCCGAAGTCCAGAACGTACGGCGTGGTGATCGGGTTGTCGTGCCATTTCCCATTTCTTGTGGACAATGTTGGTTCTGTGCGTCGTCGTTTCCCACCCATTGCGAACGCTCCAATCCTCGACATTATGGCCCCGAAGGAGGACTGCTCAGCCAAAAAGGCGGCGCATTGTATGGTTATACCGAACTTTATGGCGGTTACCCCGGCGGCCAAGCTCAATGGGTCCGTGTCCCGTATGCCGATCACGGCGCTCGAAAAGTCCCCGACGATCTCAAAGACGAGCAAGTCCTGTTTCTAACGGATATTCTCCCGACGGGATACAGTGGACTGCGCTGGGCGAACCTCAAACCGGGCGAAACCGTCGCTGTATTCGGTTGTGGTCCGGTCGGATTGATGACCCTGAAATTGGCGCAAGTCATGGGCGCCTCGAAAGTCATCGGCGTGGATATTCTCTCGTATCGAGTCGAAATGGCGCGTCGAGCGGCCGGGGCCCTGGTCGTCGATGCGAGCAAAACCGACCCGATTCAAGCCATTCGCGAATGGACGGAAGGTCGAGGGGTCGATGTGTGCGTCGACGCCGTCGGTATGGAGAGCGATCGCACGCGTTTTTTCAAAAAAGTGGCCAATATTTTCCACTTGCAACGCGGCAACATCACCGCCATCGAACGATGTTTCAGCGCCGTACGTCGCGGCGGACGCGTCAGCATCTTGGGCGTATATGGAACCGATTACGACAATTTCCCCGTCGGCCAATGGTTCGACAAAGGATTACGCGTTCAAGCCGGCCAAGCGCCCGTGCAGAATTATATCGATGAGCTCATCGAAATGGTGGTCTCGAAAAAAATACGCCTCGATGATATCATCACGCACAAACTCCCGCTCGCAGAAGCCCCGCATGCGTACGATATTTTTAATCGGAAAAAGGACGGCTGTGTAAAAGTCGTCCTCGATCCTTGGGGTTGAATGAAAATCGCTCCAAGGGACCTTCTCCCCATACGGTGAATCTGGTTCGTATTCGCAGGAGAAGCGATTTCTCCTCGTTGAATGAACGACGCCAGTCCGGAACGGCAGTGGACGACTTTTTATTGAATTGCCCACGGTTTCAACCGTGGGCGGGGTCGCGTGGGCGGGGTCGCGTGGGCGGGGTCGTGTGAAGGACGAGTCGGGCGGCGTTCAGCCCGTCCCGGAAACCTCGTGATCACCAGGTCACTTTGAACGACGACAACGCGTCGTTCCACACCGAACCCCATTGCGAGGTCATCGAGCCGACCGAGGAGATCTGACCCGCCGGGACGGTATACGTCACGACCGGTCCGGCGCAATTCACGTCCTTGTAGAGCCAAACCGTTGCGGTCTTCGTCGTCGGCGTTCGGAACGTCAAGGACGATACCTTGTCGTTGAAGGCATGGCTCGTCATGTTGACACAGTTCCCCCAGCTCGACTTCTCGTAAGCGAAGTGCTTCGACGCGCCGCCGGATTGGTTGTGCTCGTAGAACGAAACGATGTGTCCGACGGACGTCCAGTCCGAGCACGATTGCGTGCCGGTTGCCCAATCGTTGACCGGCGTCACACAGAAACGCAGGTATTGTTGGTTATCGGAAGCGCTGAGCGTGTACGAGCTCGATGTGCCGACCGTGGAGGCATCGGTGGTCGAGCCCGTGGCCGAACGTTGCCAAGTGAACGTCGACGCGTCGGTCGTGCTGCCCGCGGCGCCGAACGTGTACGAACCGGTGGCCGTCGTATCCGTCACGCTGATGGATACGTCAGAAGCCGTCGGGTAAATCGACCCCCAGTACGTGCCGAGAACATCGAGCTCGGTGCCGCTACGCCCGTAGAAGCCGTAGAGCTGCTTGCCCGAAGGAGCAATCGTCTCGCAGTTGCTGCTGCCCTCGCCGCCTTCCAAGGTCCGGCCCGAGAGGGTCGTGAGTTTGATATAGCCGGCGCGCGTGTCGCCACTCTTCGTGGCGTCGCAGAGCTTCACCGAGATGACCGGGTCGGTCGACAGACCGCTGATGGACGACGCATCCCCGCCCGTGCCGCCGTGGCTCGTGATCGTACCGTCCGTGTAGGTTACCGAGACCTTGTCGACGCGCGAACCGGTGCGAAGCGAGATCGACGAAGGACGCGTCGTGGTGGCCACCGAAATCATGTCATTAAAGCCCGTTCCCGATTCGCTCTCCAACCGGATCATGCCTGCCACATCCGGCTCCATGTACAAGTCGGTCCCGGAGAACGTCGTCCACGTGTCACTCGCCGAGTCCACGGACGCATTGCAGATGTCTCCGCCCGTCAGATCGCCGGACTTGCAGCCCGCCAGCGAATAAGGCGACGTGTAAGCGCTCTTCTGCATCATGTAGCTGCCGGACCAGACTTTGGTGGTGCTCTCGCCGTCACAGCCGATGTAACCACGCAGCGCCGTGAGCGAGTTGCCGCTGTAGGTGATGCCATCCGGAGACGTGTAGCTCGTGCCATCACACGCCTCGTCTGCCATGACCAGCTTGCCGTAACCCTGGTGATCGGTCCCCACCGGATCGCCGAAGTTCATGAAATAGTCCAGGATGTTCCCATCCGTATAACTAAAGACACAATACAGGTCGCTCTTGCTGTAGTCGGTATCGCAGGCCACGTCGGTCGCGCTCACGGTCCAGTTGTAGAGCTTGAGCGAGTTGTAATACTTGCCGGGGTACACATTGACGTGATTTCCGGTCAGGTTCAGCCAGTCCTTGGGCACGACGTAGTTGCCCTTGTGCAGGTCGGCCCAGACCGAGGTGAGCTTGCCGTCGACCACGTCGACGACGATGTATTGAGCGTCCTCGCCATGAGATCCGATCTCGTCATCCACGACGCCCATGAAATAGAGCGTGCCGGTCGAGTCGAGATGGGAATATTGCATTCCGAACGGGATGCCGTACGTAATGCGGAAGGTTTGGCTGCGCGTCGCGTCGCGGACGACGTTGGCCGCAACGACGAAGTTATCGCTGAAGCTACCGCGACAGAAATCCTGCAAATCGGAGGTGTCCACCGTCCAATCGTCGACGTAGTCGCTATCGAACGCGGTTTCCTTGAACGTGAGCGGGAAACATTGGTGGCTCGACTTCAGGTTGATTCGGGGCCGAAAATCATTGGCGAGTACCCAATCTTCGTCATCATCGTAGGTGGCAATCGCCAAGGAGGCCGAACCAATTGTTTCAGAGCTTTCATCGGAAAGCAAAGATTCTTCATCGATGGCCGAGGAACAACCCACAGTCGGCGCGAGCGACGCGCAAAGAGCAACGAGCGAGATAAGCGAGAGATTGGTGGATTTCAGCATGACACGTTCCTCGTCGAAAAAGTCGTTTTGCGTTCATAGGCCCTCATCGTGGCGGATCCCTGCCGCGGCGCCCAAGGCGCATGGTCGAGGTGATCCTTCCATCGAGAGGTTTCCCGTTGTCTGAGAAGCACTTTTGCAATGGCTGTGCCGGCCTGCGACGCCCCCGGATCGATGCGTATCAGCGCGCGAATGGCCGCGTTTCGTCATGGAGATGGCGTGACATGGGCACGTCGTCTGGAGGGCTGAGCCTCCATGATGGAGGTTCGGCCCGTCAGGTTTTGGGGTTCGATGCGGACTTCCGAGCGTATTCAATTCCCCCGGAGAGCAATGATCGTATGGCGCCTGGAGGCATTCATGGGACTTCGTACGATATTCACGGGGGCGATTGCAGCCGTGCCGGGGGATTGCGCTCGTCCCGCTCGGATGCGGGGCGCACGAGGACTACACGGTCATCGAGCATCCGACGGTATCTGTTGAGGCGCTGCGCTCGCAGGTGGATGATTCGGCTGCGCCGATTCGCGAGCACAAGAGGCAATTACGAGTTACGCGGGCCGGTATCGCGACCGAAGTTCATGAGCGCGGGACGCTCGACGTACGTTACGCGATGAAGCACACGCCAGCATTTGTTGGACTTCGATTGAGCCATACGTAGCGCTCGGGCCTCCTCGTCATTGCTTTGCAACCACTCCGGATCGACCACGTAGTCGAAAAAGTCTGCGAAGTGGTCGGTGCTTCCCTCGAGGTAAAAAGTCATGAATCGATAACGATCGACTTTTTCGCCTGGTTTGAGGGGACGATCTTGCAGATCGGTAATGCCGTCGCTTTCGACCCCCGAGAGATCGACGCCCAGCTCGAGCGCCTTGCTCTCGTTCAACGTCTTGCCCACGGAGCCCGTATCGGCGGTTGTTTTGACCAGCGAGAAGTCGGACGCATACGGACCAGCCACGATGGAGAACATCCCTCCCTTGGTCGAGGAGTCACTCTTTTCGCCGCTGATGCAATGCTCGATGGTGCCTGCAAAGCTTTCCTCCTCGGCATGCAATCCACCATCACCATCCCATACGTAGGTATTGACGATGTTGCGTTTGGCAGCCTTGGTCTGTATTTTCGCCATACGCAATTGCCAATCGGCAAATGCCGCTTTGGCCCGCAATTGCCCTTCGACCGTCTTGGACTTGGCTTCGATGTCGGCCACACGCTTGTCCGAGTCTGCTTTCAGGTCTTTGGCCATTGCGTCCGAAGCGTTGGTGCTTTCGGCGGCATTCGTCGTCTTGCCAATACTCTTGGTGTCCACGATCGAGACCGACGAGACATCGAAACCAGGACGGTCGATGTTATCGACCATGTTCGCGTCGAAGTTATAGAAAAAGCTCTCCCGG
>CAYSYX010000437.1:0-8100 GCA_964435055.1 uncultured Polyangium sp. | reverse complement strand
GTACAATACCCTCCTACGCGACAAACACGGCGCGATTGTCGGCGTCGTGTCGCAAGCCGAAGATGTTTCGAATGAAGAACATGCACGGCTCGAGCTGATCGAAAGCAAGGCTCTTCTTTCGGCCATCATCGATAACTTGCCCACATCCGTGTCGCTCAAAGACGAACACGGTCGATATCAGCTCGTCAACCACGTTTTTGCACAATGGAATGGCCACGCCCAAGACGATGTTCACGGAAAAACCGATGCGGAATGCTGGCCCCCCGAGCTCGCCGCTTTACGTGAACGCGGTGCAAAACACGTTTTCGAAACAAGAGCTCGACAAACGCGGGAAGAACGCATCACCGATGGGTTCGGCGAAACTCGCGATTGCTCGGTCGTCGAATTCCCCATCCATGATCGGCATGGTGATATTCGAAGTATTTGCAGTGTCGCGGCGGATCTGACGGCGATTCGTCGCGCGGCGGAAGAACGCGAGACCTTGCAGCAACAGCTGATTGAATCGCAACAAAAGGCATTACGGGAATTGTCGACGCCGCTTTTGCCCGTTGCCGACGGAGTGTTGGTCATGCCGCTCGTTGGACACATCGACTCCGGCCGCTCCGCCATGATCATGGAGACGCTGCTCCATGGAATTCCGGCCTACGGAGCAAGCGTGGCCATTTTGGATATCACCGGCGTGCGCGAAACCGATTACACCACGGCCGAAGCCATCATTGCGGCAACTCGGGCCGGGAAACTGTTGGGAGCGGAGGTTCTGTTGACGGGCATGCGCCCCAATGTCGCGCGAACGTTGGTCGAAATAGGAGCCAACTTGGAGGGAATCGTGACGCTCGCGACGTTACGAGGCGGCGTCAATTACGCCCTGCAGCGCAGTCGCCGCCACTGACACCGCGGGCCCGTATGCAATGGGCCGTCCCGACAAACACTGCACGGGCCCTTCCATACCCATACCCGGACCGTCGAAGCGTCGCAGAAAGACAAACCGACCCTCGGCGCCGCCGAAAGGAGCTCACCAATCGCCCGTGAGAGCCGGCGCGGCGTCTTTTCCTTCATTGGCATCCGGCGTTGCCGACACGGACGTCGACGTCGGAACGGCGTTTTTCCGGGACGCACCCGAACATTCCAACAGCGCGAGCGCGCAGATAAAATGGTATGGTTTCATCGGAGCTTGGTGCACGATACGTCCATGTTCCTTGGTTGGGAATCTCCATTTTTCGCTCGACAATGCGCTCGGCGACGCTTATGCTGCGCCCTCCCAATGAACTCCAGCGAATCATCTTTCATTTCTCGGCGCTTGCTTTCCGGCGTGGCCAAAACGGCGGGCGCGTTGCTCGTCGGCGCCGGCGCGTATGCGTATTGGACTGTCCAAAAAAACCGTACCAGTCGACGTACGGTCAGCTCGGACCATGTCCCTCGGGAGACGTGGGAATCCACGCACGCGGCCAAGGTCGAACGAGTCGCCGCACAATTACGTAATCGCACCGGCAACAAACCGGTATCCACGCGCAAAAAAGCCGTATCGCATCAGGTTCCCAAGGTGGGAGATCTCCGGCGCGACGACGATAAAATCGACATCAGCGATTTCGACCGAATTTTGCATATCGATCCGGAACAACGGATTTGCATCGCCGAACCGGGTGTCGCATTCGTGGATTTGGTCGAAGCCACCATGCGCCACGGCCTCGTGCCGATTGTCGTCCCCGAACTCAAGACGATCACCATCGGTGGAGCCGTCTCGGGCTGTTCCATCGAATCGATGTCCTTCGTTCATGGCGGGTTTCACGATACCTGCACGGAATACGAAGTGGTCTCGGCCAAAGGCGAGGTCTTGATTTGCAAACCCGACAATGAGAACGCCTTCATTTTCGAAATGATGCACAGTTCGTTCGGAACGCTCGGCATATTGACTCGGCTGACCTTCAAGCTCGTCCCGGCCAAACGTTATGTGCGGATGGTGTATGAAAAATACGCGAGCCTCGAAGAATACCAAGCCGCCATTTACCGGCATTACGAATTGAAAGACGTCGATTTCATGGATGGCATCGTCCATTCCCCGACGGAATGGGTCTTGTCGCTCGGAACCTTCACCGATACGGCGCCTTACGTCAATGCGTACGATTGGATGAAGGTGTATTACATCAGCACGCGCGAACGGACCGAAGACTACATCGAAGTGGCGGATTATTTCTTCCGTTATGATCGCGGCGTGACCAACGTTCATCCCAAATCTGCCGTCGGACGCTTTTTCTTCGGCAAATTTTTGGGTTCGTCGGAGGTCTTGTGGTTGGCCCAGCACTTGGGATCCCTCGTTTTGCCAAAAAAACCCACGGTCATCGTCGATATCTTCATCCCGTTTTCAGCCGCCAAACCATTCTTCGAATGGTACGACAAAGAATTCAACTTCTACCCGCTGTGGTGCGTCCCGTACAAACGCGTCCGCGACTACGAATGGCTCGCCGACCGAGTTTATGAAAATATGCGTGATCCGCTGTTTTTGGATTTCGCGATCTACGGCATGGAGCAAGACGGCACCAAGAATTACTACAAATTGATGGAGGACAAACTCATCGAATTGTGCGGCATGAAATCACTCATTGCGCACAACTATTACAGCGTGGAAGACTTCTGGAAGACGTGGAACAAGGCCAATTACGAGCGCGCCAAAGCCCGCATGGATCCCGATAACATCTTCCGCGATGTTTATACGAAAATGTGCAAAGCCGCCATGGGCGTCGGGGCGTAACCGCCCGTTGAATTATCGTCGCGAACGCCCGAAAGCCAGGGCGACGGAGCGAGGAATACGCAGGTATTTCGAGCGATGTCGACCGACGATTTCGGGTGCGAGCAGATAAATCAACGGGCTGTAAATGCAGCGTTCACCGCACGCTCGTCGGTCGCTGCACCACGGCCACACTTTCGCACAATGTCTCGAGCGCCGACGCCACCCGCGCATGCTCGACGTGCGACGCGGCAATCATGGCGACCAGATGGGTGGATGTTCGCTCTTTGATCGCCCGCTCCAGATCCGCCATCAATCGAGAGAAGGTTTTCGCGCCAAACGCACCGGACGTGCCCTTCAATGTGTGCGCCAATCGCTCCATCGTCACCATATCCGCGGCCGCGTGCGCAACTTCCAGCGATTGCAGCATTTTTTGCGAATCCGCAATGAACTCGCGAACCAACATCGGGAGCGTGTCGTCGCCTTCCAAAGCGCAAACGGAGTGCAGCGCGGCAAACGTACCTTCGTCAATCACCACTTCGTCGGCGGTGATGAGCTGCGCCTCGGTGCCCGCTTGCCACGCATCTTCGCTCGTCGGTTCATTCGGTTTTTGCACGGCGCTGCGTTCCAATAAGCGCATCAATTCGTGCACACGAATGGGTTTGGCCACGAAATCATCCATACCCGCGGCAATACACGCTTCGCGCCCTTCACGCATGACGTCCGCCGTCATCGCGGCAATGCGCGGTTTACCGAGCCACGGTCCGGGACCACGCAATCGCCGCGTCGCTTCGAGGCCATCCATTTCGGGCATTTGCACGTCCATCAAGATGAGGTCGTACGCTTTGGCCGACACGGCATCGAGCACTTCTTGACCGTTTGCGGCCACATCCGCGCGATACCCGGCCCGCTGCAACAACATCAAAGCGACTTTCTGATTGATCACATTGTCTTCGGCCAATAAAATCCGCAATGGACAACGCACACCGAGCGTCGAATCAATGGGAATCGATCGTGGCCCGCGCGACGATCGATGCGGCGTATGCAGCAATGCGCGCATCACGCCGTCGAACAACGTCGAAGGTTTGACCGGTTTACTCAAACACGGCGCCAACCAGCGTTTGGCGACTTCCGAAGGGACGATATCCGACGCCGTCGTGAGCAACATGGGCAGCTCGGCGCATTGCGGATCATTTCGCAGCATATTGACGAGCTGATATCCGGTCACCTCGGGCATTTCCAAGTCGATGATGACCACCAAGAACCGCTTGACCATTTCGGCGTCCTGCTTCGGAACAGCGGGCATCAATATCGCCATTGCCTCTTGTGCCGACGCGACACCTACCGGAACCAGGCCGAAAGACCTGAGTTGCTCGCCGAGCACATGGCGGGTCGTGGCATTGTCGTCGACGATGAGCACCTGCTTTCCTTCCAGATCCCGCCGCGCAGTCGCCACCGCCTCGAGGAATTCGCTGGCAATCGGCGGAGCGGCCGATGTTGGAATCGAGAAATGAAATGTCGTGCCTTTGCCCTGCGTGCTTTCGACCCATATTTTGCCCCCCATGAGCTCCACGAGGCGCTTGCAAATGGCCAGTCCCAAACCTGTTCCGCCATATTTGCGATTGATGGATGCGTCGACTTGGGAAAACGTTTGGAACAGCCGCCCCATACGCTCGGCCGCAATGCCAATCCCGGTGTCTCGAACCGCGAAATGCAAACCGAACTTTCCCGCCCCCGTCACCCCGTCCATGGACACTTCGACCGCCACTTCGCCGGAATCCGTGAATTTCAGAGCATTGCCCACGAGATTCACGAGTACCTGACGCAGGCGCGTAATATCGCCGAAAACATCGAGCGGCAGACGTTTGTCCACGACAAAAGACAATTCAATGAACTTCTTGCGCGCCAGCGGGCCGACCAAATCAATGACGTCATCGATGCAATGGCGCAACGCAAAAGGTTGCTCCTCGAGGTCCATCAGGCCCGCTTCGATTTTTGAAAAATCAAGGATGTCGTTGATGATGGTCAATAACGCGTCGCCGCTGATCCGAATCGTCTCGACGATATCCCGCTGCGCCGAATCCTGCAAACTGTCGAGCAATACGCCGGTCATTCCGAGCACGCCATTCAAGGGCGTCCGAATCTCGTGACTCATCATCGCCAAGAATCGACTCTTGGCCGCATTCGCTTGATCCGCCTCGAACCGCGCCGATTCGAGCGCGCTGTTTTTCGCTTCGAGCTCCGCGCGTACTCGCTCGTTATGCTGCTGCCGCGCGATTTCGGCATTCACGCGATCGGTAATATCGACGGCCACGGCCGTGATTCCGATCACGTCGCCATGTTGCCCCATGAGCGGCTCGACGCACAAATCAAAATGCGACAAGACATCGCTGCGCAATACGGTGACATCCTCGCGCGCCGGAATCCCCGAATCAAGCACGCTTTGCTTTATTTCGACGATCCGCTTGGCATACTCCATCGGCAACAATTCATCGTCGCGTTTGCCGAGGGGATCTTGATAAAAGTGACCGTTGTATACTCGGACAAACCGTAGGTTTCGATCTTGATCCGAAACGAGCGTATTGGTCAATTCGAGCGCCCGTTGAAAACGAGCCAACGTGAGTTCGAGCGCTCGTTGAGCGTCGACCGTGGGCGTCAGATCCGTTGCAAATAGAATGGCGCCGGCATTCACGCCATGCGAATCGGTGACTTGACGAAATGACGTGCGCAACGTTCGGCGCGTCCCGTCGGCCAAAACGAGGTCCACGACGGGATCGACATACGTGCCCCGTATACGCGTCGCAAAACGCGCTTTCATCATCGCCGCGGAATCGGGCTTGAGAAACGCGTACACGGAACGTCCGACCATGGAACCCGATTGAGAACCGATGATTTCCTCAAAACGAACATTCGCCGTTTGAATGGTGCCGTCCATATCGACGACGGCGATACCGTCCTGCGACAAATCAAAGATGGCTCGGAATCGCGCTTCTTGGCGTTCCAATTCTTGGACGATGCGTCTGGTTTGCGTGACGTCCTGCAAAACGCCGAAGAATCGCTCGATTTCACCGTCGGCATCAAAAATGGGACGCGCGGTGCTATGAATCCACCGCACGCGACCGTCGGGCAATACGACCCGATATTCGGTCTCGTATTGGCGTTTTTCACCGTAAGCCGTCCAAGCTCCGGAATGCAGATTGCCTCGATCTTCCGGATGAACCAATTCGTAATATTCATCGATCGACGGCGCCGGAGCATGAGGATCACGCCCCATGATCAAAGCTGTCTCCGGCGACCAGTCGAACGTCCGCGGCCCCCGCATGATCCGCTCGAAATAACCCAAATTCGCCAGTTTCGCCGCATCCTCGAGATGCGCTTGCTTGGTCCGCAGCTCCAATTCGACGCGCTTGAATTCGTCGACCCGCTCATGCAATATCACAACGTATACTTGGTCTCGATAAGAAAATCGATTGCCGCGAACTTGAAACCAACGCTCTTCCGTCGCCGAGTCACAAGCATAACTCATTTGAAACGACGTCCGCGCTCCTCGCAACACCTCCTCGAGACCATCCCGAACCGCTTTCGCCATCCCGACATCCCGCCGCTGCGCCGTGGAACATACGGAAAAATAGTCGTTCCCAATGCCGCACGTCGCTATGTCGCCACCATTCTCGCGCTGAAATCGTGTCCAACGCTCGTTGACATAAACAATCACGCCCCGGGCATCCGTGATCACGGCAATCGCATCCACCGAATCGAACACGGCAGCAAAAAACGAGTCGTTCAGGCGCGGTTTCGTGTGTTCACGTACCGCAAACTCCAGGGCAAATCGCTGAACCCCACCGCCAAGAAACCGACGAATACGTACGTCGACCGGTATTTCGTCCCCGTTCGTACGTAACAATGTGCAGGACCGACGTATTCGCTGCGACGCAATGGTCGACAGGCCTTCGTTTTCCTTGACAAGTCCCCGAAATCGTTCCGTAACTGCCGATCCTACAAAGGCCTCGGCCCCGTCCCCCAAATATTCGGCGGCAACTTCATCAACGTCGAGCACCCGGCAGTCCGCGTCGACGATCACGACGCCCGGACTTTCCTCATCGCCCGCGGCTCCCGTGATTTTACTCGGCAAATCGCTCATGAAAAATGAACCTTGGAATACGCTGCACAGCTTGCTGCACGACTTGGAATCGAAGTCTCACCCCAGGATCCGCCGTCTGTCAAGTCGGAAGTCGAACGATAACAACTTTGCCGGCGACACAAACCGCGACGAAGATCTCGCAATGGAAAGATCCGCAGATTACCATACGGAATGACCAATGCTCTGCACAGAAATCCATGGACATTCACCACGATAGTGATGCGTCCGGTTCACGAAATTCCCGACCAGAGCGTCTCGAACCGCTCATCCCCCAAAGCACGATTCAAACCCGAGGTCCCAAGTGGATGAAGACCTGTCGCGTTCGCCGTATTTTCTTTCAATATCTTGCAAACCCCGGCCGTTTTCAAAACCCCGCAAGAAAAAATCCCGCAAACACCTGTCGCTTTCGAAACCCCGACGTCGATCGATTCGACAACCGATCTCGGGAGGAATCGTTTATCGGTCAGTTGCCCATACGATCTGCATTTCACCTTTTGGAACACCGGTGGATGCGGGAAACATCCAGATGCCGGACGATGGAGCCGACCGCGGTTTGCGCAAAACAACGGTGGCCCAACGATCCGACCGACGGCAGATCGCAGGGTCGACCGAAGGGCGGACAATTTGTTCAATCGCGGATCATGCGCCCGACCAAGTATCGGTCCAGAAGCGCAGCGGCGGAGTGTTTCGTGAGGCGAATGGGGAATTGATACATCCAATGCGAGCTGCGCCCACAACTGGAGATGGGCGCGAAACGACGGAGCTACTTTTTGGACGCCGCTTTGAGCGCAGCGGCTTTTGCGAGTAATTCTTTGGCTTGGGCTTCGAGACTGTCGGCTTCGTCGGCTTTGGCTTGCCGCTCTTCTTTTTCACGAGCCGCGTTCGCTGCTTCTTCTTCGAGCTTTTTCAGGAGCGCGGAGCGTTCGGCCGCGGGGCGGATTGATACGTGTATTGAATGCGCGTCCATTGATTTGCACGCAAGAGAATTGCGCACACGTCCGTTGAGTTGGTGGCGGGCGGGATTAATGCCGCACGTCCGTTGAGTTGGTGGCGGGTGGGATTGATGCCGCACGCCTTGATTTGGTGGCGGGCGGGATTGATGCCGCACGCAGGGAATTGTGGGCAAAGGAATTGCGGGCGGGTCCGGTGGATTGTGGGCAAGCGGGATTGAAAGCGCACGCCTTGAATTGAGGGTTCGCTCCGGGCGCTAACAAGCGCCCTACGCGAAGAAGCTTTG